>CALWFX010000030.1 GCA_944377765.1 uncultured Clostridia bacterium
GATAAGAAACTTAGGGAATAACCATACACAAAATATCTATAACACAATGGATACATCAGAGATAAATTACTTGGTTAATTTCAAAGGAACAGAAGAGAGTTACTCAAACACTGGCATAGTGGAAACAAGTAGGCAAGGAAACATCTTTATCTCATCAGAAGAAGAAATACAACAGGTTGCAGGGAGTTACGAAGTTAAGTTCTCAGACCTTGTGAAAGATATATTAGGAATAACAATTTACTTCACTCGTGACATGGGAACAAATATAAATAACATATCTTGTCGAACAGAGTATGGCGGATTAACACAGAAATTTGCAACATCAGTTCAAGGTTTCCAATTCACAATTAAAGTAAGTGAATATGGATGTGTGTCATAAAAATGCAGTAGCATTTTTATGAAATTAAGAGCGAAGAGAATAAAAAAATCACCTTTTCTTATTTTAAAGAAAGGTGATTTTTATAAATATTATTAATAATTTTGCACATTATATTTTTATGAAAAGATTGTTTTCTATTGTGCTAATATTATTTATTTGTGTAACTGCTGGGTGTGATAATGCTCAGAAATTAAGAGTTGCACATCTAAGTGATGCGACAAGTGGTTTAAGCACAAACTATGCAGTTAAAATGATTTTAGATAAAGATGAAAGAATGAAAGAAAAATATGTTGATTTACAGATAAAATCTTCAACTGAAGGTCAAAAACTTACAGTTCAAGAAGAAAGAGAAGATGAATTTGATATATTTTTGGAAAATAAAGATGAATGGTATAACTTGACAGTTTTGATTGCAAAAGCAAATGGTCTTGCTGGGCATGAAACTTACCAAAAATATGTGGATAAGGGGAATAAAACATACATCATAACTTCTTTAAATGATACCAAGATAACTTTAAGGGTGGTTGCTGGTAATGTTGTTGAAAATGATGCTGGAACAGGGCAAATTTTAACTTCCATTGACGATGTTTCAGATGAACTTGAATTGGAGATAAAAAAGAGTGATTTAAAATAAAAGAATTTTTATAGCAAAAATTAACATTTTTTTTGAAAAAATTTATGTTTTTTAATAATTTTACTAACAAAATCAACAATAAAAGCAAAAATGTAGGCAAAAATAAAGGTAAAACAATAGATGAAAATTAGATTGTTTTGTAAAAAAGATTGACAAATTATGCCAAGCATGGAGTGAAACATATATATGCCAAAGTTTACTTTATCTAAATATAATTTTTCGACAACATATTTTGGACAATTAATTTTAAATTTGGTTAAACCATAAACAATCAGCGGAGAGCCAATGGTTGTTGAGATATAGATATCGCCAAAATTATCATTTAAAGTTTTCACAAGATGAAATTCATTTATTTGAATTATAAGTATTAAAATTCCTAAAATTGTAATGAGAAAAGCGGAAAATTTGTTAATATTGAAAGTTGATTTTCTTATCAGTGCTCCAATCAAGAAAAATGGCAATCCTGTGAATATGGAGTTTCTTGACAAGATAAGTGGAATATCGGTAGAGAAAATTAAAGTGGAGTAACTTCCAAGTAACAAATTTCCAATTAAAAGAGCTGGAATAAGGCAGAAAAATAATTTTTGCAAGTTGTATTTGCATATATAGATATAGTAAATTCGTGTAAAAAAGTATGCGGGAATATACCAACTTATTCCTATAAAATCACGAAATTGATATGTTACAGCAAAATCAATAAGTTGGGCGGAGTATAAAATTACTATATAAGGTAGGAAATTTTTTATATCTCTTAAAATCCCCCCTCCGCAGTTTCAGGTGGCTTATTACATAAAAAATAGCCATTTAAAATAAAAAAGCAGGGAACGGCAAATCTTGAAAAGGCGGTAAGGTTTGGAATTACTTGAAAATGTATGGAAACAATAAAAAATGCTGAGATATATTTGAAAATATCAAGTATAATATTTCGCTGATTTTTGTTATTCACATTATTTTTCATTTGTATATTCTCCATTGCAACTGTCTTATTTTGTTTTTGTTATTATAAGCAATTTGATTGTAAATTGCAATAGTTTGCTATAAATAATGGTAAAATTGGAGTTTTTGCTTTTATTTTTTTTAATTTTGTAGTATTATATAATTATATTTTAGGAGTAAATTATGTTATCGATTAAAAATTTATATTTGAAATATACAAAAGAATACTATGCTTTAAATGATATTAATTTGGATGTGGCAGTGGGGGAAAGTGTTGCTCTTGTTGGGGAACAAAACAGTGGAAAAACAAGTTTGTTAAGAGTTATTGCAAAACTTGAAGGTTTTGACAGTGGAGAAGTTTATATCAATAAAATACCACTTAAAAAAATCGATTTCAAAACTGATATAAATGTGGGATATGTGCCATATTGCCCTGTCTTTTTGGAGAACAAAACTGTATATGAAAATTTTAAATATATTTTAAATAAAAAAGGTGTTAAGCCTGCTGATGCGGAGAAAATGATAAACAATGCCATTATTGATTTTTCAATTGAAAAGTTAAGAGATGTGAAGGTTAAAAATATTCGTAAGGAAGATAAATATATTTTGTCACTTATAAGATTATCTTTTAGACCTATTGACTTGTTGCTTGTTGATAACATATTTGATGAAATTTCTGATGTCTATGTTGAGGCGATTTTAAGTTTAATTAAAAGGTTGAAAACTGCAGACACAACATTAATTTTGGCATGCACTCGTCCTGAACTTGCTGATAAAATATGTAAAAGAAAAGTGTATTTTGAAAATGGGTCAATTGTTGACGATTAAAAATGTTTTAATTTGATTTGCTATAAAATTAGTAATAATAAAATTATTATAACTCATCAATATAATTTTGGTGGGTTATTTTTTTGTTTTCTGGCTTACTTTCAGTTGTTTTGGTGTGGTTAAAATTGTTAATAAGTTTTGACATGCTTTCAATATTGCCACCACTTTGTTTTGCAAGTAGCAATGGAAGTAAGTCGGTTAAATTTTTGTTATTATTCAATAATGGCATAAGGTTGTTTATATTGAAAGTAGAGTTTTTTGTGTTTGTTAAGTTGTTTTTATCAAAGTTTTGGATATTTGTGTTTTGTTGTTCATATGCTTGAGTGCTTATTTTGCCATCTTTAATAAAAATAGATTCTGGATAATATGAAAAATTTTGATTTTCATTTTGAGAACCCTTAGAATTGAAACCACTCTTTTCATTATAATTATTCATATATTATTTATATGCTTAAATTTTTTAAATTTGTGTAAAACTTTGATATTTGTTCATATATTGTATTAGGGGAAAGATATGAATTTAAGTGAATTTGCAAATTTGCATAAAGACGATATTGCAAAAACGAGTAATGAAAAAAGCGAAAGTATACCTGAACAGGATATGGTTTCCATGTATGAAAATATGAAAAATATGTCAGCAGAAGATTTGTATGATGCATTAAAAATGGAAGTGCAAAAGCAAAAAGCGAATAATAGTTTTGATTATAAAGGGCTCTTAAATTCTTTAGACGCAATTAAAAACTATCTTCCACAAGAAAGTTACGAAAATATGATAAGGATTATTGATGAACTAAATGGAAAAAATTGATAAGAATTTATTTAATTTAACGCAATGTATGTCAAATGATAATAAGATTGATTGTTTTGTTTATTATGACAAAAAGTTTCCAATTATAGAATATTTAAAAAGTAAAGATATACATATCGAAAATGAATATTTATTCATAAATGCTTTGTTTTGTCGTGCCACCAAAGAGCAAATTTTTTCTTTGGCAAAATTAAATGGTGTTAAATATATTTCTTCTCTTTCACTTGCATGTTGTCAAATAAATAAAAAAAAAAATATATTAAATGTTAAAGATTTAAAATTTAAAGGGCAAGGAGTTAACATTGCTTTTATTGATACAGGAATTAATCCACACGCTGATTTTTTGCTTTGCGAAAATCGTATAAAGTTTTTTAAAGATTTCATTGATAATAAGACTTCATTATACGATGATAATGGTCATGGAACATTTGTTTGTGGCGTGTGTTCGGGTGGTGGATATTTGTCTAAATTTAAATATTCGGGAATTGCTCCAAAATCACATTTGTTTGTGCTTAAAGCATTAAACAAAAATGGAGAAGCAACAGCAAATAAAATTTTGGATGCGATGGAATGGGTGTTTGATAATCATAAAAAGGAAAATATAAAGGTTGTTTGCATGAGTTTTGGAAGTGAGCCGATTGGTTATAACGACCCAATCATGCTTGGGGCAAATGCTCTTTGGCAGGACGGTGTTGTTGTGGTTGCGGCGGCGGGAAATAGCGGACCAAACGAAAGCACAATTAAATCTCCTGGGATTAGTCCAGAAATTATCACTGTTGGTGGCATTGATGACAATCGGTTTGATGAAACAACTTTTAATAGAGATTTTTTTGAAATGGCAAACTTTTCTTCTCGCGGTCCTGCACTAAGACATTTTAAACCAGACTTAGTTGCTCCAAGCGTGGATATAACTTCTTGTGGTATTAAAAATTTTTATACAAAACTCAGTGGCACAAGTGTGGCAACTCCAATGGTTGCAGGTGTTGTGTCGTTGATGCTTGAATGTTTTCCAAATCTTTCACCGAAAGAAATAAAAAATAGACTTCTAAGTGGTTGCACAAGTATTGGCTTTGATGCTAACAGTGAAGGATATGGAATTCCTAACTTAAAAAGAATTCTTCGCATAAATTAAAATTTTTGTCGAATTAAAAAATGAGAAAAATTTGATAAAATTCGACAAAAATTCGAAGAAAAATAAGATATTTAATAAATAATTTCAATATTAATTTATTTATACTGTAAAAATAATGTCAAAATATGTAAATAAAATATTAAATAGATAAAATAATTGATTTTAAATAATTTTATTAATTATTTTTAATTTCAAATTTTTTAATTAAATCAAAAATTATTGAATTTGCATTGTTTTTTGCAGTTTTTTTCATATTTTTTACGATTTTTTCCTTATTTTTTAATAAATTTAATAAATTTTCTTTAATTTTTATGTAATCAGCATTATCTTCTTCTAACATTTTTGCATAACCTAATTCTTCAAAAAGTTTTGCATTTTCAATTTGGTCGCCCCTTGAACATTTTTTTGATAAGGGGATTAATAACATGGGTTTATTAAGTATTAAAAGTTCGTTGATAACACCACTGCCAGCACGTGCTAAAACCAAGTCGCATCTTGCATAATAATCTTCAATATTTTCTGCGTATGGCAAACAAATATAATTTTTATGCTTTATATTTTGATAGTTATTTTTTCCACAAATATGTATTACATTAAAAATTTCTGTTAAGTTTTCAATATTATCAAAAACGAGATTGTTTAAAAATTTTGCACCCAAACTTCCACCTAAAACTAAAAGATAGGGCTTGTTATTTTTAAAGTCTATTATGTTTTTGTTGCCATTAAATATTTTTTCTCTAATTGGTTGACCTGTGTAAACACATTTTTTATTTCCTAAACTTGTTTTTTCAAAACTTGTGCACATACAGGAGCAATAATGCAAAATTATTTTGTTTGCAAGTCCAAAACTTAAATCACTTTCATGGCTTATGACAGGAATTTTAAGTTTGCTTGCAGATATGGCAACAGGCACTGCAACAAACCCACCTTTTGAAAAGATAATATTTGGAGAGATTTCCTTTAAAACCTTTTTTGAACATCTAATTGACTTTAAAAGTTTAAAGGGTATTAAAAAATTTCTTAAAGTTAGTTTTCTTTCAAGTTTAACTGCAGGTATTTCATGATAGAAAATGTTAGGAAATTTTTTTAATATATCTTTTTCCATGCCACTACTTCCTATATAGTGAATTTCATAATCTTTTAGTTTGTCGCAAAGTGCAAGTGCTGGATAAACATGCCCAGCTGTTCCGCCACCAGTTAAAACAATTTTTTTCATTTTTCCGCCTTTTAATTGAAAATTTTTTGCAAACCTATTATTTAACAAAATTAACTCTCATTTATGTTGTGCATTATTATAGTTTTTATATATGAGAAATGATATTTTTAGTTGAAATATTATTTGTATAATAATTCCTATTTTTTAATAATTATTCATTAAAATTTTATGAAACAAAAAATAAATTATTAGGAAAATGTTTATATTCTGTAAAACTTTATAATTTTTGTTTTGATTTTAATATTTATTCGTCAAAATGGCAAAAATCATTTTTTAAATTTTGTATGTTTATGTTATAATTTGATAGAATAAAATTAATTTTAGATTTAGCGGAGTTTGTATGGCAGAAAAAAAATATGAATCAAAAGATATTGTTGTTTTGGAAGGGCTTGACGCAGTTCGTTTGCGTCCGGGGATGTATATTGGAACAACAAGTTCTCGTGGGTTTCATCACATTTTGTGGGAAATTGTTGATAACTCAATTGATGAAATTTCCAATGGTTATGGAGATACGATTAGAATTATCTTAAACAAAGATGGCAGTGCAACAGTTGAAGATAATGGGCGTGGTATTCCAGTGGATATGCATCCAACACTTAAAAAAAGTGGTGTTGAAGTTGTTTATACCACTCTTCATGCAGGCGGAAAATTTAACAACGAAAACTATAAATTTTCAGGCGGACTTCATGGGGTTGGTGCTTCTGTAACCAATGCTCTTTCCACATGGTGCAAAGTTACTGTAAATAAAAATGGAAAAAAATATTTTATTGAATTTCATTCCTATGAAGATGAAAATGGAAAGATACATAGCGGTGTGCCAGTTGCACCTTTAAAAGAAATTGGAACAAGCACAACATCAGGAACAAGCGTTACATTTTTGCCAGACCCAAGAGTGTTTGGTGAGCAAAAATTTAGTTATGAAACAATTATTAAAAGGGCAAGAGAACTTGCATTTTTAAATAAAGGTCTTAAGATTGAAGTTGAAGATTTGAATACTGGCGAAGATATGTTTTTCCATTATGAAGGTGGAATTTCTGACTTCGCTCTTTACCTTGTGGAAGGAAAAACTTCACTTTTTAAAACACCTATATATTTTAGTGCTGAAAGCAAAATTCTTGCTTTGGAAGTTGCCTTCATTTTAACTGATTCTTACACTGAAAACACCTTTTCTTTTGTTAACAACATTCCAACAACAGAAGGTGGTATGCATGAAACTGGCTTTAAGTCTGCTTTCACCAAAGCTTTCAATGACTATGCAAGAGCAAATAATCTATTAAAAGATAAGGAACAAAATTTACTCGGGGAAGATTTTAGGGAAGGCATCACTGTTATTATCAATGTTAAAATGAACAATGTTCAATTTGAAGGGCAAACAAAAACCAAACTTGGCAACATTGAAGCAAAAACAGAAGTGGAGAATTTGACGCTTAGAGAACTTACCAAAATTTTGGACGATAAGAAAAATGCAACAGTTGCTGAAATTATTGTAAATAAGGCAAAGCAAGCAGCAAAAGTTAGACTTGCAGCAAAAAAGGCAAAGGAACTTACAAGAGCCAAGGCTAATGCAGAAAACTTTAATTTGGTTGGAAAACTTGCCGCTTCCACTTCAAGAAATAGAGAAAAAAATGAACTTTTCATTGTGGAAGGAGATTCTGCGGGAGGTTCTGCAAAGCAGGGAAGAGACCGCTCTTTTCAAGCAATTTTGCCACTTCGTGGTAAGCCATTAAATGCAGAAAAGAAGCGTGTTGACCAAGTGCTTGCAAACGAAGAAATTAGAACGATAATTTCTGCTCTTGACACTGGGTTTGGTGAAGATTTTGACCTTGATAGTTTAAAGTATAATAAGGTTATGATTTTAAGCGATGCTGACCAAGATGGTGCACACATTAGAGCAATTCTTTTAACCTTTTTCTTTAGATATATGCGACCACTTATTACCGATGGTCATGTTTTTATTGGACTTCCTCCACTTTATAAGGTGTATAAAAAAGATTATGAAAAATATGTTTATTCAGATGCCGAACTTGCAAGTGCAGTGAAAGCAGCAGGAAAAGGATATATGATACAAAGATATAAAGGTCTTGGAGAGATGAACCCTGAACAACTTTGGGAAACAACAATGGACCCAGAAAAAAGAACTTTAATTCAGGTTACCATTGAAGATGCTGCGGAAGCGGAAAAATTAATTACCACTTTGATGGGTGATGCCATTGAAGATAGAAAGTTATATATCAGCGAACACGCAAATTTTGATAAAGAAGATTCGTTTATGAAGGAATATAAAAATATTTGATAGTTAGGTGAGTGATGGCTTTTTTTGACGAAGATGATGACGAAAATTTAAATAAACCAATACCCGGGCAGATGTGTTATGACGAATTGTTGTTGCCAGAAAATGAACAGGAAGAAGAAAAGGATGATAAGCCTGTTGTTTTGGAAGGACAATTGGATATCTGGTCGATTAAGCCTAATGCTGTTAAAAGAAAGGGAGAGAAAAAAGTTGATAAACCTAATAAGATAAAACATGAAAAAGTTGACAATTATGTTGAAGAAAATCGTGAAATAAAAGAAAAAAATGAATATGAAGATAATGCAAAATTGCTAAGTGAAGATGAAATAATAGGTGATAAGGAAGAACTTGAAGAAACCGAAGAAAATAATGATGATTTAATAGAAAATGAAAATTATGAAAGTTTAGATGAGAATTTTGATAATTTGGATGAAAAAGAAAGCGATATAATTGAAAATTTGAAAAATTATAATGAAAGTTACAAATTGCCAAGGATAAACAACAAAGTTGACCAGACTGGCGAAGTTGAATTTGAAGAAGAAATTGAAGAAAGCGAGGATAAGTTTTTGAGTAAGGAAAAGAAAGAAGAAGTGATGGAAAACACAAATGGATTTTATGGTGATGGTGGAAGCGGTATTATTACAAAGGAGTTAAGCGAAGTTTTGCATGACTCCATGATTCCATATACTGAACATGTTGTTATGGACAGGGCTTTGCCAAGGGTGGAAGATGGTCTTAAACCTGTTCAACGCCGTATACTTTATTCCATGATGGAATTAGGATTGACTCCAGATAAACCATACAGAAAGTCGGCAAGAATTGTGGGCGATTGTATGGGTAAATATCATCCACATGGAGATTCTTCTGTTTATGATGCAATGGTGCGTTTGTCACAAGATTTTGTTTTAAGAGCACCACTTGTTGATGGACATGGAAACTTTGGATCAATTGATGGCGACAGTGCGGCTGCAATGAGATATACAGAAGCAAGAATGACACCACTTGCACTTGAACTTTTAAGAGATTTGGAAAAAGACACTGTTAGGTGGAGTTTAAACTTTGATGATACTTTGAAAGAACCTGATGTTTTGCCAGGTCGTTTTCCAAATCTTTTAGTTAATGGGGCTTCTGGAATTGCAGTTGGGGTGGCAACAAACATTCCACCACACAATTTAGGCGAAGTTATTGATGGGGTTGTGGCATATATAAACAATCCTAATATCACTCTTGCGCAAATGATGAAAATAATTAAAGGTCCAGATTTTCCAACAGGCGGAGAACTTATTTTTGGCGATGGGCTTAAGAGTGCATACGAAACTGGTAAGGGCAAAATTACAATAAGAGCGAAGGTTGGAATTGAACAAAATGGTGATAAGCAAAGCCTTGTTATAACAGAACTTCCATATCAAGTAAATAAAGCACTTCTTCTTCAAAAAATTGCTGAACTTAAAGAAAAAAATAAAGATAAACTTGCGGACATCAGTGAAATCCGAGATGAAAGTGATAGAACTGGAATGAGAGCGGTTATTCGTCTTAAAAAAGATGCCAATGCGAAGAAAATTTTGGGTATACTTTTTCAAAATACCAATATGCAAATTTCTTACGCCATAAATATGGTGGCTATTGCAGGTGGCAAACCAAGACAAATGGGACTTATGGAAATTATTTCCTATTACACTGCTTTTCAAAGAGATGTTATTGTTAGAAGAACAAAATATGATTTGGACTTAGCTAAAGATAGGGCTCATATTGTGGAAGGGCTTTTGATTGCCAT
>CALWFX010000031.1 GCA_944377765.1 uncultured Clostridia bacterium
CAGCGTATTGGAACAATTAAGGATGCGGATAAGATTATTGTGCTTGAAAGTGGAGATATGGTTGGAATTGGCACTCATGAAGAACTTCTTAAAAATTGTCCTATCTATAAAGAAATTGCCTTGTCACAATTGTCAGAGGAGGAATTACAATGAGAATGCACAGTGTAGGTGGCGAAAAGCCAGCAAAAGGAATGTTTAAGAAATCTATGCTTAAACTTATCAGATATTGCAAAAAATACTATTGGTTAATTGCAATTTCCTTAATTCTTGGAGCAATTTCAGTTGTATGTCAAATTATAACTCCAAACAAGATTGGCGATTTAACAGAAATTATTGCTGGAGCAATTGGAATGGGACTTCCAGTTGATATTGAAAAAGTTACAAGTGTGGCACTTCTTGTGCTAACCTTGGCATTACTTATGGCAGTTCTTGGTTATTTTCAGCAGTTTATCATGGCAACAACAACGCAAAAAGTTGTCTATAAATTTAGAAGTGATATTTCAAATAAAATTAACAAATTGCCTTTAAAATATTTTGATTCACATTTATATGGCGACACATTAAGTCGTGTAACCAATGATGTCGACACAATTGGTCAAACTTTAAACCAGTCCATTGCTTCACTCTTTTCCAATGTTATACTTTTTATTGGTGTTTTAATTGCCATGTTTATCACTCAGTGGATAATGGCGTTTACTGTTATTGTTGCAACACTTATTGGCTTTTTGGTTATGTTATTGTTTCTTACAAAGTCACAAAAATATTTCAATATGCAACAAAAAGTTTTGGGCGATATGAATGCTCATATTGAAGAAGTTTACTCAGGTCATAATGTGGTTAAACTTTTCAATGCAGAAAGAGAAAAAGGCGAAGAATTTCAAAAAATAAACAAAAAACTTTATAACAGCGGTTGGAAATCTCAATTTTTATCAGGCTCAATGATGCCAATAATGAACTTTATTGGGAACTTTGCTTTTGTTGCTGTGTGCGTGGTCGGTGCAGTGCTTGCAGCAAACAATATTATCGGTCTTGGCCCAATTGCATCCTTTATGATATATGCAAGAATGTTCTCCAACCCACTTTCTCAAATCGCTCAGTCTTTAACAAGTTTACAATCAACATCGGCAGCAAGCACTCGCGTGTTTGAATTTTTGGAGGAGCAAGAACTTGAAGATGAAAGTCATAAAACTGAAGTTTTAAAAGATGTTAAAGGTAATATTTCGTTTGAACATGTAAAGTTTGGTTACAACAAAGATAAGGTTATTATTCATGACTTTTCTGTGGATGTTAAAGCAGGGGAAAAAGTTGCGATTGTTGGGCCAACAGGTGCAGGAAAAACAACCCTAGTAAATTTACTTATGAAGTTCTATGAAATAGATTCAGGAGATATCAAGATTGATGGAAAATCAATTCATGATTTAACCAGAGAAAATATTCATGATTTGTTTGGAATGGTTTTGCAAGACACTTGGCTTTTTGAAGGAACAATAAAAGAAAACCTTCGATACAACAAAGAAGGTGTCACTGATGAAGACATTGTAAATGCTTGCAAAAGTGTTGGTGTTGACCACTTTATTCAAACATTGTCAAATGGCTATGACACTGTTATTGACGATGCAGTCAATTTGTCAGCAGGGCAAAAACAATTGTTGACAATAGCAAGAACCATGATTGAAAACAAGCCAATGTTAATTTTGGATGAAGCAACAAGTTCGGTAGATACAAGAACAGAAGAATTAATTCAAAAGGCTATGGATAAACTTATGGAAGGCAGAACTTCGTTTATCATTGCACATCGTTTGTCCACCATTAAAAATGCCGATATAATTCTGGTTCTTAAAGATGGAGATGTTATTGAAAGCGGAAATCACAACGAACTTATGGAAAAAGGTGGTTTCTATGCAGATCTATATAACAGCCAGTTTGCCGAAGTTTAAATTAAAATTAAAAATGCATAAATTTTATTCTTTTTCACAAAATACCTTCTGTTAAAGGAGGTATTTATGTTAAATAGAATGATGTTTGCATTATTAGGAGTTCCCATGATGTTTTCAGCGATATTTAATGTTTGTGATGTTTTTCCATATGGAGAGATGAATTTAATTGCAAATGGAAATGTGATTGAAATTACTGACGAAGAAAAGGCAGATATTCAAGAAGAATTTATAAATTACATGGAAAATGCCATAGAAACGCCTGCTCTTGCAGTTACTTTTCCTGAGTTGTATAACAAAATGTTAAACGAAGGTTACTTTCTTAATTTTAAATTTGATTGCCATTTTGAAATCAATGGTTTGCCATTTGATGAACTTACAATTCAAATTGGAGAAAATGACCAAGGTTTTAATATTTTTAGAGGCAATAAAGGCGTTTTTCAAGGTAGATGTTTTTATGTCAACACAGAAAATTCATCTTCAAAGTTATATGAAGTTATAGATAAGATTGTTAATAGCAATAAGCAGGTCGATATGAATAAAAATGACAATATAATAATTGAAGAAGAAAAAACTCAAGAATAAAACTAAAATGTTATGAAAATCATAACATTTTTTTATAAATATTGCTATAACATTTGACTTTAAATATAAGTATATTATACAATATGTAGGCAAAGGGGATGCAAAAATCACAATATAATGTGGTTTTTGGTTTTTAGAATACAATATATAGAGAAATAAAAGGAGAAGATATGAAGGAAGAATTTAAAGAGTTTTGGAAGGGTTTTAAAGGTGGTAATTGGGAAGAAAATATTGATGTTTTCAATTTTATAGAAAATAACTATAAAGAATATAAAGGGGACGATACTTTTCTTGCATCAATATCTCCAAAAACAAAAAAAGTTTGGCAAAAATGTGAAAAACTTTTGCAAGAAGAAAGCAAAAAGGGTCTTTTGGATGTTGAACTTGATGAAGTTTCTGGGATAACCAATTTTAAGCCGGGATATATTGATAAGAAAAACGAAGTTGTTTTTGGTTTGCAAACTGATAAACCATTAAAACGCATTGTCAATCTTTATGGTGGAACAAGAATGGCAGACAAGGCACTTGCCGCATACAACAAACAATTAAATCCAACTCTTGAAGGATATTTTAAAGAATTCAGAAAAACTCATAATGATGGCGTTTTTGATGTCTATACTCCAGAAATTAGAAGAGCACGCAAGGCAGGTCTTTTAACAGGTCTTCCTGATGCATATGGCAGGGGAAGAATTATTGGAGATTATCGTAGAGTTGCACTTTATGGTATTGATAAACTTATTGAATTTAAACAAAAAGATTATGCTGAAATTGATGTTTCAAGCGAAGAAAACATCAGACTTCGTGAAGAAGTTATGGAGCAGATTAGGGCTTTGAATAAAATTAAAGAAATGGCAAGTTCATATGGATTTGACATTTCAAAACCTGCAAAAAATGCTCAAGAAGCAGTGCAATGGTTATATTTTGCTTATCTTGCAGGCGTCAAGGAAGATAATGGCGCTGCAATGAGTTTGGGCAGAACTTCAACTTTTCTCGATATTTACATTGAAAGAGATTTGCAAAAGAAAGTGCTAACAGAAGAAGAAGCACAAGAACTTATTGATCAGTTTATCATTAAACTTCGCCTTGTTCGTCATTTAAGAACTCCTGAATATGACGAGATTTTTGCTGGCGATCCAACATGGGTTACTGAAAGTGTGGGTGGAATGCTTAATGACGAGAAGAGTTTAGTCACTAAAAACTCTTTCAGATATTTGCAATCACTAATAAATTTAAACCCATCACCAGAGCCAAATTTGACCATTTTATATTCTGAAAAATTGCCAGTAAACTTTAAGAAATTTTGTGCAAAAATTTCCATACTCACTGATGCCATTCAATATGAAGGCGATGATGTTATGCGTCCAATTTATGGCAGTGATTATGCAATTGCTTGTTGTGTTTCTGCAATGAAAGTAGGCAAACAAATGCAATTTTTTGGAGCAAGATGTAATTTAGCAAAGACACTTCTATATTCTCTCAATGGTGGTGTGGATGAAAAATCTGGAACTTTGGTTGTTGAAGGATTAAAGAAAAACACTGAAAAGATTTTGACTTTTGATAAGGTTTGGAAAAATTATCAAAAAACCATGAAACTTGTTGCAAAAACATATGTTGATGCCATGAATATAATTCATTATATGCATGATAAATACGCATATGAAGCTGCTCAAATGGCACTTCATGACACTCATGTTGAAAGGCTTATGGCGTTTGGTGTTGCAGGATTTTCTGTTGCTGTTGATTCACTTTCTGCAATTAAATACGCAAAAGTTAAACCAATCAGAAATGAAGAAGGTGTGATTGTTGATTTTGAAGCTGAAGGCGATTTCCCTAAGTATGGAAATGATGATGACAGAGTTGATGAGATTGCAGTTGACCTTGTTAAATATTTTATGGAATGCTTAAATGCACAAAAACCATACAGAAATGCCAAACAGACACTTTCACTTTTAACAATAACCTCAAATGTTATGTATGGAAAGAAAACAGGAACAACTCCTGATGGCAGAAAAGCAGGGGAACCTTTTGCACCAGGAGCAAACCCAATGCATGAAAGAGATTGCTCTGGAGCACTTGCTTCTCTTAATTCTGTTGCAAAAATTCCATATTGTAATTGCTGTCAAGATGGTGTTTCAAACACTTTCTCAATTGTTCCAGATGCACTTGGAAAGGATGAAAAGTCAAGAGTTAAAAACTTGGTTAGTGTTTTAGATGGCTATTTTGTTCAAGGGGCACAACATCTTAATGTCAATGTTTTAAACAGAGACCTTTTGATTGATGCAATGAATAACCCATGGAAATATCCAAATTTAACAATAAGAGTTTCAGGCTATGCAGTTAATTTCAACAAACTTTCAAGGGCACACCAAGAAGAAGTTATTTCAAGAACTTTTCATATATCACGATAATTTTGATTAAACATTATAGTCAAAAAAGGATAAACATATGGAAGTATATGGAAATATAGATAGTTTTGAAAGTATGGGGTTGGTGGATGGACCGGGAGTTCGCTTTGTTGTTTTTATGCAAGGCTGTCCACTTCGCTGTGCATATTGTCATAATCCAGAAACTTGGTCTAATGAAAAGAAGATACAAATAACTCCAACTGAACTTGTGAAAAAAATATCAAAATATAAAACATATTTTGGTGAAGATGGTGGGGTAACCTTTTCTGGTGGAGAACCATTGAATCAGCCAGAGTTTTTACTTGAAGCGCTTAAAAAGTGTAAAGAAAATAATATAAACACTTGTTTAGATACATCTGGTTTTGGCGATAATTATGATGAAATACTAGATTATTGCGATTTGGTAATTTTAGATGTCAAGGAATTAGATGCTGAAAGATATCAAAAATTAACTGGCAAGAAAATAGATAAATTTTATGCTTTTTTGCAAAAATGTCAAGAAAAAAATGTTAAACTTTGGTTAAGGCAAGTTATTTTGCCACATTATAATGATAGCAAAGAAAGCGTTTTAAAACTTAAAGAGTTTGCAAGCAAATTAAAAAATGTTGAAAAAATTGAATTGTTGCCTTACCATAGCATGGCAAAGGAAAAATATAAAAAAATGGGAATAAAGTATAGGCTGGAAGATTTAGAAGACATGAATAAGGAAAAATGTAAAACTCTTGAAAAATTATTAAAATAATTAAAAAATATTAAAAATTGATTAATAAAAATGGTTTTTTCTATTTTTATTAATTTTTTTATTTAATTTATAGGTGTTTTTTATGCTTATAAATACTGATAATTTAATTTTTTATTAATTTTTTATTAATTATTTAATAAAAAATATTATTTTTTAATTAAAAATAAATATTTTGTCAATAATTTTTATGTGGATTATCTTTTATTATCTATATTGGCGATTTACAGTATTAAAGGGTTTGTAAAGGGATTTGTTAAAATGTTTCTTTCCCTTTTTAGTTCTTTGATTATTTTTATTATTGCTTATTATATTTCTAAAAGTTTATCTGAAAATTTTGTGCTAGTTGAAATTTATAACAAATTTGCTCTTGTGTTTGAAAATATGTTTAACAACGTTATTCCGGGAAATTTTCAAAACATAGAAGATTTATTAAGTGCAGCTGCTCTATCTAATTCTGTTTTTATTGCAATTATAAGATTGGTTTCAAAAAATATTTCAATTGATGGAAATTTAACCGCTGGACAAATTTTAGCGCCTTCCTTTGCCAAGTTAACTTATAATATTCTTTTGTTTATCATAGTTTTTATTACTTTATTTATTATAGTGAAATTTATCAATATCCTTCTTACTTTTATATTCAAAAAAATGGGCGTTGGTGTGGCAAATCGTTTTATGGGGTTATTGCTAGGCGTTTTTAAAGGTTTTATTGTAACGACTTTTATATACATCATTTTAACCACATTTGCAAGTTTAAATTTAAGCAGTTGGCTTTTAGAGTTTGTGCAAAAAGGAACAATTTCAAATTATCTTTACCCAAATTTTGGTTTTAAAATTTTTGAATTTGTTTATGACTTATTTTAATTGGATTAACTGCAAATAGGTATCTTTTAAAATTTTTTCTTCGGCAGTTTTTATTTTTAATATTTCATTCAACTGTCTTTTTATTTCCTTATTTTCAATTTTTGTCATGATGTTTTTGATGTCAATCGTGCTTTTTTCCACAAGTTCAATGTCAAGTTCAAGTGTTGATTTCAAATTTTTCATATAGTCAATATTCATCCCACTGATGTATTTTTTTGTTGAAGAATAGTATTTTGCATCTCCGCCCATATTAAAAATTAGTTGACAAACTTTTTCGCAACTTTCAAGTTCAAGTTTATATAGTGTTTGAAATTTATTTGAAAAATTATTATTAAAAACAAAAATATTGTTATATTGATAGAAAAAATGCAAAAAAAGTGAAAATAATCCATCATTTCCACAAAAAAGGTCTTGTAACAATCCTTCATAATATGAATTGTAAGATATAACTTTTTTATTCATTGTTCTTATTTATGTTTTAAATAGATAAGATGTTACCTATAAAATAAAATTAATTTATAATTTATCTTTCAAATCAATATTCCATTTAGGCAAAATTTTAAATTCTTTGTTGTCGATTCCACTAAGTCCTATATTCCCAAAAATAAGTTTGTAAGCAAAAAGTTTTTGTTTTGTTTCTTTAAAACGCTTGAAGTCTTCTCGTTTTCCATATTTGCCATCACCAACAATGGCATGTCCAAGATATGCTAAGTGAGCTCTTATTTGATGAGTTTTTCCACCCACAATTTCCACTTCAACAAGACTGCTTTCTTTGCCAATTTTGATTGGTTTTACGATTGTTTCAATCTTTTGAGAATTATTAGTTTTTTTGCTATATACTTTTACCAAGGATTTTTCACTATCCTTTTCTAAATAAGCAGTAAACAGCCCATAATTTTTAAATTCTCCCACAACTTCAGCAATATAAAATTTTCTTATCAAATGCTTTTTGAATGCCTTTTCAAGTTTCTGTTTTGCGTCTTGCGTTTTTGCCAAAACAAGCAAACCTTCAGTGTTTCGGTCAAGTCTGTGAACAGCATATGCGTTTAAAAGATTGTCTACACCCTTTTCTGATTCAATTCCAGAAAATTTATTGATTAAAACAACATCGTTATCTTCGTAAACAATTTCATAAGGCTTGCTTTCTTCCTTATAAAAGATTGTTAAAGTGTCACCAATTTCTGTTTTAATATTTTCTTTGCATACCTTTCCATTAAGTTTAACATCTTTATTTCTAAGCATTTTACAGGCGCTTGCATAGGAAAAATTATTGTCTAAAATGACATCAATAACTTTTTTTGCCTTGTTAACGATTATGTCTTTTCTTTTCATGAAAATATTTTAATATATTATAAATTAATTTTCAACTGATATTCTAAGTTTTTTCTTTTTAACATATTATTTTTTAAGGAGTATGTGATGGAAGAAAAAGTTGTGATTGAAAATAGAAAACTTTTAACAATTTTTGGGGCAACCAGAGTTATTTCGTCAACAAGCAGTCAAGCGGTTGTGGAAGTTGGTGAAGCAAATATGGTTATTTCTGGCAATAATTTGGAGGTTGTTAAATTAAATTTAGATGATAAGGAAGTGGAATTTTCTGGAGAAATAAGTGGTGTTAAGTATATGGTCAAACATGAAAAGATTGGCTTTTTCAAAAGGATTTTTAAATAATGTTATATGAAACACTTGCTCAGCCATATATATTTTTAATTATAATTATTTCAGGTTTTTTAACTGGAATATTTTTTGATTTTTTAAATTTTATAAAAAATGTTATAAAAATTAAGTTTTTTTATAATTTTTTATTGTTTTTCTTCGTTTTTTTAACAATTTTTGTTTTCTATTATATAAATTTGAATTATAATTATGGAGAAATTAGAGTTTATACTCTTTTATCTTTTCTTTTAGCATTTATGATTGAAAGATTATTAATAGGAAATTTTGTTGCACATTTATTTGAAAAATGCTACAATGTGTTTAAAGACAAAAGGGAAGATAAAAGTGAAAGTAAATCTAAAAAGAAAAGAATCAAAAGAGTCTATAGACGAGAAAAAAGAAAGTAAACAAGAGAATAAGAAGGTCTTTAAAATAGTTTCTACCATTCTTTTGTGCCTGTTTATTGTTGCAATAATTGTGGAAATTGTTGTTATTTGTGTTCTAAATTCTAAGATTGACCAAACAAAAGATGATATAAACAATATCCCAAGTGTGAGTGAAAAATATTAAATTAATCATAAAAATTGTAATAAAATAATAAAAAATTCCATTTTTTTGGAATTTTTTCTATTATTTTTGCTGTTTTAAAAATAATTTATAATTTTATTTTTAATTAATTTTTTAAAAAATGTTTTATTATTTATATAATATATTTTATTTATATTTTTTATCATTTTTATTTGATAAATTCCCCCTTTAAGTGTTACAATAAATATATTAAAAGTGAACTAAAAGAAGGGAGTGAGTGTTTATGAAAAGAATTAACATTTTGTTGGTTTCAATTTTTACCGTTCTTATTGGGACTTTTCTTTCTGCATGTAACTTTAAAAATCAAACAGCAGAGTTTTCAGTTGCTGAAATTAAAACTTCAATCGGACAAGAGATTAATTTGGATGATTATCTTGAAACAAAAGAAGTTGATAAAAATGAAATCACTTTTAAATTTTCTAACTCTTCACTCTTTTCAATTTCTGATCACACAATAACTGCTTTAACCCACGGGCAGACAATGGTTTATGCTACATATCAAAACAACATTCTTGCAGATATGAAACTTATTGTTAAAAAACCTTTTGAACAAGTTGCAAATATTAAAATGGACGATATGGGACTTGTAACTTGGAACAAGGTGGTTGACAAATTTGATGAAACAGAAGATTTCACTTCTCCTTCTCAATATAAAATTAATTTTGCTTATGAAAATATGGACACTGGCGAGCAAAAAAATTATGATGAATACATAGCAACAAATAGTTTTCAACTTGTTGAAAATGGAAAATACACTCTGTCTATAATTGCTTGTGGAGAAGGTAACTTTGATAATTCTCAGGCATCTTATATCACAGTGTATTTTGGATATATGGCAAAACTTATAAAGTCAGATTTTTCTTTTGATAGTAGCACTAACATTGTATCATGGTCAAGTGTCAGCGATGCAAGTTATTCTGTTATATTTAATGGCAAAGTGATAAGCGAAAAGCAAAGCGATAATTTTATTAAAATTTCAAGTTCGCTTGAAACTTTATCTTCTGGAAGTTACGAACTTTCTGTTGTTGTTCACGATAAGAATTCTGAAAAAATTAGTGTGGAAAGCGAAAGCATTTCAATAAACAAACTGAATGCTCCAACTTTTGAAAATCTTTTTGATGAGGAAAAAGGTGGTAGATATCAAATTTCTGCTCCTGAACATTTTAAAAATGTGGAAGTTAAAGTTGGAGATGAATATACCTTTAATTTCACTGAAAATATCAATGAAACCACTTTTGAAGGTGTGGCAGAAGGAAAATATCAAGTTTCGGGCAAGGCTTTTGCAAATAGTAGTGATGAACAAGGTGTGTTTTATGCAGATAGTGATAGTGTTGAACTTGGAAAAATTTATAAACTTGGCAAGTTGACTTTGCAAGGAACTGGCGAAAACGAAGAAGATGCAACAACATTTAATTTTAATGTGGAAAGAAATTTTGATAACTATGAAAGCAATATCAAGATGGTTTTATCTGGTGCAAAAGAAAATGAATATGTTGAAAATGGTTTCACTTTGAGTGAAAAATTGATAAATAAAGAAGTAACTGATTTAGAAAGTGGAAGTTATAATCTTTCTGCATTTGAGTTTGCTGGGCAACAAAATGTTAACATTGAAGGGGAAGATTTTGCTATCATCAATGGCGATGAAAGTGAAAAAGTGAATTTTGTTAAACTTGATGCTTTTCAAGAATTTGATGATGGTAACATAATTAAACATTCTTATGTTGAAGGCAACTCAGTTTTTGAATTTAATATTGTTTCATATGCAACCAATTATAGTTTATATGTTAAAAATGGCGAAGAATATAATCTTGTTGAAAACACTCTTTATGATTATGCTGATGGAAAGATAACCTTTAATGGCAAAGTTGAAAATCTTTTTGCTGAAAACATTAGTGAACAGCAAATTGAGTTCAAGTTGGTGGCAGAAAATGAAGATAGATTGAATTACATTTTCTCTTCCACATTAAAAAGTTTTGAGATTTTGGATACTCCAACAAGTGATGGTGGAAATGTTGCAGGGGATGTTTTTACCTTTGATGCAGTTGAAAATGCCGGAAGTTATTTAGTGCGTTATGCTATGATTGACAAGGCAAGTTTTGAAAGTGGAGTTGATGATATAGAAACTGAAAGTATGTCTTTTACCACAAAAGAGATTTTTGAAGAAAGTATCACTCTTGTAAGTGGTAATTATTACTATGTTGAAATTGTTGCAAATCCAGAAAATTCCAGTTTATATTTAACTTCAAATGTATTTAAAAAAGTGTTTTATCTTTCAAAACCACTTGAAACACCAGTTGTTTCTTTTGGTTATAATGAAAGTTATAAGGGTGTTATTACAGATGCAAGTGGATATTTTTTGAAAGTTGAAAGTGTTGAAAATCTTGAAAGTTTAGTTGTTACAAAGGATACTCTTGCAATTGAAAAATATACAGATGATGGAAAGGCAACAATATATCTTTTTACAGATAGTTTTAGCGGTGGCAAAACATCTAATATTTCAGTTGTTGCTCATTCTGTTGACCCAACAATTTACACAGATAGTTTACCATACAATTTGGAAATATCACGAATTAAAAGAGTGGAATATTCAGACTTAATTTTTGACGAACTTACAAAAAATTTAACAGTTAAGGGTGGAATTGAAGGAGCAACAAATATTCGTATTTATGAAAGCGAAAGTAATCAAGTTGAAAGACCTAACACCGACACAACTTTGCCTGTTTGGAAAATTACCAATAGTTCAATTCAAATAGATGTTGATGGCAGTGCTTTGAATGATGAATACTTTGAAATTGTTGACAACAAGGTTTATCTTGACAGTGAAACAGCAACTTTTAATATTAGACGACTTGAAAAGCCAACTGAATTTGCTTTCTATAATGGAAATTTGACCTTTACTGCAACACCTGACCTTGTGGAATATTTTGTTTTAGATATGTTTGTGGAAGATGCCAATGGTGCTCAAACACTTTTGAAAGTAAATTTAACATCACCAGAAATTGATGTTGATGTTTATAAAGTGCAAGACGAAGATTTATTGCTTATAGAACAAGATATAAAACTTACACCAGAAAGCGAAATTGTGGCTGGCGAGGGCGAATATACCATAGATTTTAACGCATTATTAACTTTAATTAAGGGAAATGAAAAGTTATATGCTTATTATTCTCAGTCATTAAAAGTGGAGTTTTCACTCTATTCATATGTAACCACTTTGGCAACTTCAATTTATCTTTCTTCCTATAACGCCACTCTTAAAGATAATGCTAGTGGGGACAGATTGATAATTGAAAAAATGGAGAGTCCAGTTATAAGTTATAACAAAGAAACATCAAATTTAAGTTGGCAAAAGGTTGGCGAAGAAAGTGCGGAAACCGAATATGTTGTTTACGATGCTTCAAGTGGAGAAAAACAAGAAATTTCTCGTTCAAATGCCACATCATATGTTGTTGATTTGTCTAAACTTACCTTATCCACCGATTATAAATATGTTGTTGTTGCAACAAATCCATATTATCTTGAATCAGGAGAGTCTAATGAAATTTTAATTCATAAATTAAGCGGTATTGATAAAGTTAAATTGTCAGATAATAAACTTCAACTTTCCGCTTTAACACAAGATGCTAATTTTGTGGAAAAAACAATTCTAACCATTGATGATGGAGATGAAATTTCAATAACAAACTATGAACATACTATTTCCGCAGTTGGTAATTATAAGTTTAAATTTGTTGCAACAGAAAGTTTTGAAAGCGAAGGAAAGTTTTATATTGATTCTAGCGTTTCTTCCTTTACTGTAAATAATCTTTCTTCAATTGCACCAAGTGATACCACTGTGAAATTTGTGGATAACACTGTAAGTTTTGAAACTTTTGGACAAGATAAAAACCTTCAAAGTTTAAAATATTTGATTATTTTTGTTGATGAGCAAGGGAATATGGCACAAGTTTCAACAAAAGAAAATAGTTTTGTTATTGATGGTCAAGACGAACTTAATCCATTAAACAAATTGATTGCAGGAAAAATTGATATTAAAGTTTACGCAGTTTTAGATGCTTACAACATTTCAAGTGGCGGAGAAGTTTTCTTTAACACAGAATTGTCTTTGGTAAATGGCGAAAAGATTTATAATGCTTTTGAATATTCAAGTGATAAAAGCATTAGCAAACTTTCCACACCAATAATTTCAAATATTGAATTTGTTGAAAACAATGACTCACAACGACCAACAATGAAACTTACTGTAAGCGGAAATTATAGCACAAATGAAACATTGTTAATTTTTGTTGGAAATTATACCGATTATATTTTTGAATATCCTTGCATAGACGCAGAAGAAAATGTTGTGGAAATTGCCTTTGACCAATATTCTGACTATTTTGCAGTTGGCGAAGAAACTGAAATATTTGTCTATGTTAAAAGTAATAACAACTTGCCTTCTTCATTTGGTTCGGCTAAGGTATATAGAAGTCCAGCGCTTGTGAATCTTGAACAAAACAGAAGTCAAGATAGTATATCCTATGTTCAAAATGTTACTTTCACTTTTGAAAGCGAAGAAGTTGTTAAATATGCCACAGGTGGAATAACTTTGATTGTGAACTATACCACAAACGATGAAGAAAAAACAGAAACAATAAATGTTCCAGCTGATACCTTTGTGGATGGCAATAAAATTACATACAGTTTGATTAATTTCTTTAATCAAAACATGAAAAATGGTGGACAACTTTATTATCAGGCATTTGTGAACAATTATAGTAATTCAGCAAGTGGCAAATATTGCTTGTCATCAGAATCAATTTCAACTGAAACATATTACATACTTGAAAGTCCAAGTGATTATATTGAAAAGGTTGCAGGCGGAATAATTATTGGCGAAAAAGAAGATGGAACACTAATTAACTCTGAAAACACCAAATACGTTGTAACAAAAGGCAGTGAACGCTTTGAAATTACCTTGCAAGATGGAAGATATTATTTTGAATATCCAACTGATTGGGAAAATGGCAGTCATACTTTTACAGTTGTTGCAATGCAAGACAATATGATTAATTCAAATGTTGCAACAGTGAATTTAGAAATGCAAAGGTTGGAAAAGGTTAATAACATAATTTTCAAGCGTGAACAAGGTTTGCAAGATTTAACATTATCTTGGGATGCAGTTGCAAATGCTGACAGTTATATGATTAGAGCATATGCTGACAATGATATTTTGATAAATGAGTTTGAAACAAGCTCAACATCATTTTTGATGACTGAAATTTTTGGTGAAAACTATGAAAAATTGGGCTCATATATAAGTCAAGGTGCACAAATTAGATTTGAAATTACATCTTGTTCAAATAGCAACACTTTTAACAATTCTTCAATTCAATATGTAAATGCTGATTTTCTTGGAACGAATATAACAGTTCTTGATTTTGTGGTGGGCGAAGATGGACAACTTTATTTTAAAACCGAAGCTGGTAAAGATTATATGTATCGAGTTGTTGATGTCAGTGGTGCTGAATATTTAGGCTGGCAACAAATAACTGCAGATGCTGAAAGTTATGTTATAGATTTAACCCAAATTGAAACATTAACTTCGGCAAACACCTTTAGGGTGCAAGTCATAACAACTGGTAATGCTGAAACTTCTGGAATAATTTATAATGACGATGCAATAAAACTTGTTATAGATTCAGCAATGGTTGCAAGTGAAGATGCTTTTATGCTCTCTCCTACTGCTCACGAAGTTAAACCACACTACACCGATTTAAGTAAAGTTTGTGTCTCTCTTGAAGACCAAAATTCAGTGATTTATGCCAGTCTTTCTTCAAATTATGATTTTGATAATGTGATTAAACTTGACATAGATTATGCAAATATTCTTGAAGATAATGGCTATTATCTATATCAAATGGATTACACAGGCATATTCGATATGTTTGGAATTACAGAAACAACCAATATATACTTCTTTGTTAAAAAGTCAGGAGAAGAAGCTAATTATGTTATTTCTAAACCTTTTGAATATGAGTTTAAAATAGATAATTCAACAAGTTTTATTAGCATTGAAAAAAATGTTGTTTCTGATGAAGAAGACTATGTGAACACTTATTTAACTTATGAAAAGCAAGATGGCGAAGATATGGATAAAGTGTTAAACAACTTTGACATTCAAGGCTTTTACATAAAAATTGTTCATACTTCTTTGGAGGGAGAAGTAACAACAATTAAAGCAATTTATAATAAGATTAATTTGGTTGAAGATATATTTGAAGATAAAATTGCTCTTAACATCACATATTTATTAAGTGAAGATTGCTTGGATGTCGATGAAAATCCTGTCGACCAAGGTGCTGGCAGTTACAAAATTTATATAAGCAATATCAAGGTTGTTAATGAAGGAACTGAAGATGAGCCTGTTTATATCACTTACTTTAGTCCTTATGTGGAAACAACCACAGGTGGCGAAGAATTTGTGTTTGAAAAATTACCTGAAATGTCGAGCGTGTACTTAAATAATGGAGACCTTTACTGGACATATGACGCAGAAATGATGGGAAAGGTAACAAAGTATTACATATATTACATCAGCACTTCAAATTATAAAGATTATAATATTTATAAAACACAAAACAACACTCAAAATTCTTATAGCGGACTTCTTTTTGCTGGCGATAGCAATGCTTACAACATTTCAGTTCAGCCTGTTAGCAGTGACCCAAAAATTATTGCAGGTAATGAAAAGTATGTGGCAGATTCTGATGGAACTCCAATTAATGTTGTGAAAAACAGATTTAATAACACTCTTCATCTTTCAACAAATGGAACACTTTCAGTTAACTGGAATGCCAATGTTGAAGATTCAACCACTGATCATGACATATATAAGTTATTAAAGCAGGAAAATATTACTGCAGAAATGGCTAACGATTTTATACATGAAACAATCTACTATCCTTTCACCTTTAATGTCAGCGAACTTGTTTATGGCTCAACAAAGGTAAGGTTTAGATTTACTTCATATCGAACAGATGATAAAAGTGAAATAGCTTTTCGTCGCTCAGTTGATGTGGATGCCATTTATCTTTTAGGAAATATCATCAATGAAGGATTTACTCTTGAAGAATTTGAAGGAAAACTTGACGAAATAAGTAATTTATTGGTTAACACTGCAGATAAAAACATAGTGCGTGACTTTAAATCTGTTATAAAAGCAAGGATGGGTGGAATTGGAAACTATATCAATATTTTTGATGATTTCTTTGAGATTGTTCAAGAAGGAAAATATGAAATAGAATATTGTTTACTTGGAAATTCTTCAACATTAAATTCTGTTTGGTATCAGTTAACTCAAGATGATGGCTCAAAAGATTTTTACATTAATCCAACTCCAAGTGTTGTTGCTGACAGGTCAGATGAACCTGTTGATGGAATTTCATATGAATACTTTATTAAAGTTAGACAAAGCAACATCTATCTTAAAGATGGCTCAAAAGAACTTGCAAACACATATTTTATTCAAATGAAAACCAACAACGAAACCAAAAAATATGGTTTTGAAATAAGCACTCAAGATAGTGGCAACACTTGGTCTCTTAAAATGGTGGGAAACGACAATGTTGCATCATATAATATCGATCAAGAAATTGTTTCTGAAAATGAAAAATATTTAATCATTTACTTTAACTTACATGATGGGCGTTCAATTAAAGCACAATATAACGATTATGTTAAAAATGAAGATTTTGCTTTGGAACTTTTTGCACAAGGGAACGCTGTTTCTTTGTCAAGTAAGTCTTCAAGATTTACAGTGTCTTTCTATAATGCTTGCGATTCTTTCAAAATTGAAGATGGAAAATTCTCTTGGATTTCACACTTAAATAACCCAACTAACATTTTATATAAATTTAAAGATGACAACAAAGAACAACCTGCAACCGCAGTTGCAGAACAAAACAGAATGTCTTATTTCAGCCTTGAAGGAAAACCAACTGGACTTTATGAATATATCAAATTTGTAACAGAAGGCAGAGTGGAAGGCAACACGATAAGAATTGACAGTGAAGTTTACACAATCAATAATGTATATAAACTTAATTCGCCAAGTTTGAACACAAGCCTTAATCTTATTTCAGTTGACGACACTGCAAATGATAAGTTCTATACTGATAAGGCATATAGCGATAATGAATTCCACCGCTTTAAAGTTTACAACGATATATCCACAGAAAATTCAAGTTATATTTTTCCATCTGGTGAAGCGGTTGGATATTATCAGCCGGGTATTACAAACTATCTTTCAACAGATGTTGACTATGCTTATAAAGCAACAGAAGAGTCAGCAAGCAAGTTCTATTTCACCAGTCTTGGAAGTACAGCAACTTTCAGCACAATATTGGACAGCAGTGATGCTTCTCATAATAATTATACCTTTAAAATTGCTGGCCATGAAGATGAAGATTTGTCTGTTTGTGTTATGTCTTCAGTTAAAGAATTTAATGCTAAAATGTTGAAGCCTGTTTCTGACATTTTGGTTGGAAATGGAATAATCACATGGAACAATTTTAATGTTTTGGGTGAAGAAACTTATGATGAAGAAAACTACAGCATGGTGTATAAGGTATCAATGTCTTTCTATGAAAGAAATAACAGCAGTGCTGGAACAACTGAAGACATTGTGGGAACTCCAATTGAATGTTATACAACAAAAACCATGTTTGACACATCTAAAGTGGAAGATAAATTCCCACAAGGCTCTTACAGTTTCCTTAAAGTTACAATTCAAGCCATGATTTTAAGTTTGGTTGAGAATCCAACTTCTGAAAACTATGTTGAACTTGTGGAAGGCGGATATGCTCAGGGACAAAATATTACATATACAAGTATATCTAATAACATTTTAATTTCAAATGGCGAAGAAATTAATGATATTCAATTCTCTAAACCTGTTACTAACATCAAGGTTATATCTGATGAAGGCGACACCTATGGTAAAATTTCTTGGGAATACAGCGGAAATGCTAACTTTATTGTGGAAGATGAAAATGGGGAAGAAGTAAGTGGCAGTATTGCTAACAATTCTAATACTTATATTTTCACACCAAATGCAAATGAACTTGAAGGTGGAGAACATAAGTTGACAGTTTATGCAACATCTTTGGATGGTGGAAATGTTGTTAAATCAAATGGTGTCGATATAACAATTTATAAACTCCAGAATTTCGGTCAAAACCCTGATGGCAACTATGAAATTTTTGAAGATACAAAAGAATTGTCAAATGGCGAAAGCATGAGTGTTGAAATAATTGATTTTAGTAAATATTTTGATAGTATACCTGAAAATATTAATGCAACAGTAAATGTTTCATATCAAGTTGAAGAAGAGTCTCACAATGTAATCTTAACAAAAGATAATTCAACAATCATAATTTTAACAGAAGCACTTGCTGAAAATGTTACATTTAAAGAAAACGAAAGTTATATTGTAATTGAAAGCAGTCTTGACTTAACCATTAAAGTTACAGGCAAGTATGCGGATTCAACACTCTTTAACATTTTGAATGCTGATGAATATATTTTACATCTTGAAAGACCAAAGAATAACTATGTTATTTCTTGGGATACAATTAAGCAAATCTTCACATGGCAACTTGAAGAAGGAGCAGAAAAGCAAGATGAAGATGCAATTGTTTTCGTTGTTACTGTAAATTATTTGCAAGGTGGCATGGATGGAACAATAAGAAGATATGAGATGACTGAAAAAGAATTTATGCCAACAATAATTCACGATAGTATCAAAATGGAACTTGCAGTTAAATTTGGCGAGCAGGGACTTATGTCTAACGCAGTTGCATATAATGGCGAGCAAGGCGATGCAGTTAGTTTCAACTTGTTTACAAGCGGAGATGGAACATCAGAAAATCCATATGTTATTGACGATGAAAACGAGTTTAAGAATATGCAATATAGAATGACAAAACCATCTTACTTAAATTCCTATATTGAATATCAAAATGGCGAACCAACTCAAAAAACAGAACTTGAACGCTTCTATTTTGAAATAAAATCTAAGTCAAACTTAAATATACAATTCGAAGAAGAGCAGGGTATTTTGTTTAAGGGAACTTTTGATGGAATTTTAAGAGGTAATGACAGCACGATTAACTTTACAACAAAATCAGTTGAAAAGTTATCTTCAAATGTTGTTATCAAAGATGGAGTTGTTAAAAGTTTGGAAAGTGGGCAGTCTACCACAACATTCAGTTATGGAATAAGTTTGTTTGAAAATATTGGTGCCAATTCTTCAATATCAAACTTAACCATAACTCCAAATTTAACTGCAAACGAAGTTATAACAACTCATGCGCTTATATCTGGTCTTGCAATTAACAACAGGGGAACAATAACCAATGTCAGCATAGGCGGAATGACATCAAACCTTGTGGTTTTCAAAAGCACAGAATCACTTATTGGTGCATATAGCGGAATTGTCAGTGTGAACAGCGGAACAATTTCATCATGCAGTATCAATGGAGATATCATTCTTTCTGACACAAGCAGTGTAAGTGGAGAAGAGAAAGTGTATGCTGAAAACTTCTTTGTTGGTGGAATTTGCTATACCAATTACAGAGAAATAAGAAACTGCGTTTTAAGAGCAAACATTTCTCTTTCAATTGGAAGCAATATGATGACAACTCATCAACTTGCTGGTTTTGCTGTTACATCAACTGAAACTGGAACTCTTTCAAATAATCAAATTGAAGCGAATGCAGGGGAAACTTATAAAGTTCAAATCACCTGTTTAACAACAAATCAATGTCGTGCCTATGTTGCTGGCATTGCAGTTTATGGGAAGGGTTCAATTAACAACAATGTTTCAAACGAAGGTTGTGCAGTTGCAAACAATGTAACAGAACCATACATTGCAAATGATATTGTTGAAGGCATTTAAAGAATAAAAAGAAGAGATTATGAATAGAATTTATCTATGAAAAAATCTCTTCTTTTTCTTTTTGCAATTTTGTTTTGTGCTTTTCCTTTTATTAATTCAAATTATGCAATGGCAGAAAATGACTATAAAAATAGCATTGAACTAATAAAAATTTCTTCTTCAAGTCAAAACGAGTTTGCCTATCTTTTTCCTGTGAACTCTAAAAAATTAAAAGAGATTGTTGACGACAGCATTTTAATTGAAGGTTTTAAATTTTATCTTAAAAGCAATGTCAATGTTTTAAGAAATAGTTATAACGAAAAGGCAAAGGATATTGAAGGTATGGCAGTGTCTGATGTTAAATATTACACAGATTATGATGCAATAGGTTTTGAAATTTCCTTTTCAACTTTGGAAGCATATTACAAATTTTTTGGAGAAAATAACACAAGTAATGATACTAACAAAAAGTCAAGTGGATTATTTTGGAAAAGAAAAGAATATGAAATTAATTTTCCTTTTTCAGTTAAATCTGCTGACGCGTTTAGAAAAATGTATTCAAACTTAATTGCCACTTGGGGAGCAACTTTTGAAGTTAACGAAGAGAATTTAGAAGAACTAATAAATATATTTAATGAAACAACTTTCACATATGAACTCATTTCAGCAAGCGGTCAAATACACAGCGAAAATTCATTTGAAGTTAATGGTGTTCATTATAACATTTTTGAAAAATCTTATGAAGAGTTAGAAAAAGACAGCACAATAAAATTTTACACAATAAGCGTAAACGCAGGTTGGTGGTATTTTTTTGCTTTACTATTCACTCTTTTAGCAACTATCATAATTTTTCTTGTAATTAAATTTAAAAAAAGTTTTCCACAAATTAGCAAGTTTTCCACAAATCAAATAAATTAAATTGAATTTAAATTTGTTTTGTTTATTTAAACTTAAAAAATTTAGGTTGTTTATCCATATTTTCTATGTATTTTTGTTATTTTTTCAAAACATTTTTGAAAAAATTATTTTAAATCTTGTATATTTTCTAATTTTGTGATATAATAGGGCGTTAGAATAAGAGGTAGTTATGGAAAACAAACAGATTAGAAATGTGGCTATTATTGCCCATGTTGACCATGGTAAAACATCCTTAGTTAATGAAATGCTCAAACAAGGCAATGTTTTTAGAGAAAATCAAGTTGTTGAAGATAGGGTTATGGATAGCAATGCCCTTGAAAGAGAAAGAGGTATTACAATTTTATCAAAAAATACTTCTTGCTTTTATAATGGTGTGAAAATTAACGTTATAGACACCCCAGGACACGCCGATTTTGGTGGAGAAGTGGAAAGAGTTTTGAAAATGGTGGATGGAGTTTTGCTTGTTGTAGACGCTTACGAAGGTCCAATGCCACAAACTCGTTTTGTGCTTGAAAAAGCACTTGCTTTGCAACTTAAAGTTGTTGTGGTTATAAATAAGATCGACAGACCTGATGCAAGAATTAAGGAAGTTATTGATGAAGTTTTGGAATTATTTTTGGAACTTGACGCAAATGAAGAACAACTTAATTCTCCATTTGTTTTTGCTTCTGCAAGAGAAGGTGTTGCTTCAACTGATATGAATCAAAAAGGAACTGACCTTAAACCACTTTTTGAAACTATAATTGATTATATTCCAGCACCAGTTGGTGATGAAAAGGCAGGACTTAAAATGCTTGTTTCTTCTGCAGAGCACAATGACTATGTTGGAAAACTTGCAGTTGGAAAAGTGGAAAGGGGAGAAATTAGAGTTGGTCAAAATGTTGTTGTTTGCAATTATCATGATGAAAGCAAAAAAATTAAGTCAAAAATAGTCAGCCTTTTTGTATATGAAGGGCTTAAAAGAGTTAATGTTGAAAAGGCAACAGTTGGAGAAATTGTTTGTGTTGCTGGACTTGAAAATGTAACAATTGGTGATACCATTTGCGATGAAACAAGCGTTGAACCAATTGAATTTGTGAAAATTGCAGAGCCTTCTGTGGAAATGACATTCATGGTCAACGACAGCCCTTTTGCAGGTCGCGAAGGAAAGTTTGTAACTTCCAGACATTTAAGAGATAGACTTTATAAAGAAGCAGTTAAAGACTTATCACTTAGAGTGGAAGATGGTGAAACTGCTGAAAAGTTTAAGGTAAGTGGTCGTGGTGAAATGCATCTTTCAATTTTAATTGAAAATATGCGTCGTGATGGCTATGAGTTTCAAGTTTCACAGCCAAAAGTTTTAATTAAAGAAATTGATGGGGTGAAGTGTGAACCAATCGACCTTTTGTATCTTGATGTGCCAGAAGATTGTGTTGGAACAGTTATGAACAAAATGGGAGTGAGAAAAGGCGAACTTCAAGGCATGACTCCACATGGAAGTCGTATGAGAATGGAATTTTTAATTCCTTCAAGAGGACTTTTTGGCTTTAAGAGTGAATATTTAACAGATACCAGAGGGGAAGGTATCATCAATTCAATTTTCCATGACTATGAACCATATAAAGGAGAAATCAATCGTCGTGATTATGGTGCGCTTATTGCTCATGAAGAAGGCGAAGCCATTGTTTATGGACTTTTCAATGCTCAGGAAAGGGGAGAACTTTTCATTGGGCCGGGAACTCCTGTTTATGCAGGCATGGTTGTTGGAATTAACCCTAAGGGCGGAGATATTGTTGTTAATGTTTGCAAGCGTAAACATCTTTCAAACTGTCGTGCATCTGGCTCGGACGATGCGTTAAGACTTACTCCGCCAAAAATTATGAGCCTTGAAGACTGCATTGAATTTTTGGCTGACGATGAATATTTGGAAGTAACACCAAAATCAATAAGAATAAGAAAAATCATCTTAGACCACAATATGCGTTTAAGAGAACGCGGAAAGGCTTTAAGAGGAGAAATTTAATCTGCCACAGGCAGATTTTTTATTTAAAAATGAAAGAAAACATTTCATTCATTGACAAAAATATTATAAATTGGTATACTTTAAATATTAAGAGAAAATTATGAAAGTTTCTGAAAGAATGATTTTAAAAGATAGGTTGAAAAAATTGGGCATTTTTTGCCTTATAGTTTTTTTGCCTATTTGTGTTGTTGCAGTTGCCATGGCGGCTGCTGGTGTAACTCAAGCGGTTGTTATTGTGGTTAATGTGGTGCTTCTTTTCTTACTTTTTGGGCTTTTTATGTATATATGCAGTGTTTTAGATAAGAAAAAGGAAAAACGACTTAAAGAAAGTAACAAAAAAGACCCTTTTGCTGACGATACAGAAAATAAGGAGTAAGATATGGCTGATTACAAAATTTTACCTAATAGTATTGAATCTGAACAGGCTGTGCTTGGTTGTATATTGATTGACCAAGAAGCACAAACTGACATTTTGTCGTCTTTAAACAAGGATGATTTTTATTCTGAATCTCACAGAAATATTTTTCAAGCAATGCAAACAATTTTTTCAAAAAGCATTCCAGTTGACTTTGTAACACTTACAAATGAACTTGAAATTGAGAAAAAACTTGAAACTGTGGGCGGAATTGACTACATAACATTTTTGACAAATGTTGTTCCATCAGCAGCGAATTTTAAACATTATTGTGATATTGTTTTATCGAATTCTGTTAGAAGAAATCTAATTAAAAGCGGTCAATCAATTATTGAAAATGCTTTTAATAATGGTGATGATAAAAGTGCCATGCAATTTGCTGAAAAAACTATCTTTGATTTGTCTCAAAAACAACAAGATAGCGACCTTGAACTTGTGGGAAAACCGGGTGGCGTTTTAACAGAAGTTTTGAAAGAACTAAGTGAAATTGCTGAAAATCAAGGAAAGATGCGTGGTATTCCAACAGGTTATAAAGACTTTGATGCAATCACAAATGGTCTTCAAAAAAGCGATTTGATTTTGCTTGCGGCTCGTCCGGGTGTTGGAAAAACTTCCTTTGCCATGAACATTGCAACCAATGTGGCAATTGAACAAAATAAACGAGTGGCAATTTTTGACCTTGAAATGAGCAAAGCCCAACTTATGCAAAGAGCACTTGCAAGTGTTGCAAAAGTTAATTTGACTCATGTTCTTCGTGGCACAATGGATCAAGACGAGTGGAAAAGGCTTTGGACAGCAGAGAAAAAACTTGCTGAAAGTTTAATCTATCTTGATGATTCTTCCATGACCACTCCACTTGATATTATTTCCAAATGTAGAAAACTTAAAATGACAGAAGGACTTGACCTTATTGTTATTGACTATCTTCAACTTATGAAAGCGAGCAACAAAGGGGAAAGTTCTGGTGGGAACAGAACACAGGAAGTTAGTGACATAACAAGAATGCTTAAAGTTGCAGCGAAAGACCTTAATGTTCCAATTATTCTTTTGTCACAATTGTCGCGTATGGTTGAGCAAAGAGAAGACCATAGGCCAATTCTTTCAGACCTAAGAGAATCAGGTTCAATTGAACAAGATGCTGACATTGTGCTTTTTCTTTATAATCCAGAAAATTATAATGATGTTATTTCCAATGAAGAACCGGGAACTGTGCATTTAATTATCGCAAAGCATAGAAGTGGTTCAACTGGAGAAGTTAAACTTAAATGGGTAAAAGAAATTACAACCTACATGAATATGCCAACAAATCATCAAGAACAAAGAGAAGGAGAAGAATAATGAAAAAAGGAATTATTATAACATCAATTTTCATTGTGATTGCAGTTGTTTTAACAATTGTGTTTATCAATCTTTTCAGAGAAAAAGACACAAGAGATTTATCAAATCAGGTGGTAAATGCAGTGCAAGGTGGATACTTGGATGACGAAAAGGAAGATGGCGAATTTCAAAAAATAGATGAATATTTCGCAGTGGTTTCAGCAAGTGCAAATGAATATGAAGTTGAAATAAGAAATGTTCAAAGGTTATATCATTCATATGTCATCATGGCAGATTTTTATAACAACGAAATGGTATTTACTGAATTTAATGATGTTTATAAAGAAAACAAGAAAAATGCTATCAATGGCTTGAACGAAGCAAAACAAAAAGCAGAAGAAATGGTAGAATATATTGATAGCAATGCAGAAAAAATATCTGGAAGCACTTATTGGCAAGCAAGAACATGGGTTGATGTGAGAGATATGGCATTCACTTTTGTTGATGCAAACAATAAGTTGTTCGATGCTTTGCAAAATATATATCAAGGTTGTGTTACTTCAAAACTTGCGAATAACGATTTTTCAACATTGGTTTTAAAAACAATTAACAGTGAAGCAAAAAATGTTAGAGAAAATATAAGTGAAGAAATGTTGTCTATTGATTGTGTTGTTAACATGACAACCACATACCTACAAAATGGTTACACAAAAATTATGAATTATTTATATGATGCCAGTCTTCAAACAGCAGTTGCTGATATCAACAAAAATGGCGAAGAAAGTTCTTATTATCAAAATCTTCTTAATGGAACTTTATAATTAAAGGAGTGAATATGAAAAAGACGAAAATTTTATCTTTGGCACTTATCTTTGTTTGCCTTGCGTGTGTGGTAACTTTTGCTGGCTGTGGCGGACTGTCGGTTAAAACAATTCAAGACAGTATGCAAAGTATGAATGATAAATTGGCAGAATATAGCACAATTCTTGTGAAAGATGATGACTTGCACAACACTATCAACTATTATCAAATAAGTTATGGCGAAGATGTTGATGGGCTTGTCAGCAAGGGCGAAGAAAATTATAAAGACTTGAAAATATACAACTCAATTTTCTCAATTGCAATGAGTTATATTGAAGAAAATCATGTTGTTATAACAAATTTAACAGATGAAGAAACAAATGATGCAACAAAGGCAAAACTAAATGGTTTAAATGAAAGTATAACAAGTTTTACTTCTGAAATTGGTAATTTTGTTGAAAAAAGAAATAGTTTAGAAAAATTCTTTGCAGATTATAGCGACACTGTTGGTGAAGCAGATAAACTTGTTAAACTTAGAGAATTTAAAAGAGAGTATGCAAATTTTGTTAATAAAAGCGTGCTTGTTTCCACAAATTTATCTGATGCAGTGGTTGCAACAGGAGTGCTTGATGATTTAGATAATGTTCTTTTGATAAAAAATTATGTTTGCAACAAAATTTTAAAAGTATTCAATGAATTCTTTATCAACGAAATGGGAGATTTCAACTGGTCAGAGTCAGATAATAGTGCAACAAAAGAAGAAATTAACACAATAATTCAAAATCTTGAAACTCAGTTTGGTGTTTTCCAGCAAATTGTCAATTTAAAAGCAGAAAATCTTAAAGAATTAACTGTGGAAGACTTGAATGCTATTAAGCAAGAAGCAAATAATTTTATGACAGAAGCAGACAATTTCTTTGAAGCATTAAAAGGGCTAGATATAAGCAATTTAGCAACAAATTATTTAAATGATATTGATGAGTATGTTAAAGATAATTTATACGCAAAAGTTTATCTTGATAAGGTTAGCCAATTTGTGGAAGAAACTTTGCCATCATATTTAATTCAGTTTAATTTAAGTGTAAGTAAATAAGGAGAAAAAAATGGATAATCAAAAATTAGCAGAACTTCTTTTCCCAAACAATAAATGGACAGTGGAAGAAATTGAAGCAAAATATCCAAAAAGAAATTTGAAAGAAGGGGCAGAAGTTACTCGTTTTGCACCAAGTCCAACAGGATATATGCATATCGGTGGCTTTTTCCAAGCAATAATTGATAAAAACATTGCAAAACGCTCGAATGGTGTTTTCATGCTTAGAATTGAAGATACCGATAAAAAAAGAGAAGTCATTGGAGCAAGCACAATAATTCTTGAAATTTTAAAAAAATATGACTGTATGCCAGACGAATTTGAAGAAAAAGGTGTTCAAGTGGTTGGAAATTATGGTCCATATTTCCAAAGCGAAAGAGAAGAGTATTATAAGGCTTATGCAAAAAAACTTGTGAGCGAAGGCAAGGCTTTTCCATGTTTTTGCAGAAAAACAGAAGGACTTAACGATGTTAAAGAAAAGCGTGAAAAGATGTTTGCACTTGGCATAACTGAAGATAAAGACCCTTGCAGAAATTTAACAATTGAACAAGTTGAAGAATATTTACAAGAAAAGAAACCTTTTGCAATAAAGTTAAAAGCCAAAGGAAATGGGCAGAATAAAATTAAAGTGCAAGATGTTTTAAAGGGCGAACTTGAAATTCAAGAAAATGGCGAAGATGCTGTTCTTTTAAAAAGTGATTTCATGCCAACTTATGCTTTTGCCCATGCAGTTGATGACCATCTTATGGGCACAACTACTGTTGTTCGTGGAGAAGAATGGTTGCCATCATATCCACTTCACATTGAAATTCACAAAGCCCTTGGGTTTAAATTGCCAAAATATATTCACACACCACTTATATACAAAATTCGTGAAAATGGTGGAAGAACAAAAATATCAAAGCGCATTGATGTTGAAGCGGACATGAGATATTTCTCAAAGGAAGGCTATGAACCACAAGCACTTGAAGAATATTTAATCAATCTTGCAAACTCTAACTTTGAAATTTGGAGAAAAGAAAACCCTTCTGCTCCACTTGATGACTTTCCATTTGATGGCTTTAACATAACTGCAAACACTCCTGTTTTTGATATTGTTAAACTTAATGACATTTCCAAAGAAATGATTGCAAAATATGATGCAGAAACTTGTTATCAAAAACTTCTTGCCTGGGCGGAAGAGAATTCTTCTGAAAATGTTGATTATCTTAAAAAAGACAAAGATTATGTTATGAAAGTTCTTAACATCGACAGAGAAAAAGAAAAGCCAAGAAAGGATATATATAAATGGAGCATGGTTTTTGATTATTTTGATTATATGTTCAGCGCTCCAAAAACTTATGAAGTTGATGAAAGTGAAAGAAAGAAATTTGAAGAAGTTTTAAGAAATTACAAAAACTATATCGACCTTTCAAACAAAGATATATGGTTTGGTAAAGTTAAAGAGATGGCAGAAAAACTTGGCTATGCTGTTGACAATAAGGAATATAAAAAATATCCTGAAAAATTTAAAGGCAATGTAGCAAAAGTTTGTGAGTTTATAAGAGTGGCAATCACAGGCGAAAAGAACTCTCCAGACCTTTATGAAATCATGTCAGTTTTAGGTCAAGAAAAAGTTTTGGAAAGAATTTCTTTAATTGTTTAAAAAATTATTAAAAATAAAAAATAGCAAAAAAACATGCTATTTTTTATTTTTTTCTTAATTTTTCATGTATTTTTATATATTTTTTTAATAAAAATAATTTTTATTTTAAAAATTGTAAAAAATTCCTTATTTACGAACTATAAATATTTTTAATTATTTTTAAATTTAACAGCAATTTCTTTTATTTTTAAAAATTATTGAAATAAATTCTATTAAATTATTAAATAATATATATAATACTTTTTCTTTAATTTGTTTGCATTTTCATTTTGTTATTTTGTATAATATTAATAACTAGAAAGTTTAGGAAAAGTATTGGAGTTGAATGTGAAAATAAGAAGTTGGTTGTGTTCATTCTTATTAGTGATTTGTGGCATTATGGGTGCCTATACTTTAACTTTGCAAAATTTTGACAATGTAACAAACGCTGTAAGTGATGACGCAAGTGTTTGGGATGGAAAATATGCTGATGAAGTTGATGATTTTGACTTTGAAGGCGTGGATACGAATAATGACAACACTGATGATACTTATTATATTTACACTGCAAAAGGCTTTTCATATTTTGCAAACAGAGTGAAAAGTGATAGTTTTGCAAATAAGGTTATCTATCTTGAAACTGATGTCGACTTAGCAGGAAATGAATGGAAACCAATAGGCTCACATAGTGTTGCAAATGAATATTCGCCTTTTTCTGGACAATTTATGGGACAAGGACATACGATTTATAATCTTACAATCAAAACAGCGACTAATGATACATATGTGGGTTTATTTGCTGGATTGAGTGGTGCAAAAATTAATGCTCTTAACATTGTTAATGTGAATATTGATTATGCAAAAGAAAACTCATATGTCGGCGGACTTGCTGGACAAGTTGCTGGTGGGACATCTTTACTATCTGTCAAGGTTACTGGTAATATTAAAGCAGTCAATGCAATTTCTGTTGGTGGTATCGCTGGAAATATTCAAGGTTCAACCAACAACAGTCAAATTACTGAGTTAGAAAGTGCCTATATGCCAATTGATACATCAAATTTTGGTGAAGTAGCTTATCTTTGTCCATATTTTTCAAAAGTGATTAACAGAGCAAATGTTACTGGTGGCACATATATTGGTGGGCTTTCTGGTTCAACAAACAATTTGGCAATAATTTCCGAAAGTGCAAACTATGGCACAATACAAAGTGAAAGCACAGCACAAAAACATGTCGGTGGTTTGGTTGGAAGTCAAAATAACAGCACAAAAAGTTGTTATATTGTAATTGAAAACTCATATAATATGGGAAATATTAAAATTCCAAATTCAGGTCAAAATGCCCTTACATATGCGGGCGGTATTATTGGCTATACTTCAACTTCATCTAACCAAAATTATTTTGAACTTAGAAATGTATATAACGCAGGAGATTTTGTTCTTACAGGTTCAAATTTAACAAATATTAATGCTTCTGGACTTGTTGGCTTTTCTGCAAATCCAACCTATTTTTATAGTCAACAAAATGGTGGGGCATTTTCAACTCATAAATACTATATCTATGGTGCTTTTAATATTGGAAATGTTGTAGATGAAAAAGGTGATGCAATTTCTAATAGCGGAGTAACATTTAGAGAAATTATTAACTTTTCAACAAATAACACTTCGAGCGTTGAAATTGAAAAGGATACTGTGTTTTATAACGCAGACACAACATCTGGTTCTGCAAGCGATGTGGAGCACGCCACCAAAACACACCATTTGGATGGAAAGGTAACAAATATAGACTTTTTAAATAACTCTCTTAAATTTAATGCAAAAAGAGATGAGAATGGTTTATTAACCGATGAAAGTGCAACAATATGGTCAATTAACAGAAACTTTAATGAAAGTTTGCCATATTTGTCCTTCATGGATGAATCTGACTTTGAAGATACTGATGGTGACAGATATTTTGCTCCTTGGGAAGGAGAAGGAACCATTGATTCTCCATTTTTAATTTATACAGCAGAAGACTTGGCATATGTTGCAGATGCGTATAATTGGCAATCAAAAGCAAACACCGAAGGATTAACAGATGATGAAGAAATCCTTCAAGAATTGAACGAAAAATTAACTAAAGGTCAAGTTTATTATTTTTCTCTTCAGAATAATATCAATTTAGCAAGCAAAGCATGGGAGCCTATTGGTATTAGCGGACAATTTATCAATGCGGTTTTTGATGGAAACAATCACTATATTACAGGTATAAACTGTTCGTTACAAGTGGAATATGGCGAAGCAGTTGGTCTTTTTGGAACAATCAACAATTCCATTATCAGAAATTTAAAAATTAAAGATTTTAGATATATTGGCACTTCAGAATCTGCCGCTGCAAAAGCAACACTTGTGGGCAGAATGATAAATTCATATATTATCAACTGCTCGGATGAGACAGGCAGAAGTGAAAATACAATTGGACAAATTGGTATTGAAAATGGAACTGATGAGAATAAAAATTCAACATCTTACATAATTTATGGGAAAAATAATAATGGTGCAGAAAAGACAAATATAAAATGTCCAACTGAAACTAAACAAGGTGGTTTAGTTGAAGGCTATCTTGTTGGTATAAATTTAAATGATGGAACATTGTATGACAAATTGGGCTTTGAAACAGATGCTAATGGAAGAAAGGTTAGGAAATATAGTGTGCATAAAGGTCCAGCAGAGTTTATTATCACAATGGAGTCGGGTGAGAGTGGTTCTGCTTTCACACTTAAAGATATGTCGAGTTTAGACTCAACATACTTAACAAGCCTTCCAACTGACACAAAAATTCCTGACACGACCACATCTAATGATACATCTGACAACACAAGTTATACAGATGCAGAAATCAACGCACTTGTTAAAGAAGGTTTTAAAGTTATTGGCTACTCCTTAGAAAATAAAGAAAGTTCTAAGTTTGATGAAAAAAATGATTTTAATGTGGGTAGCTCAACTTTGTCAGATATAGCTAGTAGTGACAAAGATACTATAAACAAATTAGTTGAAAATGGTATTTATGCCATTTTTGAGAAGGTTAATGATATTGCATACACAATTTACACAAATAGTTATGAAACAGCAGTCCACGCAAATGATGATAGTAATTATAATGGAATTAATGATGAAGTTACTGAAAATATTAATAATTTAGGTCAATATTTTACCATTTCAGTGCCATATAACACTTTTTGGAGTATTGCTGAATTTCAAACATTGTTAAATCAAGAACTTGCCACACAAACCAGACAAGGCTATAAAATCGCTGGCGTTTGGGAAAATTTTACAGATACAGAAGGGGTATATGAGTTTTCAGGCAATAATTTATATGAAGGAACAGGTTCAGCGGATGGCTTTTTCTTAAATAAAGAAGAGGACTACTTTATTGAATGGGAAGGAAATGAAAATTATAGCATTCAATTAGAAGTTAAGGATGCAAGCAATCCAGAAACAGACAACCCTTATTCAGATAGATTTGACTTTGAAGATGCAATTTTAAGTGTAGAATTTTCTTATAAAAGCGGAAGTACTGTAAGTGAAAGTAAATCTTTGAATTGTAAAAACTTAATAGATGGAAATCTATTTATTGACAATTATGAAATGACAAGCGTAGACAATAAGTTGCAATTAAAAGAAAATTCTTCTAGTGGTGCGTTTCCAGATGAAAAAATAGTAATAACTATTACACTTAAAGATGGTTTTCAGTTTAACTATGATGCCAAAACATATTTTGAAAATAGTGGAATATTAAATTTATCTGACACACAAAATGATGTTGGTAAAAATTATATAAGAAATTATGGTTCGGCAATTGCTAGTGCGACGCGAACCACTGACGATATTGGGCGTCAAACTTTAACAATCACTCTTGCACAACTTGTTGGCAATGTAAATTTAGATTTACCTATAATGAGAATGTCTAATAGTTTTCCAATGTATGTTGGAGAAGGTGTTTATTTTGGTCTTGCAGTGCCATCCACAATAGATCAAATTGGAAATTGTCAAATCCTTAATCCTAAAACCAATAAATATATTCAAATGATAGATTATAACAGAGATTTTTATGATGTTCTTTTAAACGCAAAAGATTTCAGTTTTGGTATCAATATGTTTGATGATTACCTTATCTCAACTGCAAAACAACAAACAGGCAATGTTGAACCTTTTGATGTTTCTGAAATTGATTTAGAGAGTGGATATTATTATCCAAGTGGATCTAATGAACCAAGCGGAGAAGGTGTTTGGAAACAACTTATTGTTTATAGTTACACTGACGATGCCTATTATCTTTATGAACTTGCAAAAAGTGTTAATAAAGACAATGGGGATGTAATTTATACACAAAACTTATATTTGATTGAACCTTTGGTAGACGAATTAACTTATGATAGCAGTAAATATAAAATTGTTGATAGACTTGCTAGCATTGAATTTAATCAAAGTATACAAAGTGATAGAGAATTGGGTTCTGCAGGAAGTGCTTTTGGTGATGACAACACAGAAATTGCGGATGGGAGCGCGGTTGTGGTTAATTATTTTACTAACGCAGAATTCCAACTTGTTTTCTCAACTAACACAACAGAAGCACAAATTAATAACTATCAAGAAGGTAAAGAGGTTCTTTCTTTCTTATATAGTGAAAATGCGGGTGAATATTTAAATTTATATAAATTAAGTTACAATTTCAGAGATTTAACAGAAGGAGATGATTGTATTCTTAAAGGGGATGGGAAAGATGAAAATTTAAAATTTTATAATTTTTCTGATATTCAAAATTACCTGTCTTCAAGTGCAAAGAAATTAAAAATCACTCAACAGAAATCCACTGCAACTTTCTATATTCGTTTTGTTGATGAAGAAGGTAATGAATTATTAGAAAATAGGCCAACAGTTAAGGCAAGTATAGGTGGGGAAAATGTTAATAAAGTTGTTGTTGGCGATTCTTTGCAAGTTGATGTTAATAGAATAAGCAAAATTGCCTTTACAATTGAAAACAATAATTATTATCAATGGAAATATAGGGGTGGCACTTTAAATCTTGACCTTGGAAGAATAGGAAAAACCGAACTAAATAATCAATTATATATTGATTTAAGTGAAGACGTAGGTGCCGCACAAGGAGTAAAGATACCAGATGGTTTTGCAGAAAATGTAATAAATGGGGCAAGTGGCGTTGGATTTAGTATTTCAGATTTTGGAAAAACTTCAACAGAAAATAATTATAATAAATCTTTTGATGTTACATTGGACTTTGATTTGCTCTATGCAGGTGGCGATGGTGTTACTCCGCTTGCATTTAACTATGATTTGACTTTCGTTTTGAAACAAGTTGACTATAAAATCTCTGTTGAAACAAAATTTAGACAAAATTCAAATGCCTTAGACGAAGATTATTATGACGACCAAGATGCAGCCATAACAACAATTTCATTAGATAATGGTGAACAAGGTGGAGAAGTGAATATGACTTCTGATGACTCGTTCACAATAACTTCCAAGGCAAACACCAGTGGTTATTCCTTTGTTGGTTTTAGAGTTGTAACCAAAAATAGTGAAAATAAAGTTATCAAAAGCACTAAGTTAGATTTGGATGATGCAAATCCGCAAACATTAGAAATGTCACTTATGGATTTTGTGAATAGTTATCAAAAGGACTATGAAGTTTATTCTGATACTGATGATGAGTATACATACACCATTCAGGCAATTTATCAAAGTGAATATGTAAACTTTATGGCAAGTTTTTCAAAGTTTATAATACAAAACTATAATGGCACAGAAGCATTTAGATATAACGACACAATGATTGGCTCATTTGAAACCACAAATGGCATTTTAGACAATGGAACTTTCTATTATTATAAGGGGGAAAACGCAAGTTCGTCCACTGACATTTCAAATGGAGAGTTTGTTTACACTTTGAATTCAAGTTTTAATTCTAAATATTATTTAAAGGGCTTTGCGATTGTTGTTCAGGAGCATTATAGTAGCGAAACTTTTGGAGTGCTAGATAATGGAAACACATATAGTTTCAGGTTATTTAATGATGTTGATAGTTCAAGTTTTGAGTTAACAACAAATGAAAATGGTATGCAAACTTTGAAAGTTAAAGGAAGTAGTGTTGTTAAATATTTCCAAGACTGCATGAGTGACCCTAACTTTATTGCAGATGTAAACTATAAAAATAAAAATTATTATATCATTCCAGTTGTTGAGCAGGCGACTTTGCTTGTAAAATTAGATTCAGGCTTAAATGGACTTGACACATCTCTCACTGAAAATGCTGGCAAAGGTGTTTATAACACAAATTCAACAAGCGAACTTGATGAAACAACAAACAATGTTATAACTTTTAAGTATTATTACAGCAACAATATTAATATTGATTTTACTGCAAATTTGACCATGGATACAAATCCAAGTGAAAACAGAAAGTATACGCTTGTAAGCACAGATGTGAACGATATCAGCATAGTTTTAAATGATTATTTTGGTTATAGAATTGGCTATACTCCTGCCCAAAATGGTGGTTGGGAATATCTTACAAGCAATGGTTCAAAAACTCCAATATTGATGGGGACTTACAGACTGGACAATCTCTTCTTCTCTTCAAATTATCAATATAAGCCAGATGCTGATGAACTTAACAAGCCAGAATATTTGAAAGCAGACTATGAGGTTTCAATAAGTAGAAGGTGGCAAGCGAACACATATAATGTTTACTATTCAAGTGGAGATAGCAGAAATAATAGCAGTATATATGGCAATTCCACTGGAACAGTTGAAAGTATAACTATGGCATATGATGAGCCATTTGAGATAAGCAAAAACGAAAATGGCTATGCTATCACTGGCTATGAATTTGTTGGCTGGAACACTCAGGTTGATGGGAATGGGGTTTCATATCAGGCTGGAGAGTCTGTCATCAACCTAAAAATTGGTGCAGAAAAAAGCACAATAAGTGATTTACTTGTTGAAAATGGAATTCTTGTTGAAGATAAAATTGGAAGAACTTTAACTTTATATGCTCAATGGCAAGCGAAGGAATATCAAATTAAATTGGTGGCAAATGGTGGCAGTTTTATAGTTGGAGATAACGCCACAGAAATGTATCTTGGACCGATAACCTATAACACTCAAATCTCTGGGCTTGCAGATGCGGGCAGTTCTTTGGTAAGAAATGGTTATAAGTTTGATGGTTTCTATGTTTATTATGAAAATGCTGAAAAAAACACTGCAAATCTTGTTGAAGATGGCGATTATTTAAGAAGTAGTATAAGGTCATTTAACGATATTCCTTATGTTGAAAATTCTGATGGAGTGGCTCTTGTTTTGTATGCAACATGGTCTTTTGTTGGAACAACTGAGTTAAATTATTTGACGACAATTGAAAAACAATATATTGGAAGCGGAAAGAATATTGAAATTACCTTTGGCGACTTAAATGAAGAAAGCTTTGTTGATGAAACTGGCAATTTAGTTGTTGAAATTTTAGGCGATGAAAACAGTGGATATTATTTAAATATAACCACTCCAAACTTTACTTATGTTAATACAAAATATTCAATTCTTGGCAATGAACAAGTAGTTGCTAGCGAAAGTAATTTGATTTATATTCCAAGCAGGGTCGGCAGTTACTATTTCACTATAAACATAGTTTTCGGCGATGCATATACTGCTGACGAAGGCGGAGTGTATAACTTGGGCGACAACATTTATGAATATAACTTAACTATTAATGTTAATGTTAGTAAAGCGAATGTTGGTTTTGTTGTTGATGAAAGTGTTCGACTTGTGAATATTAAATATTTGGTTTCACAAATTGAAAATAAGTTAATTTCAGATACTTACAGTAGGTTCGCCACTTTTGACGAAGTTGCAAGTTATATTAAATCTATTGACCTTAGCGAAAGTGTTGATGCTAGTTATTTAACGAATGACCAAATATATGAATACTTGTTTATGAAATATTTCAACATGATTAATTCTAACGATGACCAATTTAGAGAATTTAGAAATTGGGAATATGAAGATTATTATGAATATTATGGCAACACAAACTATTTTGCTGGCGATGAGAATTTGGAAGAAATTACTGACGAAAATGTTAACATTTTAAGCAGACGTAATCAAAGAAAAAATATCTTACAAAATATCACATTCCTTTTAAGTTATGATTATCAAAAAACAACAAAAGAAGTTACAATTTGTTCAAATACAGATACATCATACGGATATAATTTAAATCAAGTTAGATTAACTTCTGAAACAGTTGGAGATAGTGTTAATAATGAATTATTAATTTCAAGTATTGTGGTATCTTCAAATTACACTTTAACACCTTCCTCAAGTTATAGAGTTAAAGCATATCTAAGCGCGGTGGAAGGAGTTGCATCTAACTATAACTTATATTCTGATGCAGGTGGCAATTTCATTTATCTTAACGATGCTTATATGCTTGTTCAAGTTTTAAGACTTAAAAACAATGCAAGTATTGAAAAACAAGCAACTTTCTTCAACAATACTTTGTCATATGTCAATGTTGAATGGACAAGCGAAGGGCAAAACGAACAGGTTTATATTGACAACTTTAGAGAGTATTATTATCCAATTGATATTGATTCAAATTTATACATAAACTTGGTTGTAAACACAAGCAATCCTGGTCAGGAAGATGTTGACACAGTTTTCAATTTCTTCGATAAAACCAATTATTTTGACCTTTCAAGTTATCAAATATATTTAAAAGATGAAGAAGGATATTATATAAATTATTCTGCGTATTTCAATTTGATTTTAGATGAATCTTTTGAATTCACAATTTATAACATTAAAAACACATCTAAGATTGAACTTCAAACAGCGTTTTTAACAAAAGAAGATGGTTATGTTATTTCAAAAGATTTAGAAGAAAATCTTGCTAGTGAATTGTTTAATATTACAGGACTTACATATTCAATTAGCGGAGAAACAAAGTCAATTGAAATCACTGAAGATGGAAAATATTTCTCTTCTGAAGAAGAAGGTAGCATTCTTCTTATGGATATACAGGGCAACAACACAGGTGCTCCAATTTTCTATACTGGCGGAGCGGTTACAAGTGTTAATATTCAAATAACAAGTAAAAATTTAAGCACTTTTAACAGACTTTATCATGTTGGAAACAGCAAAATTTATGAACTTTCTGACGACCACAATGATAGCGATTTATTTACAATTGATTTAACCAATATTGAATTTGTTGAAGGCGAAATTACTGATTTGGTTTACTATGCAAATTACACAGACTTAGTTAGAGTTGATTATGATATGAATTTGCCAGTTGAAACAACTCAATATATAAGTTATCTTCAACTTGGTGTTGACACTCAAGATGAAATAAACATGGTAACACAAGCAAACCTTAAACTTTCAAGACTTGTTTATGTTGAACCAAACAACAATGAAATTGATTATCAAAACATTTTCACTGGTGCTGATGGTGTGTATGTTGGCTATCTTGAAAACAATATTTATGCTCCTGTTAAACTTAAAGCATATTGGACAATTGACAAAATTTCAGCAAGTTCCAACAATTACACCTATACACAATCTGTTGGCACGCTAAGCGAAGTTTATGCATCAAATGCTGGGGTTATAGGCTCTGAACTTATGTATGAACTTTTTGATTATCATTTTGAAATTGTTAAAGATGATGTGGTTATATCTTCTTCAAACGATTTTAACACTTTAAAGGTTTCTTTTGAAAATGGCGGAACATTAAAAGATAATGGAACATATAAGGTAAACATTATTGCAACCATTAAAGATGAATTTAGATATGTTTTGGATGAAGAAAGTGAAACATCAGTTGTAACTGATGACATTGAATTTGTTGTTGATTTAAAACCAATTAAAATTATGGGTGCCGAGTTTATTGGAGAAAACAATATTACTTATGATGGGCTTGACCATAAATTGGAATTCCAAATTGCTTTGTCTTATCAGCAATATGACACTGACCTTGGAGATTATGACACAGAATCAAAAACTCAAACTTATCAATATGGTCAGTCAACTGTTTTCAACATTCAAATTTATAAGGATGAAGAACTTTTAACTCGTCTTTTAGATGCTGGGATTTACAATATCAAAGTTTCTCCAGATTTAAATTATTATGATATAACTGAAATTGAAGAAAATAGTTTACAGTTTGTATATACTATAAACAAATACAATATTAATTTGAAAGACTATGAAATTAAGCTTAGCAAACAATTCAACACAAGGGATGAAGCTTTAACTTACAGTTTTAATGTCAATTCAGAAACAATTGTGATCAACATGACAAGAGATGCAGGCGAAGAAGTTGGTGATTATGGGCTTTATCTTGAAACTTTCACAGCAAGAGATAATGAAAATTATCGTATAACTTTTGATGATGTTGTTCTTTATGAAAATGAAATATATCAAAATCTTGAAACAAGAATTGGAACTTTCACAATTTCTGTTTCTGGGAATTTGAGAGTTTACTGGGAAGTATCTGAAGGTGTTACAAAGAATTTAGAGTGTGTTTATAATGAAAATGGCTATAAAGCAGTTTTTGAAAATGGTAAGTTAGTGATATCTTCTGGCGACAGCACCATAACTTCTCTTAACCTTGTTTTGTATGATGTTGGCACAAATGAAAGAATAACAGACCAAACTCTTTTAAACACAATTTATCCACTTTTGAATGATATTAAGGTTTACTTATTCAATTCCAATAGA
>CALWFX010000032.1 GCA_944377765.1 uncultured Clostridia bacterium
AGTTTTTCTGGTGCTTGTGGCGGATGTGGAGAAACTCCATATATCAAACTTGCCACCATGCTTTTTGGCGATAAAATGCTTATTGCAAATGCAACCGGATGTTCAAGCATTTATGGTGGTTCTTTCCCATCTTGTCCATATTTTAAAAATGAAAATGGCAAAGGTCCAGCATGGGCAAACAGCCTTTTTGAAGACAATGCAGAATTTGGGCTTGGACTTAAACTTGGTTCAAAATTCACAAACCCTGACCAATCTGTTTGGATAATCGGCGGAGATGGTTGGGCATATGACATTGGCTATGGCGGACTTGACCATGTGTTAAATTCCAATGAAAATGTAAACATTCTTGTGCTTGACACTGAAGTTTATTCCAACACTGGCGGACAAGCAAGTAAATCAACTCCTCGTGGAGCAATGGTTAAATTTGCAAGCGCTGGCAAAAAGACTAAGAAAAAAGACTTAGTTTCAATTGCGATTGCTTCAAAAAATTGCTATGTTGCTCAGGTTAGTCTTGGCGCAAATATGATGCAATGCATTAAAGCCTTTAAAGAAGCCGAAAAGTTTAATGGACCTAGCATTATTGTTGCATACTCTCCTTGTGTAAATCATGGCTTTGATATGTCTCAAACCATGAACGAAATGAAAAAAGCTGTTGATTCTGGTTATTGGTCACTTGTTCGCTATAACCCAGAAGAAGGTATTGTTCACATCGACAGCGCAGCAGACTTTTCAAAGTATGAAGATTATCTTGAAGGAGAAACAAGATTTTCCGCTATCAAAGAAATGAAAAAAGATGAAGCAGAAAAGATGTTATATGAAAGTCGCCTTGATGCTGAAACAAGACTAAACACCTTGAAAGCGTTTAACAACACCGAAAATAAAAATTAAAAAACAACAAAATAAGCAATTATGCATTGTTATACATTTGACAATATTGAATAAAATATGTAAAATAGATAAAAATCGGAGTGAGATATGGAAGATATTTTTAAGTCTTGGTTAGTTGAAATACCAATTGCACATCGTGGACTTCATGATAAAAATATACCAGAAAATTCGCTTAGCGCATTTTCTAAAGCGATTGAAAAAGGTTATGCAATTGAACTTGATGTTCAGCTTATATCTGACGGCACAGTTGTTGTTTTTCATGACAAATCTTTATCACGCCTAATTGGAAATGATGGCTATGTCAAATTTCTTAATAAAGAAGATTTGAAAATTCTTAAATTCAAAAACAGCAAAGAGCACATACCAACCCTAAAAGAAGTTTTGGAACTTGTTGATGGCAAAACACCCCTTCTTATTGAAATTAAAAACGAAGCAAAAGTTGGAAAATTGGAACAAAGCGTGATAGATTTATTGAAAAACTATAAAGGCGACTTTGCTGTTCAGTCTTTCAACCCATTTTCCTTACAATATTTCAAAAATCATGCTCCTGAAATTTTAAGAGGTCAACTTTCAGGTTCTTTCAAAGGCGAAAAACTTTCATTCATAAAGAAATTTCTTTTAAAAAGAATGGCTTTAAATAAAAATGTGAGCGAACCAAACTTTATTTCATATGAAAGCACAACTCTACCAAATAGATTTGTTAAAAAATATAAAAATATTCCCCTTCTTGCTTGGACTGTAAGAAGCAAAGAAGAATATATGAAAGTAATTAAGTATTGCGACAATATTATTTTCGAAAATTTCATTCCAGAAATATAATTAAAAAATAAAAAATATATTTTAAAGAAATTTAAAATATATTTTTTAATTACTTTTTATTTTTTTGCTAATGCTTATACCATCACCAATATCAAAAATTTCACTTTCAAAATCATTATCATTTTTGATTACTTCAATAAACTTTCTTAAATTATTAACCAATGACCTATGTTTATGTGGTATTTTTCCTTCCATTTTAACCATACCATGGAAATAAACATTATCTGCAACCAAAACCCCATTCAAATTTATAAGATTTTTTAAGATTGGAAAATATTTTATATATTGTCCTTTTGGACCATCAAGAAAAATAAAATCAAACTTTTCATTATTATTTTCCAAATCTTTAATAACATCTTTCGCATCGCCACAAATAACACATGCTCTATCGCCAAAAACCTTTAAATTTTCTCTTGCAAGTCTTGCATTTTCTTCGCTAATTTCAATAGTTTTTAAATGAGCATTTGGAGAAGCAGAAAGAAACACAGAAGCGGAATATCCAATATATGTGCCAATCTCCAAAATATTTTTAGGTTGTCTTTCAAAACAAAGTTGAAAGATAAAAGAAATGCTTTCATCTTTCAAAATAGGAATATATTCGTCTTTATTGTATCCTAAAAAATTTTCTTTCTTCTCCATTTTAATTATCCAATTTATTAATTTAAAAGCACAATTGCAAGAACCATTGGTCTACGCTTTGTTCTTTTGAAAATAAAGTTCGAAACATTGCGTCTTATTGTGTTTTTGATAACAGAAGGTTCTGCTCCTCTTAAATCTTGTTCTTTAAGCGAAGCAATTATCATATTTTTAGCATCTTGAACAAAAGATTCTGCTTCATCTTGATAAACAACCCCTCTTGTAATTATGAATGGGTCGCCTGAAACACTGCCAGAAACATTGTTGATATTCACAATAACAACGCAGAAACCATCTTCTGAAAGTTGTTTTCTTTCTCTCAAAACATTGCTGTCCATATCTCCAATGCCATAGCCATCAATAAGTCTTTGTCCCGCAGTTACAACCCCTGATTTTTTAATGCTGTTTGGTGTTAATTCAACCTGCATTCCAAGGCTTGGCAAAATTATATTTCTTTCTTCCATACCAAGAGCCATTGCAAGTTGCTTATGCATTCTTAAATGTCTATATTCTCCATGAATAGGAATGAAAAACTTAGGTTTACAAAGTGAATGCATAATTTTTATTTCTTCTTGGCAAGCATGACCTGAAGCGTGAACATCAGAAAGTTCGTCATAAATAACATCTGCTCCTTTTTGATAAAGAGCATTGATAACATTATAAACGCACTTTTCATTTCCAGGAATAGGAGAAGAAGAGAACACAATTAAATCATTTTCTCCAATCTTGATTCCTTTAAAATCATCTGCTGCCATTCTTGTCAATGCACTCATAGGTTCGCCTTGGCTTCCTGTTGTCACAATTAAAAGTTCACTGTCAGCATATTTGTCAATTTTATCAATATCGATAAGGTTTTTCTTATCAAAAGTAATTTCTCCAATTTTTAAGCCAACATCTGTAATGTTAATCATGCTTCTTCCAGTGAAAGCCACTTTTCTGCCAAATTTCTCTGCCAAATTTAATATTTGTTGAAGCCTATGAATATTGGAAGCAAAAGTTGCAACAAAAATGCGATTTTTTGGATGTTTTTCAAAAATTTCTTCAAGAGCACGACCAACAGATTTTTCGCTCATAGAATATCCCTTACGACAAACATTCGTACTTTCGCAAAGAAGAAGGCTAACACCTTTTTTACCAAGTTCTCCAAAACGCTGAAGGTCAGTCATAACTCCATCAATTGGTTCAAAATCAATTTTAAAGTCTCCTGTGTGAATAACATTTCCTGCTGGTGTTGAAATGCAAAGAGCAAGAGAACCTGCAATTGAGTGTGAAACTTTAATGAATTCAATGGCAAATGGTCCAATTTTTAAAACATTCTTAGGTTTAACACTAACAGCCTTATATTTAACCTTTGGATACTCTTTCATTTTGTTTTCAACAAGTGCAAGTGTCAGTCTACTTCCATAAATTGGTGCATTGATTTGGTCAAGCACAAAAGGAAGTCCACCAATATGGTCTTCATGACCATGTGTCAAAATTATTGCTCTAATTTTATCCTTGTTAGCAACCAAATATGAAATGTCTGGAACAACAACATCAATACCCGGTAAATCGTCATCTGGAAAAGTCAAGCCAGCATCCACAACAATGATGTCATCTCCATATTCAAAAGCGGTCATGTTTTTACCTATTTCACCCACACCGCCAAGAAAGGTGATTTTTAATTTGTTATTATTCATGTTAATCTCCTTAATTAATATATAAAAATGTAAAATACATAATAAAAATAAAATCAAAGAAAAATTATATTAATCTTTAAAAGTTTAATAAATCTAAGTTATATTCTATTTTTATTATCATTAGATTGAAATAAAACTAATTTGTCAAATAAATTATCTAACAAACAAGTTATATTTAGTTTTGTATATAAATTCAAAGTTATTAACTTTGTAATTTTCAACTTTAATAAAGTATACATCAATAAGAAAAAAATGTCAATCTTTTTAGTTATTATTAACAAAAAATCATAATTCATAATAAGTATATTAAAAAACTCTAATCAAAAAATGATTAGAGAATATATTTTGCTTTATTGATATTATCAACTTCTTCAAGTTTTTTTGGTGTTAAAATTATTTGATTATTAACATAAAATCTCATTCCATGACTTGTGAAGAAAGTTGTCATGTCATACATACACAAAAGTGATGCCACAATTGGAACAGTAACAACAAGACTATAAACACCAGCAATAAATGTGATTACAAAGAATACTAAGAAAATTAGAAAAGCAACAAGAAGAGTTCTTGGCAATCTGCGAAAAACAACCTTTAAACCTTTCACATATCCAGCAAACACAGAGCATCCAAAAACAATAACTGCTGGCGCCCAACCTGCAGTTGTAACTTTATTCAATGTAAACAAAACAACAAGCATCAAAATTTCACAAAGTGCCAAAAAGTATGTTTGGAAAAAAGTGTTATTAACAAAACCAAGAAGAAAAACAAGATAAGTTGTAAGAGCAAGGAAGAGTAAACTATAAAGAGTTTTAAAAAGTGAGAATAAAAGATTTTTATTTAAGGTTTTAAACAAAGCACTGAAAAACCCAACATGGCTTTTGCTTGCCATATATCCATACAGCATTTCACAAGTAACATACTTACCAATGTTCAAAAGGAAAGGCATAATAAGGAAAATAACAATCATTCCATAAATAACAAGTCCTAAATTTACAGCAACGCAGTCAAGAAAAATTGTGTAAACAAGCATTAATAAACTGTTTAAGTAACCGCCAAAACTTGAACTAAACATTGTGGTGTAAGAAGCAACAACATCTGTGCTTCTGATATTATCAGTTATAACATCCCTAAACTCAAAAAAAACTGGCAACAACAAACAAATTGTTATTCCCCAAACAACAATATAGTAAAGAAAAAGTTTCAAAACTTTTTCCCAATTCGAGCCTAAAAGTTTGATAGAATTGAAAAATGTCATAACAAAACCCTTATAATTCTTATTAAAGATAAACAAAAACTTTATTTTTTTATTTTAACGAAAATTCTATCGCTAATTTTATTATAACAAATAGTTAATAAAAAATCAATTGATATTCACAATTAAATGCGAATATCAATGATTTTATATGAAATTACTCCGCCTGGAGTTTGAACAGCAATTGTTTCCCCTTTTTTGTGTCCAATCAATGCCTTGCCAACTGGTGAAACATTGCTGATAATTCCATTTTTAGGGTCACTTTCAGAAGAGCCTAGAATTTTATATTCCACTTCTTCGTCAAAATCTTCATCATAAAGTTTAACCTTTGTTCCAACACTTACAGTGTTTAAATCTATGCTTTTCTTGTCAATAACTTCTGCATTCAGCAAAATATCTTCCATTTCTTTAATTTCTGCTTCGATTTGTGCTTGTTCATCTTTTGCAGCATCATATTCTGAATTTTCAGACAAATCACCAAATTCTCTTGCAATTCCAATACGCTTAACAACATTAGGTCTTTTAACTGTTTTGTAATAGTTGAGTTTTTCCTCTAACTGCATTTTTCCTTCTGGTGTAAGATAATGTTTTTCCATAAAGTCCTCCTTAAATAGCAAATAAAAGTCCAAAATTCACATAGGCTTTTAATTTAAACTTTGATATTATAATCAAATAAAAAATAAAAGTCAAGCAAATTAAGGCTTTTTCAAATATCATATTCAAAAGTTTTATAAATTATTACTACATATCAAAAATTTTGTAAAAGTATAAAAATATAAGAAAAACACAATAATATTAGAAAAAAATTGAAAAAATTGCTATTTTTAAGGAGAAACACAATGTTAACTTTTATCGCTTTTATTTTAACAATTATTGGTTGCATAAATTGGCTGTTAATAGGCTTATTGCAATATGACTTTATTGCTGGACTTTTTGGTTTTCAAGCAAGCATATTTTCAAGGCTTTGCTATATCATAATTGGTGCTGGCTGTTTATATTTAATCATTAGAATTATTATAAACAAAGGCATCTTAAAAATATATGAAAAAAAGAAAAAACAAAAACTTGTGGCATCTGTTGAAGCAGGGAAAGAAGCAAATTTTGTTGATAATAAAGAAAATAATTCAGAAAACAAACCAGATAATAATGAAAAATTGAAAAATGGTGGTTTGTTTGATGAAAATTTGAAAAAATAATTAAAAATATTAACTTTTTATTAATTTTTAATTTATTATGTTAAAAAGTAATTTATTTTTATTAAATAATTATAAATTATTTGACTTAAATTTAAGAAAAGTTTATCCTTATATATAGGAGAAAATTTTATGGTAACATTGGTAATTCTTGATGGCTTTGGAGAAAAAAAACAAACTTTTGGCAATGCAATTAAAAGCCAAGGCACACCATATTTAGATAAATTAAAAAAGAAATATCCACACACTCTTCTAAAAGCAAGTGGAACAAGTGTTGGTCTTCCAGAAGGTCAAATGGGCAATAGCGAAGTGGGGCATTTAACCATTGGTGCAGGAAGAGTGATTTTTCAAGATTTGTTAAAAATTAATAAAGACATTGAAACAGGAAAATTTTATGAAAATCCTTCTCTTATTAAAGCCCTAACCTATGCTGAAAAAAATGGAAGTAATTTGCACTTAATTGGATTATTTTCAAATGGTGGAGTGCATTCAGAACTTGCACATATGTATGCAATAATTTCCATGTGCAAAAACTATAACATTAAAAATGTTTACATCCATGCTATATTAGATGGAAGAGATACTGGCATTAAAGATGGTATAAAATTTATAAAAGAATTTAATGAAAAAAATACTGATGCAAAAATTGCCACAATAATTGGCAGAGTTTATGCAATGGACAGAGAAAAACGCTTTGACAGATTGGAAACTGCTTATCGACTTTTCACTGAAGGAAAAGGGACTAAATTTGAAAATGCAGTTGATGCAGTTACAAAAAAATATGACGAAGGTTTAACAGATGAATTTATGGAACCTTGTGTTATAGATGAAAATGGCATAATTAAAGATAACGACAGCGTTATATTCTTTAATTATAGAACAGACAGAGCAATTGAACTCACCACCGCCTTTACAAAAGATACTTTTAAAGAATTTGAATCTAAAAAATTTAAAAATCTATTATTTACAACCATGACTGAATATTCCACAGACTTAAAAGGCTTAAACATAATTTACCCGCCAACAATCATTGAAGATAACCTTGCAAGTGTCATATCTCAAAATGGAATGAAACAATTTCACACTTCAGAAACAACAAAATATGCTCATGTAACCTTTTTTGTTAATGGTGGAATTGAAAAACCATACCCAAATGAAGACAGAAAACTTATTGACAGCATCAATGTTAAAGACTTTTCAAAATATCCAAAAATGCGTGCGATTGAAATTTGTGAAGCAGTTGTTGAAGCAATACACTCTATGAAATATGATTATATTTTAGTAAACTTTTCAAATCCTGACATGATTGGACACACTGGCAATTTTGAAAGCACAAAAAAAGCAATTGAGTGTGTTGATAAATGCGCCTATACTGTTGCTCTTGCCACATTAATGGTTGGCGGAGAATGTATTATAACCGCTGACCATGGAAATGCTGAAGAGATGATTGATAAAAACGGAAACAAAATAACAACTCACACAACAAATCCTGTGCCTTGCATATTGGTAAGCGAAAAAAATAAAAAAGCTAAACTTAAAAAGAATAAATCTTTAACAGCCATTGCTCCAACTGTTTTAAAACTATTAAACATCACCCCACCAAAAACATATGACGAGCCTTTATTTTAAAAAAATCTCTTACAAAGTGTAAGAGATTTTATTTTTATTCTTCTTGTGGATTGTAATGGTCGTATAATGCAAAAGTGTTTCCGCGTGTTGTAAGTTTAATTACATACTCTGTAAGTTCACTTATATCTTCAGTATCTTTATGAACATATTTTACAACGACATAGAAAACTGCTTCGTCACTTCCTTCTGTGTTAGACAACATCATGTAAACTTCAGTAAATTCAAATGGAAGAGCTGTTGAATCTACCCTTGAAGAATAGTTGCTACCATTACGATTTTTTAATGTTTGTGCTTCAAGGAGTTCAAAATATACATAGTCATTACTTTCTTCGTTTTTCAAACTTTCTTTAAAATCAGAATGTGTCATTCTTTTTTCTGAAAATGTATAGTCCATTAAACTGCCATCAAAAATTCCTGCTAAATATGTTCTTGCAAAAACTTTGTTTAATGCATCATTAAATTCTTGATATTTTTCGTCATTATTTGGAGATACACTTCCAGAATAACTTGAACCATCAATATAAACATTGGCATTATATTGTGTTTTTGTTAAGAATTCTGGTTTTAATTGAACTGGAATTGAAGCAAGGCAAATAACAACCACCACCAAAGCAAAAAGAACCGACATAACAGAAATAAAAGTAATCTGTTTAGCTTTTTTCTTTTTTAAAAGTTTTTCTGTTTGAATTTTTGTATAAAGTTCATCGTCAGTCAGTGGTTTTTCTTTAACAATTTCTTCTTGCTTATTTTCTGTTACACTTGTTTCTTCACTTGCCACTTCTTCGTTGTTTTCTTTTTCTAAGTCTAAATTTTCCATTATGCTTAATCCTCTTTCTTGTCAGTTTTCTTTTTATTTTCAGTTTTAGGTTTTTCTGCTTTCTGTTTTGGCTCTTCTTTTACTGATTTTTCTTTTATTTTATCAGATGAAGTTTCCTTTTTTATTTCTTCATTTTTATTTTCTTTGTTTTCAATTACTTCATTTTTAGCATTTATTTCTACATCCAAACTTTTCTTGTATACTTCATATTCTTGTTTAACTTTTTCTAATTCTTCTTTGGAAATTACACCCATATTAACAAGTTTTTCACCTTCAACAAGTTTTGCCTCGTATGCTTTTAATTTGTCAACACGCATTTTTTCAGCTCTAATTTTTTCTTCCTTTTCCTTTTGAGCCTTATCTTTTTCATCCATAAGTTTAACAATTTCTTCTGTTTTCTTACCGGCCATTACCATGTCAACTTCTTCTTTATAAATTGTTTCTCTTTCCATAAGAAGTTTTGCCATTTCATGAAGAATTTCAATCTTGTCAGTTAAAATTTGCTTAGCACGCTTATAGTTATCATTTAAAATTGACATAATTTCTTCATCTGCCAAAGATGCTAATTTTTCTGAGAAATCATTTTTTGTTTGATAATCTCTTCCAATAAACACTTGACCATTTGAAGTTAAAGCAAGGAACCCTATCTTCTTACTCATACCCCATTCATAAACCATTGCATGAGCAAGTTTTGTTGCATGTTGAATATCAGATGATGCCCCACTTGTTATATCCTTGAAGATGATTTCTTCAGCAATTCTGCCACCCATGCTCATTGCAATTGTGTCGTTTGCCTTGCCGATGCTCATCATAAGGTCATCTGTTTCAGGTCTGCTCATTGTGTAACCGCCAGCACTGCCACGAGGAATTATTGAAACTTCTTGAACATCATCACAATGTTTCAAACTCTTAGCAAGAATTGTGTGCCCTGCTTCATGATAAGCGGTAAGTTTTCTTTCTTTTTCAGTGATAACATGACTCTTCTTTTGTGGTCCCATAATCACTTTGTTGATACCTTCTGTGATGTCTTCCATAATAATTTTAGGACGACCTGCACGAGCAGCCAAAATTGCAGACTCATTAAGCATATTTTCAATGTCAGCACCAGTAAAACCACTTGTTATTCTTGCAAGCACACCAAAATCAACAGATTCGTCAATAGGTTTGTTTCTTGCATGAATTCTTAAAATTCCTTCTCTTCCTTTCACATCAGGAATATGAACATAAATTTGTCTATCAAAACGCCCCGGACGCATAAGTGCTGGGTCAAGAACATCGCTTCT
>CALWFX010000033.1 GCA_944377765.1 uncultured Clostridia bacterium
ATTTTTTTTTTTTTTTTAGTTGTTGAAATTTGCCATTTTTTACCTTACGAAGGCGATGCTCTACCGACTGAACTACATCATAATAATTATAATTTGGTATATTTTTTTAAACTGCAATTTGATTATATCAGCAATAAGAATAAAAGTCAATTAATTTTTAAATAAAAGATGTTAATAAATTAAAAATAATAAAAATATTAATATTGACTATAACAAAACTATATGCTATACTTAAATAAATGGAGAAAAGTATGGAAAATTTGTTTGCTAAAAAATTGGATTTAAAAAAGGTTATTTCAAATTTCAAAGTATTGTCTTACAAACAGTCCTACAAAGTGTTAATTGACAACCTTGAAAATAAAGGCTCAAAAAATATTCTTTATGTTATTGCAGGACCAAATGGCAGTGGAAAGTCGACATTAATTGCCAATATATTTAGCCTTGGTTTCCTTAAAAATGTTAAATATGTAAATGCAGACATATATGCTAAAACTTTATTCAATAAAATACAATCTGATGCTGTAAAAAGTAAAAAAGCCATGAACTACACCACATCTTTACTTGAAGACAATATTCACACTCACAATTCAATTATTTATGAAACTGTTTTATCTCATGAAAGCAAAATTGATTTAATTAAAGCTTACAAAAAAAATAACTACAAAATTGTTTCAATTTTTATTTGCCCAAACATGGCAACAATTAACTGTGAAAGAGTTTTGCAAAGAGTTAAAGAAGGCGGACATAATGTTCCTTCAGATAAAATCTATGCCAGATTTGAAAGAAGCAATTTGTTTAAACATAAGTTAAAAGAATTAAGCGATGAATACTATGAAATTGATAGTTCAAATGAAAAATTAAAAATTATTGACTCGCATTTAGAAAAATCCATTTATTAAAAAATGATGCATAACGCATCATTTTTATTTTAAATTTTTATCTTATTTTTAATTTAAATTTAATTTATTTTCCTTTCTTTGAACATACTTTATTAATGCAGGTTTTAAATAATTTTTGTTTGTTGAAATTTCAAGTTCAATAGGATGAATATTAAACATTAAATTCCTGTAACAAGTTTTATCAAGATTAAGGACTGTGTTATATTCATTATATAAATCATTGTATTTAATTTCTTCTTTTACATGGTCCCAAAGTCTTGAACCATCAAGCAATTTTGCATCAATATCAAATTTGGAATTAAACTCGCAAATTGTTTTATTATCTTTTTTTATTTCACAAGTTAAAGCAGTATCCAATGAATCTGCTTTATTTCTTATATAATCTTCAACAAATTTTTTATCTCTCTTATGCCAAATTTTAAAATTTATACCTACATTCACATCAAGCTTTTCTTCTTTTACCCCAATTTGCTGACAAATTTCCTTCAAAAGATCATTATAAGAAATTTGAAATAAATTTTCCTTATAGGCCAATTCAAGCATTTCATATAGTTTTCTTTTTTCCCTTTCAAATAATTTTTGAGTTGTTTCTAAACTTTCTTCTAAAACAGTAACCACATTCTCCTGTTCGCCTTTACGCTTTAAAAATTCATCAATCTTCATATCTATTCTCCTGTATTAGTATAACATTTAAACTTAATTATGTCAATAATCAAATTTTCTATATAAAAGAATATATAACTTCATTAAAAATAAAAGCAACTTTGCAAAGTTGCTTTCAAAGTGTGTAATATTAAAATTTTATCTATTAATGAATTGTTTTATGTTTCTTATTTTGAAATTTTTCCTTGATAAACCGCTTTTTTGCCAAGTTCTTCTTCAATTCTTAAAAGTTGATTATACTTTGCAACTCTTTCACTTCTGCAAGGGGCTCCAGTTTTAATTTGTCCACAATTTAAACCAACAACAAGGTCAGCAATAAATGTATCTTCTGTTTCCCCACTTCTGTGAGAAACAACTGCTGTCATACCATTTTTGTTTGCGAGTTTAATTGCTTCAATTGCTTCTGTTAAAGTTCCAATTTGGTTAACTTTAATTAAGATTGAGTTTGCAACCCCAAGTTCAATACCTTTTTTAAGACGCTTAACATTTGTAACAAAAAGGTCATCTCCAACAAGTTGAATTTTTTTGCCAAGTTTTTGAGTTAACTTTTTCCAGCATTCCCAATCTTCTTCAGCAAGACCATCTTCAATTGAGATAATTGGATATTTCTTGATTAATTCTTCGTAATATTTAATAAGTTCATCAGCAGTAAAGAGTTTTTTTGTTTTCCAAAAATAGTATTTCCCCTTTTCTCCAATCTTTTCTGCTTCGTCATACATTTCAGTTGCAGCAACATCCATGGCAATTGCAACATCTTTTCCTTTTTTATATCCAGATTTTTCAATCGCTTCAACCAAAAGTTTTAAAGCATCTTCATCATCTTCAAGGTTTGGAGCAAAACCGCCCTCATCACCAACAGCGGTAACAAATCCCCTATCTTTCAACACTTTTTTCAAATTTTGATAAACAGTTGCAGACATTTCAAGTGCCTGTGAAAAGGTTTTTGCACCAACTGGCATAATCATAAATTCTTGGCAGTTGATGTTGTTATCAGCATGTTTACCACCATTTAAAATGTTAAGCATTGGAGTTGGAAGAGTTGTGCCTTTGCCAAGGTATTTATATAAAGATTTTCCATCCGCTTTTGCAGCAGCAACTGCAACTGCAAGAGAAACACCAAGAATGGCATTTGCACCCAAATTTGCTTTATTATCTGTTCCATCAAGTTCAAGCATTTTTTTGTCTATCGCCTTTTGGTCATAGACATTCATTCCAACAACTGCCCTGGCAATCACAGTATTCACATTTTCAACTGCTTTCAAAACAGACTTTCCACAATAAATTTTCTTATTTCCATCTCTAAGTTCCACTGCTTCGAAAGCACCAGTTGAAGCACCAGAAGGAACAGAAGCCCTGCCCATTATTCCATTTTCAAGAGTAACATCAACTTCAACTGTAGGATTAGAACGAGAGTCTAAAATTTGACGCCCAATAATTTTTTTAATTTTAATTTCTTTCATATTTATCACCTCGCTTAAAATTATATCAAATTGCTAAAATTTTTCAAAATAATATTTAAATAATTTTAAAACTATAAATAAAAAAAGATGGCAAACACCACCTTTAATTTGTTTGATTTACAACGCTATTTTCCTCACTAGGCCTTCTTCTTTTAAAAACATTTTTCCTATCGTCTATCAAATAGAAAGCATTTACATAAATTATGATAAAAAGAATATAAATTACCAAATAAACAGGATATGTAAATCCAAAAATTTCCATCACATCATTGCCTGGCATAAAATACATTGGGTCTGCTTCAATTTTAAGAGCATAAATTTCCAAAAAGGTATAGCCTAAAATGACAGCCAAACAAATAAGTTCTTTCCACATGGTTTTGTATTCAAACTTTGTGAATTTAAGTGTTATTAATGAAATTGAAGTAACGAGCAACAGTGAATGTGTTGCAATGGAATAAAGATTTTCAAATAAGATATAAACATTATTAAAACCAACTCCCGGATACGCAAAAAACACAAGTGCACAAAGAAGTGAAGTGTAGCAAGAAACATTATATAAGAATTTCTTATTAAAGATTGTTGCAATAATCAAACTCCAACAAGAAATTGCACACCAAGGACGAGGAAGCAAAATATACATCAAATTATTAAAACTATAATCATCTGTTTTACATAAATTGATTATTCTTCTGGCAATTTCAAACAGCAAAATTAAACTAACCAAAACCCAAATAATAATACGCCTTGCCTTATAACTTCTTTTTCTAAACAAAAGTGCAATGCCAACAATTAGTGCAACACAAAGCACCAAAACAGTGATATGAAGCCAACCCCACTGCCCATTTTTACTAGGATTTTCATAATTACTTGTAATCCATTCAATAAAACTCATTTCTTTTCCCTTTTGATTGTAATACAATATACATTGTAACAAATTTTTTTAAATATGTAAAATAAATTAGTAAAAAATATTTAAATATGTTATGATAATTTTATGGGAGTTAAAAATGAACATACAAATGTTTAATGGTTGGTATTTTTTAATGCTTTTTATTTGTATTGGTGCAGTTGTTGGTTTATATTTCATTTTAAGAAATAAAAGTGAAAAAACACAGAAAATTGTTTTGTTTTTAATATTGCTTTTAGGTCTTATTTTGCATTTTTTAAAATGTTTCATTCCACCTTATTCAACAGATAATAACAGACTTTTAAGAGATATATTTTTCATAAATATATGCGGTGCTAATATATTTCTATTTCCATTCATATTTTTATCAAAAAGTGAAAAAGCAAAAGATTATATGTTTTATATTGGTGTTTTAAGTGGGCTTATCTCAATTTTTTATCCTGTTGAGCCAATGGAAAAAGTTAATCAAGCAAGTGAGTGGCTTGATATATTAAGATTTTATTTTCATCACACAATGCTTTGGGCTGTTCCACTTTTAATGGTTGTTTTCAAATTACATAAATTGAATTATAGAAGAGTTATCTATGTTCCTATATACTTACTTTCTGTAATGCTTTTTATTATGGTCAACCAAGTGTTACAAAGCGAACTTGGGTTTATTCCGCTTCGTGGTAATGATATTTTCAATATAAACTATAAAAACTCGTCAATGATTTGGGGACCAAGTGGAGCAATTGGAGATTTTCTTGCTATATTTTGCCCTGATTTCTTTAAGTATATCCCTGTTGGCGAACATGCTGGCGAACCAAAATATTGGCCATGGTTCTGGCTAATATTCCCTGCCTTTATAATTTTGGTTCCAGTTTCATTTTTAATTAGCCTTATCTTTGATTTTAAAAGATTTAAAAATGATATGCAATATGTAAAACTTAAATTTAATCAAAGGTTTTATCCAAATAAAGTTATAAATGAAGAAGGATATAGAGTGCTATCAGAGAAAGAAACAAACAAAATAATAGAAAATATTTTAAAAACACATAATTATAAATAATATAAAAAAGATAATGCTTTAAACATTATCTTTTATTTTTATTTATCTTTGTTTTCACTGTCATCACTTGAAACTTCAACAACTTTTGCTTTTTTATTTTCCTTTCCTTTAACAAGAGCAATAATTGCAAAAACAGCATAAGTTACAATCTTACCAATTCCAACAAGCATCAAAAGAATGGTGTATATTGTTGTTACAACTCCGCTCGCTCCAAATAATCCTGCAATATAATTAAATAATGCCACAAAAGCACTGATAGCAACAAAAATTAATGTAACAATCAAACAGGTTTTTACTTCCTTTTGCATATCTTCATCTTCTTTTTCTTTAATAAAGAAATAGCCACCCACCAAAATAAATGCAATTATACTGACAAATGCACCTGCCCACATAAATGCCTTTTTCAAATTATTGCTCATAATAACTCCTTAAATTTCTATATGTTTACCAAAATAATATTGTTAACTTAAAATGTTTTTTAAAGTGATAGTTTTTGTTTTTGTAACTTGGTCAAAAGTCGACATAACCCCTTCTGTGCCAATACCAGAATTTTTGTAACCACCAAAAGGCATTTCAAAATTTCTGTGGAAACTTGCACCATTAATAACAACTTCACCTGCTTCCATACGCTCTGCAACCATGGTTGCAACTTTCATGTCGTTTGTGAAAATGCAACTGCTAAGCCCAAAGTTAGACTGATTTGCAATTTCAATTGCTTCTTCAACATTTTCACATGGAATAATGCTTACAACTGGCGCAAACACTTCTTCATCTTTGGCAACATCGGCAGTTTTTGGAATATCAGTAATAATTGTAGGCTCAAAAAATGCACCTTCATGATGACCGCCATAAATTATTCTGCCACCCTGTTCAACAATGGTTTCAACTTGTTTAACTGCTTTGTCGCAAGCAGATTTTGTTATAAGCACACCAATTTCACTTTTCTTGTCTGTTGGTGGAGCAATAACAAGTTTGCTTAATCTTTCTTTAGCCTTTTCTTCAAATTCTTTTAGAACACCTTTTTGCACAATAAAGCGTTTGCTTGCACAACAAACTTGTCCTGTATTATACATTCTTCCCCAAACCATTTCTTCAACAGCAAGGTCAATATCTGCATCATTAAGCAGAATAAATGCATCATTTCCACCAAGTTCAAGTGCAACATGAGCAAGATGTTCAGCTCCATTAAGATATGTTATTTTTCCAACTCTTGTGGAGCCTGTGAAAGTTATGCCGTGAACATCAGGGTGCTTTGATAAAGCATTTCCTGTTTTGTCACCTTCACCTGTCAAAACTTGAACAACTCCCTTTGGAAGGCCTGCTTCATGCAAAAGATGAACAAGTTTAATCAAAGCTGATGGATTTTGATGAGGTGGTTTAACAATCACAGTGTTGCCAGCAAGAATTGCTGGTGCAACCTTTTGGTCAAACAAATCGCATGGCAAATTGAAAGGAATTATTGCAACCATAACACCAAGTGGCTCTCTTATTGTAAGTTGAATGGTTTTATCTTGCCCTGCTTCTGTTCCAGCAGGAATAACCTTGCCATATAAATGTTTTGCTCTTTCAATAAACGCAGTAAAAGCAACGCGAATGTTAGCAATTTCTGCAACTGCTTGTGAAATAGGTTTTCCTGTTTCTCTCATAAGAGTTTTTGCTAAATCATCCTTATTTTCATCAACCAAATCCATAAATTTATACAAAATTTCTGCTTTTTGATAAACTGGCATTTTTGCCCAACTTGGTTGTGCCTTTTTTGCATACTCAACAGCCTTATTAACATCTTTTGCTGTGCAGTTTGGCACTCTGTCAATTACTTTTAATGTGTAAGGGTTAACAATATCAATTGTTGTTTTATCACTAGCATCCACCCATTTACCATTGATAATACTTTGCATAATTTTTCTCCTTTTATATTAATTTAAAATATATAGTCAATTATTACCATCAATATTACTTTGTGAACGCAGTGAAAGAAAGCATAAGTCCACCAGTTGTGTTTCTGCCATCATCAACATAGCCATATTCGCCAAAGGTAAATTCCATAATAAATGGAACACCATTTACATTCTTTTTAATTTCTTCATAAACTTCATTAATTCTGCTGTCAATACCCGCTCTTCTTCCACCACAGTGAACTAAATGATAGCAAACAGCAGGTTTTGAAAGTTTTGCATTAAGTTTTTTAAGAGTTTCACCAACTGAAGCAATAAGTTCATCAACTGTAGCCTCCATACGAATAACAGTTGTGCCTTCTGCAAGGTTTGCTCCAATATTCATTGAATAGTCATCGTTTGCAAACATAGGATGACGAATTGCAATCAAATCACCAAGTCTATCTTTAACACCAAGAGGGCTTGTGATTGTTGCAGAAAGAAGTTTGTTACCCATAAGTTCACTTGGTTTCATATTGCGCCATTTAGCATATTTTTTAACTGCAGGTGTGCCATCAATTGAAACAAGTTGTCTTGTGCCTTCAACTTTTGTAATAATTCCCATATCACCTGTTTCACGATAAGCTCCAGTAAATTCGTTAACAAAACCACCCTTCATATAAAAGAGTGCAACTGCAACACCTTCACCTGTAACTTTACCATCAAGATACAAACTCCAATTGCCAGAAATTGTGTTATCAGCAGCAGAACCACCAAAAAATGGCACTCTTCCAACCACACGAGAAGCGCCTTTAAGGAAAAATTCTTCTTCGGTTGGACTTGCTGTCATATACATAAGGTCTGGTTCATCGTTATAAGGCATTTTTGTCATTGCACGAGCATGTTTAGTTGCCGCCTCCCCTGCATCTCTTGCACTTTGATAAGCCTTTCTGTCAGCAAAACCAACGCCAACAATCATGTTAGGGTCAGCAAGAACCATAATACCAACAAATGGTTTATCTCCGCCAACATACCCTTGTGGAAGAATAACTCCAGTGAAACTTGTGTTTCCAATAACTGGGCAATCATAAACTTCCTTAATACCTTTGATTACATCCTTAATTTTGTAATCACAACTCATGTATGCAAAAACCAATTTTGCATCCTTTGATTTTCCAGCCATTTTGGCTGCTTCAAGCCCTGCTTCGTATGCGTTTTTGTTTGAACTATAACCTGTCAATGCTTTCATAAATTACCTCCTTTTCTTATTTAAGCAATGATTTATATAATTTCTTTATATCTTCCACACTTGTTTCTCTTGGATTGCCACCTGTGCATATGTCGTTATATGCATCTTGACTTAATGCATCAAGGTCGCTCTCTTTAATTCCAAGTTCTGTAAGGGTTTGAGGAATATTTAATTTTTTACTCATTTTCTTTACTTCACTAACAACCTTTTTAACGCAATCGTCATCACTTAATTTCTTTGTATCAAAGCCAAAACATTCAGCTATCAATCTAAATTTTGGTTTTGAAGGTGATTCTGCATTATACTTCATAACTGTTGAAAGTAATAGTGCATTTGCAACACCATGAGCAATATCAAATCTTCCACCAAGCGGATGCGCCATTGAGTGAACAATTCCAAGCCCAACATTTGAAAAACCCATTCCAACAACATATTGCGCAAAAGCCATTTTTTCTCTTGCTTCCAAATTATCGCCATGTTCATAGGCAATAGGCAAATACTTATGTATTGTTCTTATTGCTTCCATTGCAAACATATCACTAAATTGTGTTGCACCTTTTGTTATCAAGCTTTCCATTGCGTGGGTAAGTGCATCCATGCCAGTGCTTGCAGTGAGTGATGGTGGCATTGTTGCCATAAGTTCTGCGTCCACAACAGCCATTATAGGAATATCGTGTGGGTCAACGCAAACCATTTTCTTTTTGCGGTCTGTGTCAGTAATCACATAATTGATTGTAACTTCCGCAGCAGTCCCCGCAGTTGTTGGCATTGCAATAAGTGGAAAACACTTATTTTTTGTGTTTGCATTGCCATCCAAACTTACAACATCGCTAAAAGCCTTGTTAGTTGTAATTATTGCAATTGCTTTTGCCGTATCAATAACACTTCCACCGCCAACGGCAATAATAACATCCGCCTTGGATTTTTTAAGAGCCTTAACTCCATCTTTAACATTTTGAACAGTTGGATTTGGTTTAACTTCCAAATATTCAACATACTTAATATTGGCAGATTCCAAAACATCAGTAACTTTTTTCAGCACTCCACTTTTAGAGATTGAGCCATCAGAAACTAAAAACACTTTTTTGAAATTTCTTGATTTAATTTCATTTGGCAAACATGAACGAGCATTTTTTCCAAGATAAACACATTCATTAAAAATATATCTTTCCATACTCCTCCTTTTTTCTATAACAATATTATAAAATTTTTGTCGAGATTTGTCATGCAAAATAACACATTTTTCAAAAATATTTTAAATTTTTAATGTAAACATTAAAACAAAAAGGAATGAAACAAGTTCATCCCTAGTTTTTAATATCACTCTTTTTTATCAGATTTATCATTTTTTTCATCATTCTCACTTGTATTCACTTCTAACTTATTTTCAAAAGTTTCAGTTTTTTTATTAAATACAAACTCTTTTTCATAAAATTTAATTCCAAGTGATGCCTTTGTGTATTTACCGAGTATATAATGAACAACAAAAACAAGTCCGCCACAAAAATTGCAAAGCATATCTGAAACTGTGTCAGTAACAAGTGGCACTCCATATGGTAAAATTGGTTCGCCTTGTGCAGTTTGACCAAGAAAAGAATCTGCAAACCACTCCATAAGTTCCCAGCAAAGAGCAACCGCCAAAGTGAAAGCAAAACAAATAAAAGCAATTGTTAAAGGTTTAAATTTATAATAATCATCAAACAAAGAAATAATAAACATACCAAGCAAAGCAAAAACATAGCCAGCAATAACATGGATGTATTTGTCATAATAAGGAATGCCATTGTATATATCTAAAACTGAACCACCGCCCGCAAGAACAATATAAATTTGATATAACAAAAACATTAAATTCGACAATCTTCTTCCAAAAATAATTTCAAACAGAAATGGTAACAAAATAACCAACGACAGCATGAAACAAGAAAACACTCTATTTCTTGGGTCGCCTATGCATGCATTATAAATTCCAAGCCCAATACAACCCAAAAATAGAAAAATCATCAAGGCTAAATTAATGCTTCTAAAAATCTTTTCACCTTTTGAAAGGTCTTTAAATTTTTTCCAATTTCTTTTCATAAATTTCTCCAATATTTTCAGGTATATTATACACCTTTTTTTCATTATCTTTTAAAACAAATTGACAAGATAAAATTTTTCGTCTTACCAAACTAAAAGAACTTTTATTTAACTTATATGTTATTCCTTTTTCAAACAAGCAATTATCACAATTTCCATTTAAGTGCTCTTTCGCAGGGCAATGTTTAAAATACATATACTCTGGATAATTTTCCTTAAATGCATAAAGATTTGCTCCGCAATTTTTAATTTTTGAATAATCAATTTTTTCCTGCGTCAAGATGATATCTTTATAACCATTATCGACATAAAATTTAACTGCATAGGAATTATAAACATTCAAATTGCTACCAACAATAGTTTTACATTTATCAGCCATTGAAAGAGCATAATAATTATTTGCAACAATTCCCAAATTATCAATTTTGTCTAGTAAATTTTTAATAACCATATAATCTGCATGATTAACTATAACTGGCATATCAATATACAATATTTTTTCAGGATGATTTTCGCAAAATTTTGTTATCTCATCAGCATCAAAATTTTCAAATTTATAAACCAACTTTATATTATCATTTGATATTTTTTCTAAACTTTTTAAAGAATTTGAAGTAAAAATTTGCATTTTTTCATGTTTTTTATCAAAAATTTCAAGTTTTTTGCCTGTTTTTTGACCATTTTTTAAATAAACATCTTTTTCAGTATTTATTATTTTTTCTTTAAGAACATAAGTTCCCTGTCGCCTTAATTCATTTAATTCTGCCTTGCGCATGAAAACATTATCTATATCTGCTTGAAAAGAATTAACACTAAATTCTTCGCCAAGTTTAGATACTTGAGTTTTTGCTTCACTAAATGTTAAAGGTTGATTTTTTGCATCACACAAAATGTCATCACTTACAACCATAACATCAACTCCGCAACAACTTAACATGAGTTTTGCTTTTTCATTAACCTTAGCAACAAACTTAATATCAACAGGCAAAACCCTTCTTCTATTTAAAACAATTTCATCTAAATTACTGTCAACAATTTTATTTACCATCCAACCCTTTTTTATGCTTGAAGTGCTTGTAATTTTAAATAAATTTCCCACTTTTTGAATATCATTGACACCAATAGACATAACTTCTTTTTCTTCATCAAAAAATTTAAGTCCATCGTTTTTATTGATATTTTCTTTACTTTTTATAAAAATTTCATTAAATTTTTTACCAAAATTAACTTTTTCAACTTTACCAATCCTAACACCAATGTGATTTTGAACTTTATCATAAATGATCTTACTATCTCCAAAATAGCCTTCAATATAGTTGCCACGATTAAATTCTCTTTTTAAATTTTCTACATCTTTTTCAGTATATTTAAAATTGTTGAGAACAGCATTTTTATAAACATAGGTTGCTTCACCAATAAAACTTGCTCGCCTTGCTCTCCCTTCAATTTTAAAACTGGTAACCCCTGCATCCTTAAGTTCTTTAAGCCTTGGTAACATGCAAAAATCTTTTGCACTTAAAAGGTAGCCTTCCTTTTCTATTTTGGAACTATTTAAAGTGTATGGCAAACGACAAAATTGTTTACACTTTCCGCGATTTCCACTGCTATCTGCAAGAAGTGAACATAAATAACAATTTCCAGAATATGAAACACACAATGCACCCTGAACAAAATATTCAATTTCAATATCAGAATTTTCTTTAATTCGCCTTATTTCACTTAATGGCGTTTCTCTTGCAAGCACCACTCTTGAAAATTTAAGTCGTTTTAAAAACTCCACGCCTTCTAAGTTCTCCACTCCCATTTGAGTGCTTGCGTGTAAATTTATATTAGGATAAATTGTTCTTAAAAGATAGATAAGTCCAATATCTTGAACAATGAAAGCATCAATATTCATCTTTAAAATTTCATCGACCATTTTCAAAACTTTTTCAATTTCACTGTCCATGAAAAGAATATTTAATGTTAAATAAACCTTAACTCCAAATAGATGTGCTTCTCTTATAATATTTTTAAGTTCATCAAGTGAAAAATTTGCAAGATTTCCTCTTGCATTAAATTCTGCAATTCCAAGATAAATTGCATCTGCACCATTATTAATTGCACTTTTAAAACTTTCTAAATTTCCAACTGGAGATAAAATTTCAACTTCTTTCATTTTAATATTATAACAAATATTTTCAATATCGTCAATTAAGAAAAAAGGTTTATTATAAACAATAAACCTTAAAATAAAATTATTTTTAAAACTAAAAATTTATAAAAATCCCTTAAATTTTTAAAAAAATTTTAAAAAAATATAATTTTTTATGCATTTTTGTTGTTTTCTTTAAAGTCTAAAAGATTGTATGCAACAATTTTTAACTGTTCATATGTTATTCCGCCTTGAAAATATGCAATGTATGGGGCTTTTATTGGACTATCACAAGAAAGTTCAATTGATGCTCCTTCAACAAAAGTTCCTGCCGCCATAATAACCTGCGTTGTATAACCAACCATATCATAAGGAATTGGCAAAGCATTGCTGTCAATTGGCGATAATTTTTGGATGAGTTGAACAAAAGAGATAAGTTCTTCAGCACTATCAAAAACTATGGATTTTATGATATCAAAAGAATCTTCACTTGTGTCTGGTATAATTTTATAGCCTTGTCTTTTCATAACTTCGCCAATAAGATATGCCCCCTTTACCGCCTGACTTACAACATGCGGTGCAACAAAAAGACCTTGATAAAACAATCTGTAACCACCTTCATAAGAACCAGTTTCTCTTCCAATTGAAGGACAAGTTAAACGATTTTCAATATAGGATAATGCTTTTTTTGTTCCAGCAATATAACCACCAGTTGGAGCGATTGAACCGCCAATGTTTTTGATTAAACTTCCCATAGCCACATCCGCACCAACAGATGTTGGTTCGATTTTTTCCATAAATTCGCCATAGCAATTATCAACCACAATAAAAGAATTTGGAGATATCTCTTTAATCTTTTTAAATATCCCTGCCATGTCATAGCAGGAAATTGCTTTTCTGTCAGAATATCCCCTTGACCTTTGCACAAAAACAACTCTTGGTTTATACTTTTTTATATATTTTAAAATTTTTTCTTCGTCAAACTTAGAGTTAATTAAATCAACATACTTAATTTCCACGCCATAAGATTGCAAACTGCCATTATTTTTACCATATAATGTGTCATGTAAAGTATCATAAAGTTCGCCTGTGATTGACAAAAGCATATCCTTTGGTCTAAGCAGTTCATATAATGGAGTGGCAAGGGTGTGGGTTCCAGTTGTTAAGTGTGGGGAAACAATGGCAT
>CALWFX010000034.1 GCA_944377765.1 uncultured Clostridia bacterium
TATTGATCTGATACGCTAGATATTATGCAGGCAAAGGTTGGTGGGCGCCTTATATCCCCGCCCTGAAGGACTGGGCTTTACGGCGCATTTTGGTAAATTCTATCTGTCCCCCCGCCCTTCGTCCAGATCGACACAAACACAGATCTCGCAATCATCTGGGACAAGTTTCAAACTATCATTTCTTGCCACATCAAACCTAAAAGTGGAATATTTTTTTTGTTTAGAAATCACACCAAGGCTTTTCAGTTTTTGAAAACTGCCATCATCACTTCCAGTGTCAAGCACGCAAACATAGTCTGCTTCTTTAACAGAGTTATACCAGCGGTCAATAAACTTTATTTCATTTTTGCAAATTGCATATACACAAATTTTTTTGTCCATACAAAAAATATATGCACCTCCGCCAGCATTTGCTTTGAAAGGTGCCTGATTTTATCATTTAACGCGAGAATTTGAAATATTGCCAAAAAGGAAAGCGGTAAATGGTTTGTGTATCGATTTCTATCGGCAACAAAAATCTAATATTCAAGTGTTAAACTATTTTTATTATTTTGTTTTATAATTTCATTTTTAATGATTTTCAAGCCTTCTTCAAGTTGAGAATCAGTGCCATTATTAAGATCTTCAACGGTGTTTTCAACCTTTATATCTGGTTTAACAACTCCGACATAGTCAAAACATTCTAAATCATTACCACCACTATATTTAACAGGTGCATTTTCGTCATGGCAAGATGTTAATTCAAAATATTTTTTACAATAAGTAAACTTTTTCCCTTCCACTTCTTCCAAGCCACACTCTCCATAATTTCTCGTTGGTTGCCCTGCTTCAGTCCCGATCAAAGTTGCATTTAGGTGCTTCTTAAAATACCATAAAGCAAAAATTCCACTTGAAAACACACTTTCATTCATAAGCATATACGATTTGATTTTATTTTCTTTAAGCCAGTTGATAAGAGGCACAATAATTTTTGAATTTCCACCAGTATTATATCTCACATCAACCAAACATGCTTTTGGCAATTTTTTACAACTTTTCACCACGTCTTCAACAAATTTTGAAAAAGAATAATCTTGCATGTTTTGACATAATCGATATCTTATATATAAAATTTCGTCATTATCAAACTTTTTGCTTTCATAAAATGGTTTTTTAGGATATTCCCCAAGTTCTTTTGATGTTGGCAAGGTGGCAACAACATTCTCACCATCATCACAACCAAAACAAATTTCATCTTTGTTCGACCCACAACCAATCATTTCCATTGCTTTTGGAGATTTAAGCAAACGTCTTGCTTCGCTGTATGCCCAAGTCTCAACTTCATAAGGAATAAGTTCTTTTAGTTTTTCTACAACATTTTCAATTTTGTATCCATTAACCTGACTAAGTTTCTTGAAACAATCATCTTTTTTTATATAAAAATCTTTTCCAATAAGACTAATAATTGCGTTCACATAATTGAGTCTAACTCCTTGATACATAGTGTGAGCATCTTTGAAAAGTGCAAAGAGTTTAAGCATTCCACCTTCAAAATGTGTCTCATCTAACTCATCAACGTTTTCCAAAAATTTTTGCTTATGCTTTTCAAATTCTTCTTTGGAAATATCATGATAAAGATATATATGTTTATCTTCCAGTTTCTTAAATACCTGATTTACAAATTGAGCCCTATTCATTTTTTCTCCTTTTGTAAAAATTTTGTTTTATTATATCATAATGATATCTTAAATTCAACTTAAAAACAAAAGCAAATCCTAGACAGAAGCGCAGTAAGAAAAAAAATCTCCTTTGCAAAGGCTTCATTTGCACAAAGTCGCGACCAACTCGAAGTGAAACAAGAGTTGCGTTTGGTCGCGACCTTGTATCACGGGTTCGACTTTTCCTATCGTTTTTTATCCTATTTTGTCAGATTGTCAAAAGTCTAAACCTCTTTGTTTATCGTATGTTTAGCAATTGCACTATATTAAAAATCACCAAACGATAAAATTTCAAAAAAATACAACACAAAACACTCCATTTGCAAAAATCTTGCATTTTTGTTGCAAAAATTTGTCACAAGTTGGCTTATTTCTATAAAAAAGGAGGCTTTACACTTGCTTTAAACAAAGGAGAATAGACGAAAAAAGTGATTTAACACAAAATGGGCTGATTCACCTTAAAGCCTTGTTATTTAAGGTAGTTTTTCACTTAACTGAGTCTATTCCTTATCCTGCTTGCTGTTTAACTTAATTTGCTTATATCAATTTTTGATTTAGTTAATCTATCTTCCACATCATAGGTGCCATTGTTTTCAAAGTTGTTGCCAATGATGATAATTTTTCTTATCCCAAAAAGGTCGTTATCTTTCAGTTTTTCGCCAATAGAATAGTTGCGGTCGTCTAAGCAAACTTTCATGCCTTTGTTTTTCAATTCTCTGTAAAGCCTTTCGCCTTCTTGCAAGCAAATATCATTATTCTTGCAAATGATGTTAACGTTAAAAGCAGAAATGTTGTCGTTCCAAATCAGTTTGCCATATTTGCGGATTTGATTAACAGCAATCAGTGCAACAAGTCGAGAAACGCCAATTCCATAGCAGCCATTCCAATAATAATCTTGTTTGCCTTCACGATTAGTAAAAGTGCCATTCATCATTTTTGAATAAACTTGCTCATTTTGGAAAATATGTCCAAGTTCAATTGCTTTTCTTTTTTCAAAACAAGATTTGTCAATGTCAACATATTTTCCAAGCAAAAGTTTTTTTTAGTTCGGTATCTTGCAAGTCAAAAACTTCTTTATTAACATAAAGCCCAAGTTCATCATTGCAGAAAATTGTGTCTTGACCATATTCATCGTCAAACCACATAAACTCGCTTGCAATCTTTCCTCCCATATCATTGACGGAAGTGATATTTTTCACATTTTCAAAGCCAAGTTCTTTAAAAATTTTGTGATATACATTCATCAATTTGTTGTAAGTTTCAATCATTTTCTCTTTGCTTTCGTCAAAAGAGTAGGCGTCCATCATGTTAAACTCCAAGCTTTTGAGAAGTCCTCCCTGGCATCGCATTTCATCACGGAATTTTGTGCCAATTTGATAATGAATAAAGCCTAAATCTCGATAACTTTTGATGTGGTCTCTGACCATTGCAAGTGAGAATTCTTCGGCGGTTGCACAAATGGCATAGTCACTGTGACGACCATGACTAGTGAACATTGTTCCACTTTCAACATATTTGTCCCATCTGCCAGAAGCCTGCCAATAATTTTTTGCTTGTAAAATTGAATATTGCACTTCGGCACAGCCAATTTCGTCCAAATTTTCCCTAATAACATTTTCAATGTTTCTTTTGATTTTTAAGAGCATTGTGCCAAAGCCAAAACAACCAGCAGAATATTTTTTCAGTTGTCCGCTTTGCTCCAACAACTCACTGATATAGCAATCTTCATTGCCAATATGTTTTCTGGTTTTTAAACCTAAATTTGATAGTTTCATTTTATTTTTCTCCTTATTTTTTAATTTTTATATTTTCCTAAAAGTTTTATTCTTTCACCACCCAAAACGGGTGGAGTTTGCAGTTTTGTGTTTTTCATCTTAAATCTCCTTTTAAATAAAATAGAGCGATAGTGAAATGCTATCGCTCTAAAATTTCTTAAAAAAAGCAATAGCCAGTGTTTTGACTACCGCTCTAAAATCTAAAAATTGGCAACCCAAAACACTACAACAATTCTGTTGTAGGTGCGGGAACGATATTAAGTTGAATAGTCAGTTTTTTCATAACTTTCTCCTTAACTTGCTTTAATTATATGATTTTTATTTGATAAAGTCAATAGTTTCTGCAAAAATTCGTCACGAATTCGTCACAAAAGCCATTTTTGAGCAAAAATGTGAGTTTTTTTAGAGAAAATTCTCTTTTAAAACTCGAACCCCATAGTCGAACCCGACAAGCTTAAATTTGCGTTTGGTCGCGAAAGAGAAAAAACAAGCGCCACCGCCACGTCGCAAACTTCGTTTTTGTGATTATCTTTCGATAATTCACACTATCACTCGTTTGCTCCTTTTCCCCACAAATTTTACAATTTGCGGGGACCCCATAAGAACTTACACAAAACACGGCAGAAGCGCAGTAAGAAAAAAACTTCTTTGCAAAGGCTTCATTGCACAAAGTCGCGACCAACTCGAAGTGAAACAAGAGTTGCGCTTGGTCGCGAAAAGGCGAAAACAAATGTCAGAGCGTAGTTTTTGCTTTTTGAAAAAAAGCGAAAACGAGCAAAAATGCCGTTTTCGCCGGTGGTGCACCCAGAAGGACTCGAACCCTCCTCAACGGTTCCGAAGACCGTTGTGTTATCCACTACACCATGGGTGCATTTCTCTTATTTGAAATCGAAAATATTATATCGTTTTTATATTTCAAAATCAACTCTTCTTCTCAATTTTCTCCCCTTACCACTCTTTTTTGTCAATTTTGCAAGTATTGACGCCTTTTTATTTGATTTTTATAAATAAAAATGATATTTTTAATATATATCTAATTGTGTTAAGGAGTGGATTATGAGCAAATTCAAAAAAGCACTGATTATTATTCTTATTTTAACTATTTTAGGATACGCAATCGGTGTCGGCATCACTTTTGCACAAGACTCCAGCATGGAAATCGTTGAAAGATTAACCGACCAAATGGCTCTTATTATGCTTGCTGTCGGCTTTATGGTAGGTTTCACCCTATCGCTAACTTTGAAAGGTTCAAAAAAGAAATCTGGCAAAAATGAAGGTGAAACAGCAGAAGGCAATAAAATGGAAATTGCACACGATTCCAGATTTATCACAGCAGATGAACTTCGCACTGACCCATCTCTTCTTTTCACCACTTGGAATCAACTTCCTTCTATAAACAACACAGGTTTTGTTTTCAGAAA
>CALWFX010000035.1 GCA_944377765.1 uncultured Clostridia bacterium
ATTTAGCCCAAGTTGGATAAAATCTTGTATCTTCACTACTCAAATAATCAATCCACTTATCTAAAGATTTTTTTTGATCAGAAATAATTGTTTGAATGTGCTGGAATTTTTCCTCCTCTGTCATATGAACACCACGTTGGTTAAAATATTGAGAATCTAAAAACTGCCAATATTTATTAGAAATGTTTTCTGGTTTAATCACATAATGGTCATAATAAAACTTCTTTAAAAGACGAATTCCTACATCTGTTGAATGATTCTTTGCCTTTGTATGGACTCGCTCCAAACGGTTTAAATATTTTTCAATTTTATCGCTTGGCTTATCACTTGGAGATGCTGTATGCATAACGACATCACTCATATGCATATCCTTATAAAGTCGATTTAAAAACTCAGTTCCCGTTTTTTCCATATATATTCCATTCCTTACCTTATACGTTTATCATTATTTATTATAAATATATCACACTTCTATTTTAAAAAAAAGATATTCACAAATTCTGTGAATATCTTTGCATAAAATATAATATAATAAAAACTACATTTATCATTTTTTCTTAAAAGACTCATCAAAAGATGAAATAGAATTACCATTTGTGTCTATTTTACCACTAGTCATATCATTTATGATTTGAGAAGCCTTTGCATCCAAAGAACTATTACTAATTCCTTGTGTTATACTTTTCTCTTGATTCTTCTTAACATCTTTAACAGTCTTTATAACATCTGGATCTTGCTTCCATTCTTCTAACAAATAGACATCGGGATTCACGCGAATTGCTGATAAAATAAATTGTTTGTCATGTTTCAACTGATCAGATGCATCAATAATTGAATACTTACATTCTTTAATTGCTTTCAACATAAACTGAGGATTATCACGTAAACTTATATTTACTACTCTCAAGGGAGTGCCTTCTTTTAAAATTACTGATTCAGCATCAGTTATATCACTAACAAGCTCATTTACAGACTTAATAATGTCACTCTTCATAGCAGTCAAAACAATATCTGGATTGTTTCTCAATTTATCACTTACACAAGCTAATATATATCCATTGTGATGAATCAATGGTTTCATAAATTCAGCATCATCTTTTAATTGGTCACCAATACCATTTACTGCTAATATATCTTGTTGTATTGCAGCCATAACAAATTCTTTATCATTTTTTAAATTTTCACTAGCATAGTACAAGGCATAACCATCTTGTTGGACTGCAGCCATGACTATTTTAGGATCATTTCTTAATTCTTCACTAACATGACGTAATGCCAACCCATCTTGCTGAACTGCAGTTATAACAATCTCTGGATTATTTCTTAATTCATCACTGGCATATTCTAATGCAGAACCATTTTTTTTAATTGCTGTCATTACAATTTGAAAATCATTCTGTAATTCTGGACTGAAATATTTCAAAACATTTCCATTCACTTGAATTATTTGCAGCATGTTATTCGTATTTTTTTTAAACTCTTCCCCTACAAAACAAAATGATTCCCAAAAATTTTGAACAGCAATTTTCACAATATCTAAATTATTCCTCAATTCAACACTAGCATTCTCCAATGCAAAACCATTTTGTTGAACAGCTGCCATAACAATTTTTGAATCATTTTGCAAATTCGGACTTGCAAATTGTAATGAACAACCATTTTGTTGAACGGCTGCCATAACAACTTGGGAATTATTTTTTAAATTTTTGTTGGCATATTGTAATGCATTACCATTTTGTTGAACTGCAATCTTAACAGTTTCTGGATCATTTCTTAACTCATCACTGGCATATTGCAATGCTACTCCATTTTGCTGAACTGCAATCTTAACAATTTCTGGATCATTTCTTAATTCATCACTGGCATATTGCAATGCATAACTATTTTGCTGAACTGCAATCTTAACAATTTCTGGATCATTTCTTAATTCATCACTGGCATATTGCAATGCAGAACCATTTAGTTTAACAATAGTTTTTATAAATTCCGCACTGTTTTTTAATTCAGTACTTGCATATTGCAACACAGAACCATCTTGTTGGATTGCAACCATGACAATTTCTGGATTATTTCTTAATTCTTCACTGACATATTGCAATGTAGAACCATTTTGATAAAGAAGTTGTTTTATAAATTCAACATCACTTTCTAATTCTTCCCTCGCATTATTGATTACATTTTCTCTTAATTCAAGCAATCTTGGATCAGGCTGCCATCCACAGTCTTCTACATTTCCATAAACAAATAAAACATCTTCTTTAGTAAGTACTTCTTTAGATTGATATTTCTGATAAACAGCTGTCAATTTTTTTAAATCATTTAATCGTTTTTGATATTTTTTTCGATCAGGAAAATCTTTTATCTTATCTTCTACTATATTTTCAAAATTGGGTTCAATATTTTGATCCTTTGCAATTCCTCTAATCTCTCCAATTTGATTAGTACCGTCCATTCGAATTGCTAAACGCGGGTTAACAGCTTCTCCTTTTTCATCATACGTGTAATAAACATAGAAATCTCCTGCAGAAAGTTGACTTCGACAAGTACTTTCACCTGCTGTACACCATCCTGTGTTTTTTCCTTGTAAGGATTGCCATAATGGATAATAATCACTACCCATATTGTACTTTTTCCATACTCCTGCTGTATCACTGTTTAAAACAACTTTTTCTCGTTGTTGCTTTAATAAAAGTGTATATAATTTTTGAAAGTTACCATTTTCAACCAACTGTTGAAAAGTCTCTTCAATTTTCTCTTGACTGACTACTTTCACCATCATATCGACAACTTTAGATAATGCTTCTTGATTTAACTCTACAAACGGGGCTACGGTACTTTTATCTCTTCTTTTATATACTCCATTTTTATTATCATATCCGCCAATCTTTAACATTCCTTGAAATGCCCAATATTTCGCCCATGTTGGATAAAATTTAGCATCATCACTACTTAAATAATCAATCCAACTATCAAGTGATGATTTCTGGTCTGCTATTATAATTTCTAAGTGCTGTTTTTTTTCTGCTTCGGTCATGTGAACACCACGTTGATTAAAATATTGTGAATCTAAAAATTGCCAATATTTATCAGAAATATTTTCTGGTTTGATAACATAATGGTCATAATAATATTTTTTTAATAATCGAATACCAGTATCTGTAGAATGATGATTTGCCTTATTATGAACTCGCTCTAATCGCTCTAAATACTTTTCGATTTTACCTGCTGGTGTATCACTAGGTGATGCTGTATGCATAACGATATCACTCATATGCATATCTTTATAAAGTCGATTTAAAAATTCAGCTCCTGTTTTCTCCATTTTATTCATTCCTTTACTTTTATCTTTATTTACTATAAATATATCACACTTCTATTTTTAAAAAAAGATATTCACAAATTCTGTGAATATCTTTACATAAAATATATTTTATCCACATTATAAGTGAATAATTAATCGTGGAAACAACTTCTACCGATAAATTCTCTTAAGATAGAATCATCCGGAATATCTTCCGATGGAATCGGTAGGAAAAATTGCAACATATCGATTAATCGTTTTGCTTCGTCATAGTATGGAGAATCGACGGGAACCGAATAAAGTAGTGGTTCGGCATATGTTTTAAGAACTCCAATTTCATAACTCAAAGCCGTATTGAATGTATAATCCGCATAATCTTGGCAAGGGAAAATGTATTTTTCTTCGCCTTCTCTGACACTTTGCCATGAGGCAAGGCTATAATCTACACCGTGTCCACGAGTGCGGTTATCTCTCACTAATCTTCT
>CALWFX010000036.1 GCA_944377765.1 uncultured Clostridia bacterium
TTTTTAAAATATTTAATAATAGTTAAAAATCGAAACTTTCGGCTTTTTCATATTCATTTATTAAAACTTTTTTTCCAAAATCATTTTTATTAATTAATTTTATCACTTCTTTTGCCATTTTTTTTGTCATTTTTATTTCTTTTTCTGTTGGTTTTCCACCGCGTTGAAGGCGTCCAACCACTTGAGTTTTAACATCAAAATTTGAGGATTTTTCTTTGATTTTTTTTACTATTTCTTCCAAAGGAATAATCTTTTCTTTAACAATGATTTTTGTTCCTTTTTCTTCTTTCATATTTTTAGAAATGATTTTGGCAATCTTTGAATAATTTATGTTTAAAGAATTGATAACATAATCTGCTTGAACTTGCTTCGCTGTTTCATCACAAATTGCAGAACTTTTGTTTCCCATAACTTCAAACAGACAAGGCTGGAAAAAATTATTAAAACTTGGCATACAATTTTCAACAGTATATACACACTGATTGACTGCACTGTCAAAGCCAATACTATAAAAACTATTTTCAACATCATTATCAATTGTTCCTGGCACAAAAATTGTGTTGACTTTATTTTCATAAAGTTGTTTTGCTCCTTTTTGTGAACCATTTCCGCCAATTATTATTGTAACATCAAAATTTTTGGCATTTTTAACACCTTTTTTAAAATATTTGTCTTCTTGGAACTTTGGATATCTTGAAGAGAAAATATAGCACCCTGCAAGATTTTTAACCTTTTCTATATCTTCCAAATTTAATTTATGAATATCATTTTCAACAAGCCCTTTAAAGCCTGCTTTGGCATAATATAAATCTTCTGGAAAAGCCCTTGCAATCTCATATATAAAAGAATTCATTCCCGGTGCATCACCACCACTACATAAAATCAAAATTTTCATTTTTGCTCCTGAACTATAATATTTTCATTGCCAATAATACCAGAAAGTTCGTTGACAAGATAATTGCTTATTGCCACCTTGTTTTGAAAATTGAAAGCAGAGCCAGTTGAAGTGCAACGAATTATCACTTGTGCCTCTCCCGGATATGACAAAAGTGTGTTTTTAACCTTGCTGTATATATCAATATCTTTTGTGTCAAATCTTAAAAACACTTTTCCTATTCCCTGTTCCTTCTGCTTTTGCTCATCTTCCTTCCATTCAAAAACAGAATCTGCAACAAGCGAAGGGGTGTTGCCATCTCGTATATTGATTTTTCCCTTCACAGTTATCATATTATCTTCTTCAAGAATGCTTCGATACTTTTGATAAATATTTGGAAAGAAAATTATTTCAAGAGAACCTGTTAAATCTTCCAATTTAACATAGCACATATCCTTACCAGTTTTAGTTCTTTTTCTGTTCGCTTCAACAATAATACCACCACAGGTAAAAGATTGTCCATCCAAAAGTTGTATCTCTTCTGAAAATTTATCTTCTTCATTTTCATCAAAGTTTTCTTCTTCATCTTGCTCTAAAATAGCATTAAACATTTCACTTGTCAATGTAAAATCTTTAAACTTTGCAACATGGTCTTCAAGTGGATGTCCTGACATATAAAGCCCAATAATTTCTCTTTCATTTTTTAAAAGAGTTTTCTTGTTAAATTCTTTTATGTCTGGATATTCGACCTTATCTTCAATGTCGTTTGTTGCAAAAAATGATATTTGCCCTAGTTGACGATTTTTCTTGTCTTTTGATGCTCTTTGCATAAGTTTTTCATAGACAGCCATACAAGATGAACGAGTTTTTCCAAAAGAATCAAATGCACCACTTAAAATTAAACATTCCACCATTTTTTTATTCATAGCATAATTGCTCATGCGGTCAATAAAATCTTCCATGCTTTTAAAAAGCCCATTTTCATCTCTTTCTTTTTCCATGCATTCAATGATATTTGTTCCCACATGCTTAAGCCCACCAAGCCCAAAACGGATGCCACCATTTTCCACTTTAAAGTAAGTCCCACTTTTATTGACATCTGGTGGATAAACTTTAATGCCTTCACTTTTCGCATAGTTTATATATTTTGTAAGGTTGTCAGCATTGGAAATTCTGTTATTTAAAACTGCAGTTATAAATTCCACTTCATAATAGCACTTTAAATATGCAGTTTGATAAGAAACATACGCATATGCTGCCGCATGGGATTTATTAAATGCATACTTAGCAAACTCTTTCATTTCATCAAATATTTTTTCTGCAACTTCTCTTTTGTGTCCAAGTTTTATAGCCCCCGGAATTGATTTTTTCCCTTCAGGGTCTTCCCAACCATTCACAAACTTAACTCTTTCTTTGTCAATTTGGTCAACCTTCTTTTTGCCCATAATACGACGAATATTATCTGCTTGTCCAAGGCTGTAACCACCCATGACTTGAAAGATTTTCATAACTTGCTCTTGGTATACAATACATCCATAAGTAACATCCAAAATATCTTCAAGGCAAGGATCATCATATTCAATGTGTTCAGGGTCTTGTTTATTTTTAACAAATTTTGGAATAAAATCCATAGGCCCCGGACGATATAGAGAAATTCCCGCAATAATATCATCCATGCAAGATGGTTTTAAATCCTTCATGAACTTCTTCATGCCAGCACTTTCAAGTTGGAAAACAGCATCTGTTCTTCCTGAGGAAATAAGGTCAAAAACTTTTGGATCGTCATATTCCATATCATAAAAATCAATTTTAACGCCATGGTCTTCATATACATAATCACAGGCTTTTTTGATATCTGTCAATGTGATTAAGCCCAAAAAGTCCATTTTCAAAAGTCCCAAATGTTCAAGTTCAATCATATCATACTGCGTTACAATATCATCCCCATTTCTGGCAAGCGGAACAAAGTTTGAAACTGGTTCTGGAGATATCAAAACACCAGCGGCATGGGTTGATGTGTTTCTTGGCACACATTCAAGTTTAATTGCCATATCAACAATTCTTTTCACACTTGGATCGTTTTCATACATCTCTCTAAGTTCAGGAATTATAAATTGCTCATTTTCTGGTTTGCCAGTTGTACCAAAATAATATTTAAGTAATGGTGGTTTTTTAATTCCATCAGGCTTTTTTGGTGGAATTAATTTGGTTATCTTATCAACTTCTGGATATGGTGTTCTTAAAACTCTGGCAACATCACGAATGGCATTCTTTGCCTGCATACGACCAAAAGTAACAATGAGCGCAACATGGTCAGAACCATATCTTCTGCGAACATATTCAATTGCTTCAGGACGCCTATCAGTGCAAAAATCAACGTCAAAGTCTGGCATGGAAACACGCTCTTTGTTAATAAATCTTTCAAAGAATAAATTATATTTAATTGGGTCAACACGCGTAATGCCAGAGCAATATGCAACCAAACTCCCTGCACCGCTTCCACGCCCAGGGCCAACTGGAATGCCATTTTTAATTGACCAGTTAATATAGTCCCACACAATTAAGAAATATTCAACAAAGCCTTGGTCTTTAATAACTCCAAGTTCCATTTCCAACCTATCAATAAGTTCTTGGGTTATCACTTTATATTTTTTATGCAAGCCTTCATAAGATATTCTTCGTAAAAATTCATATGGCTCTTCTCCTGTGTCTGGCTTATACACTGGAATATAGTTTTTGTTACTTGCCAACTTATATTTTTCATCAACACCCGGTGTTTCTCCAAGTGATTTAGTCTTAATAACCACATCACACTTGTTTGCAATTTCAATTGTTGTGTCAAGCACATCGTCAGGGAAAATTTCTTCCATTTCTTCACGAGTTTTGAGATAAAACTCATTTGTTTGAAAACGCATTCTGTCTTCGTCTTCAAGATATTTTCCCATTTGCACGCACATCAAAACATCTTGCATTTCAGCATCTTCTTTGTTTAAATAATGCACATCGTTTGTTGCAACAAGTTTAACTCCAATACGCTTAGATAGTTCTATTAAATAGGAGTTAACAATCTTTTGTTCTTCAAGTCCATGGTCTTGAAGTTCAAGATAAAAATCGCCTTCTGCAAACATATTTTTCATTTTAAGTGCAAGTTCGTCTGCTTCTTGAAATCGGCGTTGAAGAATCAGTTGTGGGATATGTCCAGCAATGCAAGCGGAAAGACAAATAACCCCTTCGTTATGCTTTGCCAAGGTATCAAAATCAATTCTTGGCTTGTAATAAAAACCATCAACATAGGCAATTCCATTAAGCTTATATAAATTGTGAAGCCCTTCGTTGTTTTTTGCAAGCAAAATAATATGCCCCATGTCGTTTGTGCCTTGCTTTTTATGTAAATCATTGCAGATATAAAATTCACAACCAATAATTGGCTTAATTCCAGCCTTAACGCATGCTTCAAAAAATTGCAAAGTGCCAAACATATTGCCATGGTCAGTTATTGCACAGGCACTATACCCCCTTTCCTTTGTTATATCAACCAATTTTTCAATTCTTGCAATTCCGTCCAATAAAGAAAATTCGGTATGCACATGTAAATGGACAAAATCTTTCATTCTTCTAACTCCTCTGCAATTTTAATTCATTTTCTAAATCTGTGGTTAAGCCCTGAGCGAGTAAGTTTAATTGTGGATAACTT
>CALWFX010000037.1 GCA_944377765.1 uncultured Clostridia bacterium
TAAATTACACAGCAACAACAAATGATTATGAAAGCGTAAAGTTTATGCTTACTCATCAATTTGGGAAAATTGATGAAATGAAATAAAGTGTGCTTTTATGGATGTGTGCGCTTTCCACCATTATGTATCCAACTGAACCATGATGTTCAGTTAGGTTTTTAGAAATAAGGAGAATAATATGTTAGTAAAAATATGTGCAAACAAAAGCATAAATGATGCAAAGATGTGTATAGATGCGGGGGCTGATTTCCTTGGGCTGCTGGTAGGGCAAAGACACAACAGCACAGACTTTATAGACAAATACACAGCCAAAGAAATAGCAACTTTTTCAAAAGGAAAAATAAAAACTGTCTTGGTCACGCACCTAACGAACGGCGAAGAGATTGTCGAACTGACACAATTCATTGGAAACGATGTCATACAGCTTCACTCAAACATTGATGAAGATGAAGTTGAAAAAATCATAAATGTTTTGCCAAGTATCAAACTAATTCGTTTGATTCATGTTTCTCGAAACGGACAAATCCTCACTGATTATAAGACTATGAAATATGCCGATTATTATCTTTTGGACAGTGTCAATCTTGAAACCAATCAAGTAGGAGGAACAGGCTTAATTCACGATTGGAATATTGATCGTGAATTGATAAAAAAATTGGATAAACCAACCTTTATTGCTGGTGGATTAACGCCCGAAAATGTTGCTAATGCGATTAAAACAGCAAAGCCTAGCGGAGTTGATGTGAATTCTGGTTGTAAATTGAATGGAACAAAAAATGCAAGACTTGTAAAAGAATTTGTTTATAATGCCAAAAATATTCAGCTGGGGTGAAACAGGTTTTGCCAACTGCAAACAATCTGAAATTGCAAAAGGTTTCGGGTTGTTTTTTCTTTTACAGAATTTCTGTTAAAATCTATTATTTCAGCAACATAAATGGCTGTTTTGTGGTATGATGTGTATATGAAAAATTTAAAGGACGAGAAGGTAAACGTTCAAAAGCTGATTGAGTTTGGCTTTGTCAAAGAGGGGAACGAGTTTTTGTATTCCACTCCTATTGTTGGCGGACAATTCGTTTTGACTGTGCGGCTGCAAGAGGGGAGGTTAAAAACGAAAATTGTAGAGGTCTCAACGCAAGAAGAATACATTCTTCATCTCACCGATGCAACGGGAGAGTTTGTTGGCAGGGTTAGGGCGGACTACAAAAAGGTTTTGGATGAGATTGAAAACAAATGCTTTGACAGCCAAGTATTTAAAAGCCCGCAAGCAAAAGAGGTGATTGAGTATATTCGAAAAACCTATGGAGATGAGCTGGAATTTTTGTGGGAAAAGTTTCCCAAAAACGCCATTTGGAGAAGAAAGGATAACAAAAAATGGTATGCAGCGCTTCTTGTCGTTCCAAAAAGAAAGTTGAAAATTGACAAAGATGAAGAAGTTGAAATAATAGATTTGCGGGCAGAGGAAAGCAGCATAGATGAACTTGTGGACAACCAAACGATCTGCAAAGGCTATCACATGAACAAAAAGCATTGGATAACCATCTGCTTAGATCACACTCTGCCGTCAGAAAAAATTTTCAGGTTTATTGACGAGAGCTATGCGCTTGCAAAAAAGAAATAAAAAACACCTTTGCGTTGAATATTGTGCTTTTGTTGTGAAAATTTTCTAAATTTTCTATTGCAATAAATTTGCTGTTTTATATGCAAGGCTGATATAATTAAAAAAAGGGAGAGAGAATTATGGAAGAGGAAAAACTTTTGTCACTATCACCAAAGGAATTGACGGATTCGGGAGTTTGTCCCACTTGTTTAAATCGAAAATATAATGGTGCTATTTTCGGTGATGACACAAAACTAAAAATTTTTGAAGACGAAGACATAGAATGCTTGTTTGTTGCAAATCCGAGGGCGGAAGGGCATATGATGATTTCTTCTCAAAAGCATTATCACGACATGAGCGAAGCACCTGACTTTCTGAACGAGAAAATCATAAGGTTTGTCAAGCAGTTCATGATCATTATTAAAAAGGTTTTTGGTTGTGAAAGAGTTTATCTCTGCACGATGAGCGACGGGCCAATGAACCATTATCATGTTCAACTTATTCCAAGATATAGTTTTGAAGAGCGCGGCTCGAAAAACTTTGTCAAACCGCGCAAACCCTATGTCTATGACGATGCAAAATTTAAAAAGGTCAAAAAGTTGATCGAAGCTTACGCAAAAAAACTTTAAGCAGAAATATTGGAGTTGGAGGGGTTTAAAATAAAAAAGCACTCTGTGCGGAGAGTGCTTTTGGTAGCCAAAGAGTGGACTCGTATGAGCGCAAGCGCCAAAGGCAAATAAGGTGCATGAAAGATAAATCCAATCTAATGTCCATTAAAGTAAGAGTTATGTTTTCGTTTGACTAATACTGTGATGTTAATGTATAATGTAGAAAAAGGAGAAGGGAATATGAATAGAACAAAATCGGCAATGCTTATTTTATCGACAACCCTTATAGTCTTAGGCGTAGTTGTTTCTAGCTTTTTAAGCGGTTATG
>CALWFX010000038.1 GCA_944377765.1 uncultured Clostridia bacterium
TGGGAACAAATATAAACAATGTGATATGTCGAACAGAGTATGGCGGACTGACGCAGAAATTTGCAACATCAGTTCAAGGCTTTCAATTTACAATTAAAGTATCTGAATATGGATGCGTGTCATAAAAATGCAGGGCATTTTTATGAAATTAAGAGCGAAACAAGTTTCGCGTTAAGAGTTCGCTTCGCTCACATGAAGAGCAAAAACAAAGTTTTTGCGTGAAGAGCGAATTAAAATTCGCATTGTGGATGGTTTTAGGAAGTGTTTAAATTATCAAATTAACAAAAAATACAAATAAAAAAGAGTTTTATTTTTAATAATAAAACTCTTTTTCTTTTTTATTCCGCTGTTTTAAAATGTTTTTTTAATTGAAATATATTTATATTATCAATAAAGAAACTATAGAACATACCACAATGCAAGACTTTGTCTTGCTCTTCATGAAATTGCCTTGAAATTTCTCTTCATGGCGACATCGTCTGCTCTTAATGTTGCGTTAGCAACTCTTAATGCAAAAACAAAGTTTTTGCACGTAACGCGAACTTTTTTATTTGACTGCAATTCTCTTTCTTAATTTAATAATCAAGATAATTACCACAATAACAACCAAAACTGAAACTACAATTGCAATTATTGTTGCTGCATTGAAAGGCTCGTTTTTGGTTATTTTAAAACTATACAAAAGGTTGCCACTTGGTGAAACAAGTTGAACAAAGTATACATTTGTTTTGTCAATTGTGTAACTTTGAACATCGGTTGTTTCAGCATTGATTTTATAGGAATAATCTGTATAAGTCAACCCTTCATCATCGTAATATATAACTCTTAAGGTGCTTTCACCAAATTCATTATATATGTTTGAAGCATTAAAGGTTATTGTGATAGGGGCAGTTGTTTCTTCTCCTGCTGGAATTGAAGAGTAAATTAAATCTGCAGAACCAACTTGAATGATAACTTTAAAGGTCCAATTGGTTTTTGTGTTTTCGCTGTTATATAACTTTTCATTGCTGTTTACTGTTATATAATAAGTTCCAGCGCCTGTTTTTTCATCTAGGTATGAAAGGGTAAGTTCAGCCAAATATTCAATTTGATTTACATATATTGTGCTTAAATCAAGTGTTTCAAGGAAAATCTTTGTTACATCATTGTTGATGTCATCCTTTGCTATTTTTTCAATATAGTAGTTTGAGTATTTGTTTATGATATATGAATAACGATACTCATTTGGATTTAAAATTGTGAAGTAATATGTTTGAGATTTGATATTTGCATCATCAACACTTGATTTTGCTGAGAAGGTTACACCATAATAACCTGTTGCATTAAAGATATATTGGTCGCCATCAACTGTGAAGCCTGTGTAATCAACTCCATTTCTTGTTACAGCAATTTTAGCGCCTTCAGCAGTGTAATAAGACGATGTTTCACTGTCAAGGGTTAAAGTTACAGTTCCATTATAAACCGCTTCATTTATAGGCTCTGTTGTTTCCAGTTCGTTTGTTAAAGGATTTGTGTAAGTAAGTGAGAAAGGTATATCCTTTAAGAATGTTAATGTGAATGCAGTTGTTTGAGAAGCGTTTCCTTTATTGAACACTTGAATATTGCCAGAAGCATCTTCCAAGGTTATCTTATATCTTCCAGAGCGTGTGATGTAGGTGTAATAGTATTCTTTTCCATCCATATTTTCGCTGTAGATAGTTGGATTTAATTGGTAACCATTTTTGGAAATTTTGATTGAAATTGTGTTTTGTTCAATGGCATAGTATTTTGACCATTGAAGTTTCATTTGTGAAATTGAAGATGTGTCTGGAACAATGAAATCAAGGCTTGAAGTGGTTATTAAATTGTTGTTTCTGTCAATGATACCTGCTGAATTATATGTGTAAAACTCGCTTGTAAATTGGTCAGTAGGTTCAATGAATGTGATTGCAATGTTTGTGTCAAAACTTGGAATATTTGAAATTCCCATTTCTTTAAGTGCTTCAAGGTTTGAAATGTTGTATATGTAAGTTCTTACATTTTCGGCATCTTGATAATATGTTTCACTTTCTGTTGATGAAATATATTGTTCAGCATTGGTTACAATTTGAAGATTTGTTGTTCTGTCAATGTAATTGATGTTTACAATATAGTGGTTTGCTGTTACATAGCCTGTTGGAGATTTATATGATTTGCCTGATTTTTCCACAACTTTTGAATTTCCATTGTCATCTAAAACTGTAACATAATATGCGGTTGAAAGAGTGGAAGAAAGGGTGAATTCATATATCTCGTTTGTTGGATAGTTTTCAAAAATATAGGTATATCTTCCTGTCTGGTCAAGGTAGCCATGTTCTTTGATATAGTCCATATCATACCAAATTTTAAGATAATATGTTTGATTGGATTGTTCTTCTGGGCAGGTTATTTGTTGACCATTTGCAACTCCTTCCCACGATGTTTTGTCTGTGCTTAAATAGAATTTAACAGGTATGAAAGAAGTGTTTGTGGAGTAATAAAGATATATTTTTGAATAATAATCCACTTTTTGAGAGCCATTTAAGCCCAAAATGCTTTCAGTTACATTTTCTCCATTTGAAGCAAAATAGAAACCATTGTTAATTGAAGTCATTGTGTTTGAAGGAGTTGGAATTTCATTATTTAATATGAAATATATTGTTTTAACTGGTTTTGGATTAATTTCTTCGGAAGCGATGTCATAAACTTCAATTTTAAGGCGATAACTGTATGAAGCCTCTTGTTTTGATGAATATCTGTAAGTTCTTATTGAGCCATTATTTAACTCTGTAGCTTTTACATCTGAAGTGTCATCAAGTAGATAATATTCTTTATCATTAACATTCATTTGATAATGCAAAATTGAATATTTTCTTGTGTTGTAAGTATATTTAAATTCGTCTTTTGTTATGTAGTATAGAATGCCATCTGTGTCATAGAAAGAATATAATGTGTTTTCAGAAGAAATTTCTTGATAGCCAGTTGTTTCATGATACAAATGAATTTCTCTTAGTGTTGTGCCATAGTTATCAGTGTATTCATATACAATTCTTGTGTTGTCCGCAAGTTGTAAGTCTTCGCTAAGTTCAAAGTATATTCTTCCATTTGCTTGATATATGTTGATGTTGCTTGATGCTTGCCACAAATCAAAGTAGCCAGTTTTATTTTCACCTTCAAAATAGATAGTTTCGGTTTGCCCTGTTGTTTGAGAAGCAGGGGTGTAGATTTTAAGATGAGTTAGGAATGTGTATGCGGTTGTTGTGCTTTCAAGTTCTAAGTCAGTTGGTTGAGCAAAGGAAATGTATTCTTTCATTTGTTCAGAAGTTGTCATAGCAGAAAGAGTGGTGTTCCTTGTGTTAACATAGAAATTTGTTGTTCCATTTTTTGTGGCATCATAGAATGTTATCAGGTTTTTATTTGCTGAATTGATTGTTCCATCAATAATTGTGTTCACATTTGTTTCAACAAAGTTATTTCCTTCCACCTTATACACCATGCCATCACTTAGCCATGGAGATGTTAAGTAGTATGAAACTCCACGCAAGCCTTCAGCATTAACACTTGTTACACTGAATGGAACCCATTGGTTGCCAAAATAGTTAATGTCATTGATAATAAGTCCTGTTTTTGAGTAAATATTAAAAAGTGGGTTGTGATTTTGTATATTTTCAATATCATTATAGTCTTGTCTTGTAAAGTTGTAATTTTCAGTGCCCACACTGTATGAAATGATTGAGTCGTCACTTGCGGAGTAGTCGATGATGTAAATGGTGTAAATTGTAAGGTTGCCAGCAAGATCGCTTTCCACAATTTCATAGTAAGTGTTTGTTTTAAGTGTTTCAGTAGATGTTCTTAAATTACTGAAATTTGTTTCAAGAAAATCATTAGGGTTAGTTTCATATCTATTATTTGCATTTGTATATTTATCATTAAATTCACGATAGTAAATTGTTGAACTTTCTGTTGTTGCAGTATTTTTCAAAGTTGTTATATAGTTTAAATCTACGCTATATGCAAAATATCTAAAACTACCAGAAATTGAACTTGTGTTGTAGGTTGTTTCATCATTTTTACTTACATTTTCTGTGGAAATATTTTGTCTTACACGCAAATCATCATAAGAAATAAGGTCAGTGTTATATGTGTTACTGATAACTTTGTTTACCAAATTTTCAATGTTTTGATAAGGTGCTTGTGTGTCAATTATTATTCGTTTTGTAACTTTTTGATAATATGCATTATGGTTTTCGTATTGCATTGTTATGTCAACATAATTTCCATTTTTATAGAAGTCGTTTTGCAATGTTCTTAAGTTTAATGTTCCAAGATATGAGTTTCCTGAGGTTTCAGGCGAAGAAGCAAAAAGTCTTGTTGCTGTTGTTATATAAGTTGTTCCACCATTAATTGAAACTTCAATATGTTCTTGGTCGATTTCTGCTGTGTAGATATCTCTTGGTTTTTCCCAAAGTATTTGAATTATATCTTGATTTGTGTAATATATTTCATTAATTCTTTCGCCATTGCTTGCAGTGAGGTTTTGATTTTCATAATTTAATGCTTTACCGCCAGTTGTTCTTGCTGTAAAGTTTGGAGTTGAACTTGTGATTGTGAAAGTGAACATTGCCATTTGTTTAAAGGTTGTATCTTCAAGTCCAACACTGTTGAAGCCTTGATATATCTTTATTGTGTAAACACCTTCGCTTGTCAATGCTTCCATTTCATTGCCATTTGCATCATAGAATTTTAAGAAACCATTTTCTGATTCTGCATTGCTTGGGTCAGGGGAAGAATATGTTTTGGTGGTTCTATATAATGGTAAACTTGCTTCATTTTGATAATTTTTATATATCTCTGCAAAAATCAAATATTCTTCAATATAATTTTTCACACTGTCTTGTTCGTAGTAATAATTGTCTTTTAAACCTGAGTTTACACCAAAGTTATAACTATTATCTTCTTCAAGTTCTCCTGTTTTATTAACGCTTGCATTAATTGTGTATTTATAAGTTGGAACATAAATGTTAACTGGAAGTTTATTTGTTGTTAAAATGGAGTTTAAACTGTTATTAGAGTTGAATAAGGTTGTGCTGTCTGTGTTGCCTTCCACACTGTTAGGGTAAGTTACAACAAGACTTGCATTTTCTCCGCTGTCATACATTGCCACGAAAATTTCGCCACCAACCAAACTTTCAGAGTGAGATTTATTGTTGTTATCCTTAACTGTGGTTGGGTTGGAAATTACTTGATTTCTGTCTACAATTAAAACGAAAGTTCTTGTTTTATAATCTTTTTCGTTTACTGTGAAATTTTCGCCTGTTTTATAAGTTCTTGTAATCACATATTTTCCAGCAGTTGTGATGTCGTCAGCATTAAGCATGACACCTTGTGCAATTTCTTCACTGCTCGAATCGTTATCATCGTAAGAATAAAGTGTTGTTGTTGAGGTTACAGTTTGGGATAGAGCATTATAGTAATGAGTTATTCCTGTTGTTTCGTCCAAATATGATTGTTGAGTATATTCATAAAATTCCATGACAACAGTGTCAATCTGCACAGTTGTTTCATCAATAACAGTTGGGATGAAGGAAACATAGATAGGTTCTTCCACCTTAATTGGATTAAGATAGGTTGTTAATGTTTTTTCTCCTTCGCCATCCACACCTTCAACCTTATTGTTACTTGCCAAAATTTCTTTTTCATTGGAAGAATTGTTGTAATAAAGTTGGAATTCAGATGTGTCATGACTTACAATAATATTTTGTCTTGCACTGTAATATGAAGAATATTGAATAAATTCTTCTGTTCCTGATGCATAATCATATCTTGTGTTGCTTTCATCTCTAATTAAAACTCTGTAAACATATTCTTCTTCAGCATTGAGACTGATTGAATTTGTTCCAGTAACTTTTTGATATTCATCGGAACCAGGAGCTGTTTGATAGGTCACATCATTAATTTCAATAGTTAAAAACTTGCTGATATTTGGGCTGTCAAATTGATTTTCCACATATTGCATTTGCCTTGTATTAAATAATTCCAAAAATTTTTTAAACAAATCAAGAGAAGTGTTTCCATTAAAATCTTTATATAGGTTATATTCCTTAATATTTTCAACTGTAACTTCATCGTAGTTCATGGTGCTATCGTTAAATTCCAGTGTGTACATGTTGCTGATTAAAATTGACTTATAGTCTGCCCAGTAAAGAGTGGAATTTTCAGAAATATAGAAAGAACTTGGAATAAGCGAATAGGTATCACCAGTTTGCAAAGCAAAGATTGGAGATGTTGTGTCAATTATATACACTTCAACAGAGTGATTGCCTGCTTCATCGTATATATCAAAAATATAAAGACCCATGCTTGATAAAACATAATTACTGTTTACTGTTGAAGAAAAATTCTTTGTGTTTCCGTCATATCTAAGCCAATTGTTATTATTAGTTGTGAAATCTAAGGTGTAGTTAATTGGAAGATAACTTAAAAGACCTTGAAATCTTACATAGTTTTCTAAGAACTTAGAAACATCTTCTCCCTCATAGAAATTGTTTTGAACGATTGGGAAAAATCTGTAATAAGCATAAGTTCCTGCACCGCTATCTTTTTCATTCCAAGAAACAACAATATTTTGATTTGTGGTAACTCCAGTTAAGTCTTTTAAAATGTTGTATCTTGAAGTGCCAGAAATTATAGAAACTGTTCTTGCTGTAACTCCGCTAATTTCTTGCTTGTCGATAGTGAAGTAGTATTGTCTTTTAATTTTGTTAGTTACACTGTTTATGCTTGTTGAGCCAATTTCATTTGTATAGTAAAGGCGGATAGTGTAGTGAGCATTTTCACTTAGTGTTATGGTGTTGTCTTCGCTGTTAAAGCTAGGAGCATAGATCATGTTGATGCCATCTTCGCCACCATAAGTTTGAAGATAAGTGTTATTTGTGTAATCATAGGCATAAATTTGCACAGTAACATCTTTGTTGTGAACATAACTTGAACCAAGATTTGGGTTGTAAAGGGTAACGTCTTGATTTACGAATGTGTTAGAATAAACTTCTTCTCCATTTGCTGTTAGTGAAACCACAGGTGGCTCGCCAGTAATTTCAAAGAAGAAAGTTTGATAGAAAATTATTGAAGTAGCCTTTTGAGCATCACTTGTGTAAAAATTATTGAATGTGTAAGCAATTATGTAAATATAAATTCCTTTATCGCTGATTGAACCGCCAGTGTAGGTTGAACGATATAATTTTTGTCCATTTAAATTTAAATTAGTGGCTTGATAACTTGAATTTACCTGTGTGGTAGAGTAGATATAAGACTTGATTGTTCCATTTGAAAGGGTGGCATTTGAATTGAAACGAACAGGTGCTTGGTTTGTTTTAACAGGAGTTAACACTTCTTGTTTGTCATTTTGTCCATTCAAATAGTTTAGTATATTGTTGATAACAAAGGTTGTGTTGCCTGTGTCGTCATCAGAAGCTTGATTTTGACCAAAACTTGAATTAGAAGCGAGAAAATCTGCTGTGATATCTGCACTATTTGTGTATTTTAATGTATTTTCACTATAATCATATGTTTTAAATTCAGTATATTCCTTGTTGTTGTCATAGTCAACATAGGTTGCTTGATAGCCATAAACATATACCATAATTCTTTTTGTGATGTCGCTTAATGCAGAAAGAGTGTATTTGTTGTTTACAGTTCCATTTTCATCTGTCCAAGGGAAAGTGGCAACAGCACTGAATGTTAAGGAATAATTGCCGACATCTTTAAAGTAGATTGTAATTTGATTTTCGTTATCTTGTATATATTCAACAATTTCATCGCCTAAAATTTCAATTCCATTTTCGTTGCCAGTGTCGTTTTCAGCGATATATTTAATTGTTTCAGTTTTTGAGTCAGAGTTCAAATCTTTTGTGATAGCAACATCATACATATTTGGGTTATATGAAATGCTTGCCACTTTATTTTCGCTTGCTGAGTAATTGCTGTAATAATAATTGCCATAGGTTGCACTTATACTTGTTGGAACAGTAACAGAATTATCGAAACTATTTGCCGAAACAACAGGTCTTGAATTCACAATGTAACTATCTCGATTTAAAACAAGAAAGTTATATCTGAGTGTTACAATATTACTTGAAAAACTCCCACTTTCTTCAGTTCCATCAGATTTTCCGCTTGTGCAAGTGTAAAGAACTATTTTTGTTTCGAGAGTGTATCTGCCAGTTTTAAGCGAACCAGTTTCGCTGTCAACCAAAGATATTGTTTTGTCATCGTCTTTTTTGTTATTAGAAAAATTTACTTCGTATGTTTCAAGATTGATACCAGATTCATTTTGAAAAAATTGATTGGATGGTGTTATGAAGTTTTTGCCAGTTAAGTCTTGTTTTTCTCCATTTATGTAAAGGTCAGTGCTTGTGATTTGGTAGAAGTAGAAAACTGAAAGATTGTTGACATCAGGATAATAAACATATTGATAGACATCTGCTGAGCCTTCATTAACTTCTCCACCATTTGTTTTTAATTTGAATTTAAGTGAGTTAGAAGTGTCTGAAGCATTTTCATAATAAAGGAATAAGTCATCACTGATAAGACTGCTTTCACTTAAACTTTCATCAGGCAAATATTCTTCAATGGAAACGTAGTCAGGCACATTGTTTTCAAGGTCTTCAACAACAGAAGTTTCTGCTGACGAAATTTGACTTTGACTTGCCGAGTGAATAGTTAAAATTCCTACGCTAAAAAAGCATAGAGAAAAGAAAGTTAAAAATATTGATTTAATCAAATTACTTTTCATATCTACCTCACTATTTATGAATATTTTATCATAAAGAAAAAATATTTCAAAATAAATAGATATAATTATTATAAATATATATTAAATAAATAATACATATAAAAATAAATTAAAGATAATTTTTAATTAAATTAAAAGGAAATTTATATATATTTTAAATATTGTCCATATAATATTTTCAGCAAGTTATTAAAAATAAAATACTTAAAATAATAAAAAATATTAAAAAAATAGCATTTTTTAATAAAAAAATTAAAATTTTTATGTATTTTTTATTATTTTTTAATTAAAATTAATTTTTTATACAAAATATTAATAATTATGAAAGAAAAAACAATTAATTTTTTTAAAAATTTATTTTTATATTTCAGTGCATTTGTTCCGATGTATATTTTGGTTTTTGTTAAACTTGTGGTGGAGATAATAAACAACAACTTATCGTTCAATGTGCTTAACACTCTTAACTTTGCAACATTATTACTGCTTATTGTGTGCGGAATTATTGGTCTTCTTTGGAATGTTAAGTATAACGAAGATGAAGCAAAAGACATAATAATTTTAGAAAAGAAAAACATAACCGATCAACACTTTTTGGGGTACTTTTCTTTATTTGTCTTTTTTGCAATTCCGCTTGATTTGTCGCTGGTGAGTGCTTATTGCGTTTATCTTTTGGTGCTCATCTTTATTGGAATTGTTTATATAAATAATTCGCTTTATTACATCAATCCACTTTTAAACATTTTAGGCTTCAATTTTTATGATATCACCTTTAAAGATGTTGTGAGTGGCGAAATTAAAACAGCAAAGATATTTTATAAAGGCGACTTAATTATTGAAAACAAAACTTATTGGGCAAAGATTAAAAACAAACATTTTTGCTTTATTGATAAAAAACATAAATAAAAAATGGCATTGAAGTTCAATACCATTTTATTTTTAAAGGTTGCTATACCACTAGAATTTGATGGCATCACCTAAGTTTGATGTGGCATTCGCGGAGTTGAAGTTCGGTTACAGTGTTTGGAGCACCCATCATAAGGTCTTGTGCTTTTTTGTTCATTGGGAAAGCAACAACTTCACGAATTGATGGAGTGTCAAGAAGTAACATAACCATTCTGTCAACACCAGGAGCAATGCCTGCGTGAGGTGGAGCGCCATATTGGAAAGCATTGTAAAGGGCAGAGAATTTGTTTTTGATAACTTCTTCATTATATCCAGCAATAGCAAATGCTTTTCTCATGATGTTAATGTCATGATTTCTAACAGCACCAGATGAAAGTTCCACACCATTAACAACAATATCATATTGATAAGCCAAAACTTCAAGTGGGTCTTTGGTGTTAAGTGCTTCGAGTCCGCCTTGTGGCATACTGAATGGGTTGTGAGAGAAGTCGATTTTCCCTTCTTCTTCGTTATATTCAAACATTGGGAAGTCAACAATCCAGCAGAATTTATAGATATTCTTTTCGCAAAGGTTAAGTTTTTCGCCAAGCATCATGCGGATGATTGAAAGCACACGACAAACAAGCTTGTATTCATCAGCAACAATGAAGATTGCATCTCCAAGTTTTGCATTGCATTTTTTGATTAATGCTTCTTTTTCTTCTTCTGTCATGAACTTAACAAGTGGACCTGTTAAACCTTCTTCGGTAATCTTCACATAGGCAAGTCCTTTTGCACCATTGTCAAGAGCTGTTTGTGTAAGTTCGTCATATTGGCGTCTTGGAAGTGCTCCAACAGGGGCGCAAATACCATGAATTGTTTTACCTTTGAAAGCATTGAAAGTTGTGTTTGCAAAAACATCGTTAAGTTTAACAATTTCAAGAGGGTTTCTAAGGTCTGGCTTGTCTGTTCCATATTTATCCATAGCATCGCGATAAGTTATTCTTGTGAAAGGAACTTTATCAACTTTATATTTTCCATGTTTTTCAAAGATTTTTGGCAAAACATTTTCCATAACAGAAAAAACATCTTCTTGTGTTGCAAAACTAATTTCCATATCAAATTGATAGAATTCC
>CALWFX010000039.1 GCA_944377765.1 uncultured Clostridia bacterium
TTATAATATGATATACAAATATAAAACTAATTGTTTGTTAAAACAATTTCTTCTTGACTATTCAGTGCCTCTTCAACAAGCATATCAATATCTAAAAATTTCTCTTGATATTCTGCTTTTTTAATGGTTGGCTTAATTACTGGATATTTTGGCAAAAAGACTGTGCAACAATCTTCGTATGGCAAAATTGATGTTTCAAAAGTTCCAATATTTTCAGCAATTTCAACAATATCTTCTTTATCAAAAGCAATCACAGGTCTAAACACTGGAAGAGAAACAACTGAATTTGTTACATTAATGCTTTGCATTGTTTGGCTTGCAACCTGCCCAAGACTTTCCCCAGTTATTATTGCACCAAGTTCATTTTTATTACAAATCTTTTCTGCAATTCTCATCATGATGCGACGCATTATTGTTATCATATATTCTGGGTCACAATTCATGTGAATTTGCTCTTGAATTTTAGTGAAAGAAACGATATGTAATTTAATTTCATCACAATACTTACAAAGTTTTTTACCAAGTGTGATAACTTTTTCTTTCGCTTGTTCACTTGTGTATGGATATGAATGGAAATGAACTGCTTCAAGTTTAAGCCCACGCTTTGCCATTAAATATCCAGCCACAGGACTATCTATTCCCCCAGAAAGCAACAAAAGAGCCTTGCCAGCAGAGCCCAGCGGCAAACCGCCTGCACATTTAATAGTTTCATAATATATGTAACAAAGGTTATTAAATCTGACTTCAACATTGATATAAGTTTTTGGAGTGTGTAAATCGACCTGAGCATCCTTATTATTTTCCAATACCACCCCGCCCAACTGTTTTTCCAAATCCATTGAAGAAAGTGGAAATTTTTTATCTGCTCTTTTAGCATTAATTCTGAATGTGCCTGAAATTTTTATTTGCGAAACATAGTTAAAAATTTCTTCTACATCAGCACTAAGTTCTGTTGCCTTTGAAACTCCAATAAGCCCAAACACAGTTGTTAATTTGTTTACAATTAAATCTTCTTCAAATTCGTCGTAGTCACTAATAATAATTCTACCCATTGGAAAAGTCAATTTAAAATTAAATTCAGAAAGTTTATATTTTATATTATCTATAAGAAGATTTTCAAAATCTTTTTTGTTTTTACCCTTTAAAAAAAGTTCCCCAAATTTTAACAACAAAACTTTTTTCATTAACTCACTCTCTCCTTAATATCTTTATAAACTTCAGCAATAATATTTGTTGCTTCTTCAATTTCTCTTTCTGTCATATACGCATTAAAACTTATGCGACAACTTGAAATGATATTATCTTTATTTATCCCAATTTCTTGCAAAATTCTGTTGCCTGCCTTTTTTGCCGAACATGCACTTCCAAGTCCAACAATAACACCTTTTTCCGCAAGTGCATGAAGCATGGTTTCCCCTTTAACCCCATGAAAAACCAAAACTTCAATATATGGGGAACCATGAAAATCTAAAATATCAATTCCTTCTATTCCAGTTAATTTTTCATTAAATAAAGATTTTAGTTTACTTACATACTCAAAATTCTTTTTAACATCAATTTTTTCGATTGCGGTTGCCATTGCCATAATTCCAGCAACATTTTCTGTGCCAGAACGAAGCCCATATTCCTGACCACCGCCATCAACAATATTTTTTATATAACTAAGTTTTCTTACATACAATCCACCCACACCTTTTGGCCCATGGAATTTGTGAGCACTAAAAGTGAGCATATCAATTTTTAAATTTTCAACAGAAAAAGGAATTTTCATGAAGCCTTGAACAGCGTCAACATGAAGAAGTGCCTTAGGCGAATATTTTTCTCTTAAAGCGGAAATTTGTTTAATATCATTTATCGCCCCGGTTTCATTGCTGACAAGCATGCAACTTATAAGCCTAACATTTTGATTTAATTTGCTTTCTAAATCTGCTAAGTCAATTTTGCCAGTTTTGTCCAATTTACAAAAAATAATTTTTTTGCCATTTAATTCTAAATTTTTAGCAACATTGAAAACTGAAGGATGTTCGCCATTTGAAAAAATATATTCAAAATTACCATTTCTAACAGCACCCTTAATTGCCAAATTGTTACTTTCTGTTGCTCCGCCTGTGAAAATCACAGTCCCTTCTGTTGCGCCTAATTTTTTTAAGATAAGTTTGCGAACACCTTCAAGTTTTTCATGAACAAAGGCACTTTGCCTTGAAACTGCGGATGGATTATAAAATTCTTCGCAGGCAAAATGAGAATATGTTTCCACACATTCTTTAAACATTTTTGTTGTTCCTGCATTATCAAGAAAAATCATATCTACATCCTTATTTTATATTTTAAACGCGCAATTTTGCATGATATCTAAACTCAAGGCCCTTCAAAACCTTATTTATAACTGCGTTAATTTCTTCAGAAGTCAAAGTTTTTTCTTCGCTCATCAAACGAATTTTATATGCCAAACTCTTCTTATTTTCCCCAAGTTGTTCACTTCTGTAAACATCGAAGAGTTCTACACTATCAAAAATCTTACCGCAAGCAGATTTAATTGCATGGGTCAAATCTGCGTTTGTTACGCTTTCATCAACCACAATTGCAATATCCCTTTCAACAACTGGGAATTTTGATATCTCTTTAACTGCAAACTTCTTTTCAGGAAGTGAAGCAAGGTAGTCAGTGTCTAATTCGGCATAATAAACATCATGATTAATGTCGTAATTTTTCAAAACTTTCTTGTGAATTTTTCCAAAATATCCAATCTTTTTGCCATCTTTTGCAATTATATCCGCACTTACACCACTGTGAAGATATGGTTCAGTTGACCTTTCAAGAGTATATTCACAAGAAGTTGTTATTAATAAATTTTCAACAACATTTTTAAGCATAAAGAAGTCATAACCATCTTCACAAACAGCAATAGACAACCTGTTATTTTCAATAGGCAATTCTTTAAGTGGTAATTCTTTTGGTAAATATACCCTGCCTGTTTCAAAAAATCTTAAATCTTTATTGCCAACTGACAAATTAAATTTTATGTCAAGCATAAGTGCATGAGCCATAACAGTTCTCACAGTGGATAATTCTTCGCTGATTGGGTTTGCAATTTTGATGACATTTTTTCTTTCGTCATTAATTAAAAGTTTTTCGCAAGCAGTGCCAGAATATAATGAATAATTCAAAGTTTCATAGAAACCATCATCAACAAGTTGATTTTTGAGTATATTTTCAAGCACAAGTCTTGGTTCATAAGCACCAACTGTTACAGAAGAGTTTTCAAATGCAACTCCATCAACATTATTATAAACATCATATCCATAAATTCTTATTAATTCTTCAGCCAAATCATTATCGCACTCTAAATCTTCTCTATATGATGGAACATGACATGTTAATTTATCACCATTTAAAGTTGATTTTACCCCCAAACTGTTCAATATTTGAAGAACTCTATCTCCGTCAATTTTAACTCCAAGAATTTTATCAATTTTAGAAATAGAGCCATAGATAACTCTTTCTTTTTCTTCTTTATTTTTGCAAACATCAATTATACCACTAACAATATCTCCACAATTTAAGGTTGAAACCAAATTTAATGCTCTTTTAATGGCTTTGATTGGAGTTGATAAATACACACCCTTTGAATAACGCAGAGAAGAATCTGTCATAACGCCAATTTTTCTGCTGGTCAAGCGCACACTTTTAAGGTCAAAAACTGCACATTCAAAAACAGTTTTTGTGGTTTCTTTTTGAACACAAGAATTTGTTCCACCAATAACACCCGCAATAACAACTGGTTTTTTGCTGTCAGCAATAACCATATCGTCTTTGTTGAGTTTATATGTGTTGCCATTTAAAACAGCAATTTCTTCATCTTCTTTTGCCTGGCGAACAACAATTTTGTGTCCTTCCAAGTTATCGTAATCAAAAGCGTGCATAGGTTGACCTTGTTCAATTAAAACATAGTTTGTTATGTCAACAATTGTGTTAATAGGTTTAATTCCAACAGCATTAAGCCTTGCTCTAAGCCAAAGTGGAGAACGAGTAAGTTTTAAATTTTCAATATATGATGCCATATATCTTGGGCATTTATCAGTTTTTACATCAACTGAAATATAATCTTCCACTTTTTTATTTACAGTTTTATAGTCATAGCAAACATCTTTGAAAGGTTTATTATAAATTGCACACACTTCTCTTGCAATACCAATAACACTGTTACAATCTGGACGATTTGGTGTGACATTTATATCAAAAATAACATCATTCAAAAGAAGAGCATCTTCAATTTTTGCACCAATTTTCATATCATTTGGCAAAATCAAAATGCCATTAACTCCACCACCTTCAATGTAGTTTTCATCAATGCCAATTTCTTCGCCAGAACAAAACATTCCCTCGCTTGGAACACCGCGAAAATTGGTAGGTTTAATTTTCACACCATTAACAAGGTCAGCGCCATCAAGAGATACAGGCACAACCGCACCTTCAAAAACATTTGTTGCAGATGTTATAATTTGAACTTTTTTATCTCCAACATCAACCTGACAAACTTGCAATCTATCTGCTTCTGGATGTTTATCAATTTTAGTAATTTTGCCAACAAAAACATCATGAAGATGTTCATTTTGATAAACAACTTCTTCAACTTCAAAGCCTGAAACTGAAAGTTTTGAAGCAAGTTCTTCTGCTTTAATGTCTATATCAACAAAATCTTTAAGCCAATTATAAGATATTTTCATAATTTTCTCCTATATATTAATTTTTGCATATTACACAATATATAGTGTATTACGCATTGCATACTACCACATAATACAATTTTTATCGCATTTGTTTCAAAAATCTTAAATCATTTCTGTAAAGATATTTGATGTTAGGAATTTTATTTGTAACCATAACGCTTCTATCAATTCCTGGGCCAAAGGCAAATCCAGAATATTTTTTGCTGTCAATTCCAGACATTTCCAAAACTTTTGGATTAACAACGCCTGCACCAAACACTTCTGAAAAACCTGACCCCTTGCAAAGAGAACATCCTTTACCACCACACATTTGACAAGTTGCATCAATTTCAATTGAAGGTTCTGTGAATGGGAAATAGGAAGGTCTAACTCTCATTTTAACATCTTCGCCAAACAATTTTTTAAGAATGACATCAATCATTTTCATTAAATCTTTAAGTCCAATATTTTCATCCACAACAAGTGCTTCAAACTGATTAAAGATTGGAGAATGTGAACTGTCATCATCATTTCTATAAACTCTTCCCGGACAAACAATTTTAAATGGTGGTTTCATTTTTTCCATTGCATGAACTTGCATATTTGATGTTTGAGTTCTAAGCACAATATTATCTGAAATATACAAAGAGTCTTGCATATCGCGTGCCGGATGGTTTTTAGGAACATTTAAGGCTTCGAAATTATAATAATCTGTGTCAATTTCTGGACCTTGAATGACTGTAAAACCCATTGCAACACATATATCCATAAACTTATTGTTAAACTTTGTAAGTGGATGCAATGCCCCTTTTTTCACACCTTTACTTGGCATTGTGATATCAACTTTTTCTTTTTCCATTTCTTTTTCAAGGGCTTCTTCTTCTAAAATTGCTAGTTTTTCACTTAACGCTTTTTCTAAGTTTTCTCTAACAACATTGGCAAGCATACCAACAGTTTTTCTTTCTTCTGCTGGAATTTCTTTCATGTTTCTTAAAATGGCAGTAAGTTCCCCTTGCTTTCCCAAAAATTTAACTCTAATTTCATCTAATTCTTTAAGGTTATCACATTTTTCAATTTGTTCTTTTCCATTTTGTAAAATTAAATCAAGTTTTTCTTTCATAACATTCTCCTTAAAAAAATAAATCGCCCTAAATTATTAGGACGATTAATAAAACCGTGGTACCACCTAACTTTATGCAAAATGCACCTTATTATAGCAATTACGCCTGCTAACGCGACAAATCCTACACAAAATAACTTCTTCAAATTTGCAACTAGAAAGTGAATTCTTTATGGTATTTCTATCTCTTTTCAGCACCCGAGACTCTCTGTAAGAAATTTAACCACAAATACTGGTCTTTCATCATCGTTTTTACATTTCGATTATAAACATTTAATAAAACTTTGTCAAGCATTTATATTAATTTTACATATAATTATTTATATGGTAAAATATTGCCATGAAATACTATGAAATCATCGTTAAAAATCTGATACAACAAGAAAAAGTTTATAATTTTCTTAAAAGCAGTAACTTTTCTGAGCATTATATTAAAGCATTAAGAAACACTCCTAATGCAATTTTAATCAACAATAAAACTGCAATAATTAAAGATTTTATTAAAAATGGCGATAGTTTAAAAATTTCAAACAATCCTTTTAAGAAAACAGATATAAAACTTATTGACAGTCCCCTTGAAATTGTGTATGAAGATGAAAGTGTTTTGCTTGTAAACAAACCATCCTTGCTTGCCACAATGCCATCGCGTTCTCATTATGATAAAAACTTGGCTGGTATGATATGTAATTATATGGCAATTAAAGACGATAACTATACCTTGCGTGTTTTTAATCGCCTTGACAAAGAAGCATCAGGGCTTATTTTAGTTTCCAAAGATGCAATTTCACATCAAAGGATAAATAGCATAGAAAAAGAATATCATGCCATATGCCATGGAAATATTTTGAAAACAGAAGTTGTTGACAAGCCTATTTTGACAATTAATAATTTTGGCATTAATGAGATGAAAAGAATATGTTCTCCGCTTGGACAAAGTGCAAAAACAACCTTTATTCCAATCAAACAATTAAAAGATAAAACACTTGTTAAGGTTAAGATATATAAAGGAAGAACTCATCAAATACGCCTTCATGCATCCTATATATCTCACAGCCTTATTGGCGACCAAATTTATGGCGATAAAGATGAATATACTCACGCATTTTTATGTTTAAAAAAATTAAGTTTTCATAATGATATAACAAATAAAGATTATACTTTCGAAATTGATTATCCTGACGATTTTAAAAATATATTAAACATAAATTAAAAAAGACTTTCAAAAGAAAGCCTTTTTTGTTTGGGAACTATTTACTTCTTTTAGAAGCCCCTTTGCAAGATTTTGAACCTTTTGCTTCTTTTGAAGCTTCTGCGTTTCTTGCACTAGAACTAGATGACTTAACAGATTTTGCTTCTTTTCCAGCTTCCATATTAGAACTGTTTGAGCAACCTTTGCAAGCCTTCTCTTTCTTTTTACCGAACATAGTTTACCTCCCATTTTTCAAGGATGTTCTCCTTGTTAAATATATTGTTGTTAAAAATAACAAATTTATACATATAAAATAAATTTATTTAATGCATAAAATACATGGCAATAAAAGTTAATTAATTGGGATAAAGTAAACTGAAATAAAAAATGATTTAATTTTCAAATTATTTGATTTTTATCATCCATAAATTTGCTTAAAACATGTTACTATTCGCTGTCCTTTTTAAGGCAAAAACAAAACAAAAAAGCCTTAGTTTTCCTAAGGCTTTAACATTATTTACCTTCTTTCTTACCCTTTTTGGTGTCTTTCTTAGGCTTATTTGCCTCTTCAACAAGGTCATAATACTCGTCAAAAATTTTAACAGCAATTGCTTCATCTGGTTCAACTCTAAGCATGCTTGGTTTAACAGTTTCATCAACAAAGAAAACAATTGCCTCATCATCAGCAATATTTTCAATTTTGTCAATAGGTTTTAAAATAACATAAACCTTTTCGTTATAAGGAATAACAGCAACTTGTTCAAAAGATAATCTGTTTCCTTTATCATCTTCCAAAATGATTGGTTCAGTGTTATTTTCATCAAGAATAACATCTAAGATATCAAATTGGCTAATTTCCTTGTCAACTTCGTTTGAAAGTTCTTCGATTTTTTGAATTTTTTTCTTATCCATAATTTTCCCCTTTTATTTTCTTTCATCAAGATAGTTTTGCAAGATTATTTGAGCAGAAACCTTATCCAAAAGTTCTTTGCGTTTTTCCCAACTAAGTTTAGCTTCTTTTAAATACTCCTCTGCCTCAAAAGATGTGTATCTTTCATCTTGATAAAAAACTTTAATTTGTGAATACTCAAAAAGTGCTTGTCCAAAGTTTTGAACATATTTTGACATTTCACTTTCAGTGCCATCTGCATTGAGTGGTAAGCCAATCACAATGAAGCCAACATCTTTTTCTTTTGCAAGGTTTGTTAAGAATTTTATATCTTCTTCCTGCCCTTTACATTTATAAACCCTGTCAGCATTTGCGATTGTGCAAGTTAAATCGGAAAATGCAATCCCAATTCTTGCCTTACCATAATCAAGCCCCATATATCTTTTATATTGCATATATCACCATTATCATTTTAATTTAAAATATTTAAATTGTCAAATATTTTTCACATATTTATTAGAAATTCACTTATTTACAATCAAAAAGTGTTTTGCCTTCTCCCACGTTAACAGTGAGTGGAACTTTAAAAGTTTTAACATTTTCCATGCAACTTTTAAGTATTTCCTTAACTTTTTCAAGTTCTTCAGGCTTAACATCAACAACAAGTTCGTCGTGCACTTGCAAAATGATATGGCTTTCCAAGCCCTTAAACTCTCTGAAAGTTGAAATCATTGCAAGTTTAATTATGTCTGACGCTGTCCCCTGCAAAGGCATATTCATTGCAACACGCTCTCCAAACTTTCTGACATTATAATTTGAAGAAGAGATTTCAGGTATCATTCTTATCCTTCCAAAAATTGTTTTTGCATAGCCATTCTCTTTTGCAAACTCAATGTTTTTATCCATATATTCCTTAATTTTGGGATACCTTGTGAAATAACTGTCAATGTATGCTTTTGCTTTCATTCTTGATGTTTTAATGTTTTGCGAAAGTCCATAGTCGCTTATGCCATAAACAATGCCAAAATTAACCGCTTTGGCATCTCGACGCATACTTGCTGAAACCTTATCAATTGGAACATTAAAAATTTCACTTGCTGTTTTTGTGTGAATATCAATACCCTGCTGATAAGACACTATCATGGAATTTTCTTCTGCTAAATTTGCAAGAAGCCTAAGTTCAATTTGGTTATAGTCAGCAGAAACAATAAGCCCATTTTCAAATTTAGATATAAATATTTTTCTTAAATTCTTGCCTTCTTCATCGCGCGTTGGAATGTTTTGCATATTTGGTTCAGAACTTGATAAACGCCCTGTGTTAGTTAAAGTTTGATTGAAAATTGTGTGAATAATATTGCCACGAGTTTGACATATTTGCTTATAAACATTAATGTAAGTGCTTTTAAGTTTATAAACTTTTCTATAATGAATGATGAGATTAACAATTTCATGGTCAAATCTAAGCTCATCTAAAATAGCAAAATTGGTCGACCTTTTTGCATTGTTATATGGAACAATTTTAAGTTTATCAAAAAGGATACTTGCCACCTGCTTTGGTGAATTTATGTTAAATTCTTCACCTGCAAGCGAATATATTTCATTTTCCAGTTCCTTTATCTCAGCGGAGATTTTTTCATCAATTTCATCAAGTCCTTCTTCATCAATTTTAAAGCCTTTTTCTTCCATATCAGCCAAAACTTCAACAAGTGGAATTTCAATGTTGTAATAAACATAATCAACACCTTTTTCACTAATTAAACCTTCAAATTGCTTTTTGTCCAAGAAATAATCTGCGATATTTTTTGAAAGTTCATTTGAAACAGAAGTGAAACAAACATATCTTGCAATTTCGATATCAAAGAAGTTTTTCAAATTTATGTCAAGTTTATGCAAAAGTTTCATATCTTCTTTTGCAGATTTTGTGATTTTAACAATGCTTTCATTTTCAAAAATTGGTTTTAGTTTTTTCAAAACTTCATTAAAATCAATGAAGGTTGAAAACAAATCTGGTTCTTTATTTAGGTAGTAAACCTTTTTATTTGACACAGCAAATTCAAGTTCCTTGATGTTATATGCAAATTCGCCTTTGATTTCCTTAATCATTTCGTCTATTATTTTCAAATCATCGACCATAACTCTTTCTGCTTTTGTCGTTTCTTTTTTAGGCTCACTAAAAATGTCTTCACGCTTTGAAAAAGAGTTAAAATTCCAATATTCAAAAAACTCACGAACTTCTTGGCTAAAAGGAAATTTATATGTGCAGTCTTCAATATTATATTCAAAATTGCAATCAGTTTTAATTGTTGCAAGTTTTTTAGATAAATAGGCATTTTCCTTGTCATTAATAAGTTTTTCTTTAAGTTTTCCAGTTATACTTTCAATATTTTCATAAACACCATCAAGAGAAGAATATTTATTTAAAAGAGAAAGGGCTGTTTTTTCTCCCACACCTGCAACCCCTGGAATATTATCAGAAGCATCTCCCATAAGTGCTTTAAGTTCAATAATACCGCTTGGAGCAAAACCATATTTTTCATGTATGGCTTTTTCATCCATTTTGTCAAGTTCAGTTATACCCTTTTTAGTTAACCAAACTGTTGTGTTTTCATCCACAAGTTGCAACAAATCTCTATCTCCAGAAAGAAGAATATTTTCATTTTTAGAGTGTTTACTTAGTGTTCCAATAATATCATCTGCTTCAATGCCATCAATTTCAAAAGTTTTAATTCCCATAATATTAAGCATTTCTTTAATAAACGGAAATTGTTTTGATAAATCGAGCGGAGTTTCCTTTCTTGTCCCCTTATAATCTTTATAAATTTCTGTTCTAAAAGTTTGTCTTGAATGGTCAAAAGCAACTGCAATATAGTCTGGTTTTTGCTCCACAATAAGTTTAATTAGAATATTTGCAAAGCCAAAAATCGCCCCTGAAGGCTGTGCTTTAATATTAGATAAATAAGGCATTGCATAAAATGCCCTATTTGCTAAACTATTTCCATCAACAATTAAAAATTTTTTCATCTAAATTCCTTTTGTATAAGAATAAATGGCTTAAACTACAAAAGTGGAACAATGTTATTAAACCAACTGTAAATTACTTCCGGGCAAGCCATAACAATAACATAAATCACTATTGCAACAATAAGAAGAATGAAAAACACAACTTTAAGTGGACTTCCTGCAAAATTGACCAAAGCAAAACAAAAGATAATTGCCACACCACCAAAATTGACGATTGCCCTAAACCATGGCTCAAAACCGCCCATATCAGGTTGCCATTCAGGAACAGCCTGCATAATAACATTAACAATCAAAAATCCAATGTAAACAATTGAAAGAATTGACAGCACAGTATAAAGAATTTTTTTCATTCTCTCCTCCTAATAAAATTATATTACCACAATTTGTTTTTAAAATCAAAGAAAATAACAAAAAATCTATTTTTATGTAAAAATATAAAAAATAACCACCTTAAAAAAGATGGTTATTATAAGTATATTCATATATTTTTTATGACTTTTCGCTTGTAATATTGCTATTATCCACTTTTTCAATTTCATTTTTATCATTATTATTTTCAGTTTGTTCATTGCCAATTTCAGTTTGATTATCGCTTATTTCATTAAGAGTGTCGTTTACTGCTGTTCCATCACCTTTATTTCCACCATCTTTTGTTACAAGCCCAAAAACAACCAAAAGTCCAGCAATTGACATTATCACATTCTCCACAATTTCATTTTCAATCTCAAAATTGAAAATTTTGCCAAGACAATTGATAAAAACTATTAATGCTCCAGAAAAGGACAGCCAAAAACTGTAATGTTTCATTCTTTCAAGCAAGTTCTTCATATTCTTCCTCTTCTTTTAAATATTCTTTAATATCAACAATTTCTTGTTTAATATCATCAAGAGTCATAAGGCTTTTGGTCAAATTATCAATTGTTTTTTGATATTTTTCTTCTCGCTTTGAAGAGTCTTTAATTTGAAAAAAGAAAAGCCAAACAAACAAAACTGCAAACACCCCATTACTTATAACAATACTGATTATTTCCTTCCAAAGTTCCATGACTGAGCCTCTATTTTTTATCTTCTTTTAAACTTAAAATTTTATCAACCATTCTGTTTTCCCCTTTTAAGTAAAAAATTTTTCTTTTATAAAATTTTAAATAATTTTTGCAAATCAACTTCATGAAATAACATCAAACACAATCATAGGTTTTGAAATATGGCTGTTTTGTTCGTCAGTTTTAAAAACAATTTGAAAACTTTTTCCAATCACATTGGCACTTTGTCTTTGTTCAAAAGTTTTACCTTCAAAAGAGTAAGTTTTGCTTTCAACATCGGAAATAATTTCAACATCACAAGGAAATTCTGTGTTTAAAATTATCTCTTTCACTCTTTTTTCCTTGCCTTTATAACCAAAATCAGTGTTAAAAGATTTCCAGACCTTATTATTGACTAAATTAAATATTTTGCCATCATGAGTAAGTTCTCCAATGTGGTTGCAATTTAGCCCATTAAAACAAGCCACAACCTTACTGAAATATGGAATATCCACTGAAATTATTTTTTTAATGTCAACACCACGCAAAATTTCCACCTTCCCAGTTTCCATATCAACTTCAAAAAGAACATTATTGATATAGCCTTCTTCAAGTTCACATCCAAGTTTAACTTCATCATCAAATTTGCATCTTGTTGCTAAATAATATTTGCCATTTTGACAACAAGAAGAGCAATTTAAGTTATCCAAATTTTTAAAATAACTGTCATATTCTTCGCAAATTTTGTTTACCGAAGAACCATTGAAAGTGTGGAGACCATCTCGAGTGCAAAAATACACTTTATCGCCACAAACACAAATTGAATTTTCATAAATTTTTGAAGATGAAGTATAAAAATGTGTGAAAGAAAAATCATCTTTAGCCGAATATTCTGAAATTCTTGTAATTCCATACTCTCTAAATAGGTATACATAATCATTAAAAGCCACAAGTTTATTGAATGAGCCCCTTTGGTCAAGAAATTCTATCACTGAATTATCTTCTTCCTTATACTCAATTAAATTTAAATTTGATTGATAAATAAGTTCATTTCTATTTGTGTCAGTTATTCCAAAAAATTTGTCATAGTGCACCACACAAGACAAAAGTGTTGGAACATTTTCACATAGTTCAGTGTTATATGCAGAAGAATAGACCATTCCATCATCAACAAAATATAGAATGCAGTCAAAATCTTCCAATCTATACTGGCAAGAAGAAACAAGCCCAGTAAGTTGAACATCAGACTTTCCAACTGGAAAACCAAGTTCGTCAATCAGTGCGCAAATCCAAATTTTATCGTTTTGGTCAATAACATTAAGATGATAATATATTTTATCTTCTTGTAAATCCTTAAATTTAAAACTGTCAAGACTTTTAATTTTTGTTATTGTTGTCATAGTTAAATCGTAATTATGCAAAGTTTCAAGGTCATCTTCAGTTGCTGGCACTTCAATATCTTTAAACCCAAGTCCTGTTTTTAATGCTCCATCATTTAGATTAAAATTATGAAAATACTTACATTCATTAGGCTTAGAAATCAAGTCATCTTCATTAGAAACAACCCCATCTCCAAAAACAGAAAAAGTGATGTCTTTTTCAGCAGTTTTTTTATGCTTTTTAAGATTTTTATAAAAAATCAAAACCATTTCCTTTTAGGAAGATTTATTTCGCTACGCTTTCTTGAAAGCACAAAAAGGCTTTCTTTAAATCTCTCTTCCCAAATTTCCGCGTCCTCGCTAAGTCCATCACAAAGAAGATATTCACTTGCAATTCCATAAGCATAAATTCTTGCTGATAAGCCATTATAAAAGTCAACTTCATCACTAAGCGTCAAGTTTTCAGGAAGATATGAATAAGTGATACTCTTCGCCTTTCCAAAAACTTGAATATAGTTTGAATATACTTTATATTTAATATTTTGATTAAAACTTCCCTTTAAAGCGTAAATATTAACAACTATTTTTGTTAAGTCAGAAAAATTCAAAATTGAATTATCAACTTCAATTTTCTCTGTATATAAAAAAGGGAGATAGTCAGATGCTATCTCTTGGTTAACAAAATTAAAGCACCTGACAAGCGTATCCACCTTTTCACTTTCTTTTGTTGTTAGGTCTGCCGAATCTTGAGAAGTCAATTTTTTCATTATTTCTTGCTCTCCTATAAAAGAACAAGCGAATGCAATAATATCCTTAACATTCATATAATCTTGCCTCCACGTCATTTAAAATTGTGCGAGTTTTTGCTTTAACCAATCTTTCATTTTCTGCATCCAATTCTTTAATAAGTTCATCACGCTTTACACTTAATGTTTTCAAAGTTAAATCAATTACTCGTTCATCAAGATATTCAAAAGGCAAACTTAAACAAAAGGTATCATTTATCTGTGCTCTATTATGTAATTCAAAACAATTTCTATCTAAATTATATAATACAAAATAATCTTTATCTATCTCCCTTAATCTTTTAATTATATCCTGACAATCACTATAAATTTCAAATGACCTTTTCATTTATTTTTCCTTTTAATTATGTTTCAGGTGGAGTTAATGTTGAAGCCACCTTAGAGAATTTACCTTGTCCACCAGGTCTATCACAAACAAGTTCAGCATATTTAACAAGAGTTGCCTGATATGCTGGATAGTTAGGAATTTGTTTAAGAACTCTTCCACTTTCATCTTCAAGCCATTTCCAGTCGCACATTTCATAAAGAGTGAAATCGTTAGTATTCAAGAAATACATTGTGTTATCTTTAACAAATCTATCTCCAACAACAGGGATACCATTATAAGTTATTGTTTTAAATCCACCTTTAAGTTCTGTTACATCAATATTTCTTCTGTATGCACCAAGATATTCTTGATATAAGCGTCTTATTGGTTTTGTTGTTGCAATATAGTTAATTTGAGAATTTGAATGGTCTTCCAAGAAGTCTATCATATTTTGTATTTGAGTATCTGAAATATATACATCAGTTGTAACATCATAAGGTTTTAACCATGGGTTTTCTTCTTTGCTTAATCCATAAAGAGTGCTCTTAGAGAAAATTCCTTCAATACCAGTAATTTCTTTATCTTTTGCACCTCTAAGATAGAAATCACTTCCCATATTAAATGACCCCAACTCAGATTCTTTAATATACATTCTCTTATTTACTAAATCAACATAAGAAACAGTGAAATAGAAAACATTTTCATTATTTTCATCATAATATTCAACTTGCATACCTTCTGCAAGATTGTTTATTCTGTTACCAATTTCAAAATAATATGGGGCTTTGATAGATCTTGTTGAGCCAAGGCACAAAGAACCGCTACCATCTCCATAAAGCATTCTACTTAAATTAAAATTGCTTGATTTTATAAGATTGTCCATTTCATCAGTTAAAAGATTAACAAAACTGTTCACATTGTTTGAAGTTGCTCTTAATGCTTTATCAGAAATTTGAAAAGTTCCATAAAGATTTTTAAGTTCTGCAACAAATTGAGCATATTGAGTTGGTGAAGGGTTTGGAAGTTCGCCATCTTCATCTCCTGCACCAATACCACCATTAATTCCAACTGGTGCTGCCTTTCTTATTTCTTTTCCATAAATATTGCTTGTTGAATGTTTAATTTGAGCAAGAAGTGGGTCTGCTGCAATGTTAATTTGATTTGCCACTAAGCCCAAATAGACATTTTTGAGTGCGTTTTCTGCACTTTGTAATGTAATCATTTTTCTCTCCTTTTGTTAGGAAAGTAAGTCAAGTAAAACCTTTTTCGCATCTTTCAAAGTTTCGGGTTTTTGAGTGGAAACCATTGTTCCCACCCTTTTGCCCGAAGAAGATATCATTATAGGTGACTTATTTTCCGATAGTTGATTTACATAATTTTTAATGACCATGTCTTTAACAGTATTGTTATTTAAAACATAGTCAGAGATGACCTTGTCGTCAGGACTATTTTTAAGTTTTTCAAAAACCATTTCAGCCCAAACAAAACTAAAAGGGTCATCCAATTTTTTAAGACTTTCATCACTTAAAACTCTGTTTTTAAGTTCTTCACCAAAGTTTTCCGCTTCCATATTGGCAGAAAGGAACGCATGATATTTTTTGTCAATTTCTTCATTAGTTTTTTCAATATCTTCCGTCTTATCTTTCTCAAGTTCAGATAATCTTTGACATTTTTTTGTGAATTCCTTTTCCAAGTTGTTATAGGCATCCCAAAGAGCCTGTGCATCTTTAAATTTTCCAATAAAAGTTTCGCCTTTTTCCGCGTTGCTCTGTTCGTCTATATTTTCTTGGTCTTCACTTTTTTGGGAGCCATTATTTTCTTCTTCGTCAAGAGTCAAATCTTCTGGTTGTTCCCAAAACTTTTCATCTTCATCCATAATTAACCTTCCTTAATTAAATTTTTGTGTGAATTTATGTGTTTCATAAAAATTTCTTCAATACCTTCGTTTTCATTGTTTTCATAGTCACCTGAAAGCATAAAGGCAATATGTTCGTTAATATGTAACTCATGATTATCAATTTCCTTAACATCAACAAAATTACCTTCAAGCATTTCAATATTTTCTTTATCTGCCCTTTTCATGTGGAGTTCATTTAAGTCCTTGGCATTTTCCCAAACACCAAAACCAATCATTTCAAGAATTTTGCTTTTCATTGTTTCAGAAAGTGAGCCCTTTTCGTCATATAGCACACCTTTTTCAAGCAAGGTATACACCATTTCTCTTTTTTGGCTTATTGTGTCGTTGCTTTCAATTTCTGTGTCAAGTTCAACATCATCACTTGAAATGTCACTACTTTTGAAATAGAAAATTTCAATATTTCCATTATCACCAACAATTTTGGCAATTCTTGGTATTGTTGCATATTGCTTATATAGCCTTAATATCTGTTTTCCAATGCTTTTGATTGCATTTTTAATGCTATCGGTTGTAAAAGACAGTCTTGTTTGATTTTCATCAAGTAACAGTTCCAAAGCAGTTCCGCTCATGGATGCGGAAACACTTTCCATACTGCCCATTTCAGTTGTTCCGCTAATAACAGTAAACTCTTCAAGTAATCTCTCTTCTTCCTTTTCAAAATCAGTTGGCAAAGTTTCAGAGTCAAGATATTTTGGTGGTGTTGCACCCTGCCTATATACCAAAATTTTACCCGGTGCAAGCCCTTCATCTTCCAAATTCTCAACATCCACACTTCCATCTTCCACAGTTAACACCCCAAGAGTTAAACGATTTAAATATTCATGCTTTCTGTTTTTAACAGCGTTATAAGCCCTTTGAACTGGAATAAGCCTGTCAATTAAGCTTACTCCCCAAAAAGATCCCACTTCATCACAACAAACTTGCTTGATAAAAGGAAAGTCACGCTTGCCATCTGTTCCATTAATGTATGGAAGTTCACCATCAAACACAAGTTCATTTCCCGCCACAATAATAAGTCGACCATTAGGAAATTCAGCATTTGGTCGAACATATTTTTCAAGCACAATTCCAGCATTTTGCTTTGTTGTTTCAATAATTTTTGTTCCAATACCATTATAACCAAGTCCACCAAGGTTAACTGTGTTGTCAAGCGAGAAAATGTTTATGTTTTGACCATCAATATCAATGCCATACATATCTTTAATTTCATCTTTTGAATATACTTTTGCATGTATTAAACTCTGGCAATCTTCCAAGTTTTCATTGGTGGAACTATCTGGATAAATTTCAAAAGGTGAGCAAACAGCAAAATCAACATCCCCTGCTTTAATCTTTCTTCCATCTTCTTCAATTGCCACAACTTGACCAATATTGCTGTTCCAAAACACTTTATAAAAACTTGTCCCACAAATTTCACTCCACTTTGTTGCTTGGTTAATTTTTTGCGATAAATTATACTTGTTTGAAACTGCGTTTAATATCTTTTTTGAAACTTTTGCAGTGTAAATGTCGCTTTCATCATTAGTTGCAGGCAAAACAGTCATTTTAGGTTTAATTCTTGATAACTTTGCAAGCCTTATATCAATTTTCGGTGCAATATGATTAAAAACTTCTCTTTCCTGCCAAAAGTACTGTCTGTCAATATCTTCAATAAGTCCACCAAAGCCAACAGAACAAAACTGATTGCCCATATAAAAATTCATGTTAAGTTGCCATTGCATATCAAACTTTTTTCTTTCTTCCACACGCTTTTGAAAGTCATCCAAAACTTCTTTAACAATATCGTTTTTATTCTTCATTTTTTCTCCTTTTAACCGCCCTATTTGGTTTAAAATGCGATTCTATAGCCTTTGGCACAAAAGTTTTTGAAAGTTCTTCAAAAAGTTCTTTCATGCAATTTTCACAGAAAGCAAATTCGTTTTTAATAAATCCGCGAGTGCTGACATAATAATTTGCTAAATTTCTGCAACCATTAAAATCACACTTAACTTTGTGCAAACATTTTTCAACTTTCTCCATTTTCCTCCTTTAAAAGTTTTAAAAGTCGCTTTTTCTCTTGTTCAAGTTCGCTAATTGTCATATGTGAAAGTTTTTCAGCTGATAAAAAATCTTTACTCTCTAAAAGCATTTTAACTGCGCTTATGTCTGGCGGATTAAATTTTTTTGTTACCTTTCGCTTGCTTAATTTTGGCATTCCATCTTCATCTAAGGAATACTCTTCAACAATTTCATTAAAAGTGTAACCAAGTGCTTTTTTAAGTAATGCTTTTTTTAATTCATTTTCTTCCACAATTTTCTCCTTTTGTTGCAACTTTCGCCTTGAATTATAATTGTCGAATTTTGTCTTTTCAACTTTTTATGACTATAATTTTTCACAAAATTTGTAATAAAAAATATGATGTATTTGTAGAGGCAACAATGAAAAATATCTTAGAATTTAAAAATGTAAAATACTTCTATCAAACAAAAAGCGATGAAATATTCGCTCTTGATAACATAAACTTTACTGTTAAAGAAGAAGAATTTGTTTCTTTGGTGGGGCCAAGTGGGTGTGGCAAAACCACCATCCTATCACTTACTGCTGGACTTTTAAAGCCAAGCGACGGGCAAGTTCTTTTGGATGGAACAGATAAAATAGATACAAAAAAAATAGGCTATATGTTTCAACGCGACATGCTGTTTGAATGGCGTAGCGTTTGGAAAAATATAACCTTGGGATTGGAACTTCAAAAACCATCAAATATTGATGAAAAACTTGCTTTTGCAGAAGAATTATTAAAAAAATATAACCTTGATGGTTTTAAAAATAAAAAACCTCGTGCCCTTAGTGGTGGGATGCGTCAAAGAGTGGCATTAATTAGAACTTTGGTCATGGAACCAAAACTATTACTCCTTGACGAACCTTTTTCTGCTCTTGATTTTCAAACAAGATTAACACTTTGTGATGATGTTTATGAAATAATCAAAAATGAAAAGAAAACTGCTTTACTTGTTACACATGACATTTCAGAAGCAATTTCTCTTTCGGATAAAATTGAAGTGCTAACATCCCGCCCTGCAAAAATCAAAGATGAAATATTGTTAAACCTTAGCGGAAAAACACCATTAAAGAAGCGAGAAGACAAATCTTTTAGCGGATATTTTGATAAAATATGGAGAGAACTTACAAATGAAAAAAGCGAAACAAAAAATAGTTAATTTTTCGTTATCACATAAAAAATATGTCAGAAAATTAAAGCAAGATAAGTTTATTGTCATTTTTTTCAGAATTTTTATTCTTGTTGCTTTTCTTGGGCTTTGGGAACTTCTAACTTCTGTTGGAGCACTAGATCCATTTTTTGTAAGTAGCCCTTCAAGAATTATTCTCCAACTTGGGGAATTAATTAAAGAAGGAACACTTTTTCATCATGCTTGGGTAACACTATATGAAACACTCATTGGCTTTGCCATTGCCACAGTGCTTGGATATTTAATTGCAATATTACTTTGGTGGAATGAAAAAGTAAGGAAAATTTTTGAACCATACATTGTAGTTTTAAATTCTTTACCAAAAATTGCACTCGGTCCAGTTATCATATTGTGGGTCGGAGCAGGAACCAGTGCCATAATCTTAATGTGCGTTCTTATCTGCATTGTTATTACCACCATGAGCATGCTTTCTTCCTTTATAGCATGTGATGAAGGGAAAATTTTGCTACTTAAAAGTATGCACGCAAATAAATTTCAAATATTATGGAAACTTATCTTGCCTTCTTCCATGCCAGATTTTATATCTGTTTTAAAAATTAATGTTGGCATGAGTTGGGTCGGTAGCATCATGGGAGAATATTTAACAAGTAAGGCTGGACTTGGCTATTTAATTGTCTATGGCGGACAAATATTCAAAATTGATTTAGTGATGTCTGCCACCTTTGTGCTTTGCATACTCGCTTTTGTCATGTATTATCTTGTCAGCCTTATTGAAAGAAAGTATAAAAAATAACAAAAGAAAAATGCCCAAAACTGATGATAATGGATACAAATACGACACAATTTGTGAGAAGCCAAATTCACTTATTAAAAAAGGTAAAAACACGGAAAAACAAATTGCAACTGTTTCATTTTTAAAGAAATTTAAAAAACTATGTTTAAGTGTTAAACACAAAGAAAGAAGTGTGGTAAAACAACTAATAAAAATGACAACGTAGCACATAATAAAGAAAAAAGTATTGTCTTTGCAAAGATACAAAAAAGGCATATCTGCATAAAAACTGTCAGGATGCCCAAGAAGAGCAAAATTGCCAAATGTCAGAAAGGCAAAAAGAAGTAATGAAGAGAACAGGCTTACAAGAAAAGTCTGTTTTTTATTTAAATCTTTCCCCGCTTTTGAAACAATAAAAGTGCTTGTGGAAAAATTAAGAGCAACATAAAGAGGACTATACCAAAAGCCAAAAGGACTTGACATTTCAACAGAAAATTCCTGATTTTGAAAGCATATAAAAATTAATATACTTAAAAACACAAAAGCACAAGTTGGCATAAGAAATGCAGTTACCTTTTCAAGAGTTTTCATTCCTTTAAATGTGATAAAAAGGGTAAAAGATAGCAGAATTGCACATAAAAATATATAAAAAAATGAACCTGAAAAAGCAAACAAACTTTTAAGACCGGCAAACATGGACGCAGTGAAAACAATTGAGATAAAAATAATGATTAAATTGATGACTTTGGAATTTTCCAGTTTTTCGATAATGTTTTTGCCTTTCAATAAAAAAATATAAAATAATAGGAAAAACAAAACACAAGCAAGGAAAATATAAAAATACGACATATTCCCAAATCGGCTGAAAAAAACAAAAATTTCCTTCCCACTGGAAAAACCAGAGCCAACAATAGTGCCAAAAATGAGAAAAACAATTGTCCAAACTTTTTTCATAGAAAAATATATGCTTTAAGCATAAAATTTTAGAAGTTTAAGAATTAAAATGTCAAAATTAATTAAAATAATTTTATGCAAAAAAAACTTGTAATTTACCTATTAAT
>CALWFX010000040.1 GCA_944377765.1 uncultured Clostridia bacterium
TATGTTAGGAATAACAATATACTTTACTCGTGACATGGGAACAAATATCAATAACATAACCTGTCGAACAGAGTATGGCGGACCAACACAAAAATTTGCAACATCAGTTCAAGGCTTTCAATTTACAATTAAAGTAAGTGAATTTGGATGCGTGTCATAAAAATGCTGCTGCATTTTTATGACAATGAAGAGCGAAGCGAATTGAAATGAGAATAAACTTATTCTCATTTTTTAATGCAATGATTTAATATTCTTTGACATATTTTGATTTTTTTGTTATCATATTTTGCGAATTGTAGTTATAATAAAAATTAAGGAGTTTAGTATGAAAATTGTTGTTGATGCTTTTGGTGGTGATAATGCTCCACTTGAAGTTGTGGAAGGAGCGGTTAAGGCTGTTGAACAAAATAAAGATATAACTGTTGTTCTTTGCGGAGATGAGAATAAAATTAAAGAAATTTTAAAAGGCAGAACTGAGCGTATTGAAATTGTGCATGCAAGCGAAGTGATTACTAATGATGATGTGCCAACAATTGCAATAAGGCAAAAAAAAGATAGTTCTTTGGTTAAAGCCTTTGATTTATTGAAAGAAGATGAAAGTGTTGTTGGTTTAGTTTCTGCTGGAAGCACTGGGGCAATTTTATCTTGTGCGATTATGAAAATTGGTAGAATTAAAGGTATTTCTCGACCTGCTCTTGCTCCTATTCTTCCAACCAAAAAAGGAAGTGATGTTATCATCATTGACAGCGGAGCAAATGTTGATTGTAAGAGTGTTAATCTTTTGCATTTTGCAATTATGGGAAGTGCATATTATTCTATTGTTGAAAATGTGGAAAGTCCAAGAGTGGCACTACTTAACAATGGTAGTGAAGAGCATAAGGGCAATGAACTTGTTAAAGAAACTTATCTACTTATGAAAAAATTGCCAATTAACTTTGTTGGAAATTGTGAAGGCAAGGAAGTTATGAGTGGCGATGTTGATGTTATTGTTACAGATGGCTTTGCGGGAAATGTTCTTCTTAAAGGAGTTGAAGGCACTGCAAGCAGTATTCTTTCTGTTTTGAAAAGCGAGATTAAAAAAAGTAAAATGTCTATGCTTGGTGCGTTGTTTATGAAAAAGACTTTTAAGGCTTTGAAAGTTAAACTTGATGCAAACAAGCATGGCGGAGCACCTTTTTTAGGATGTAAAAAACTGGTAGTTAAAAATCATGGCTCATGTGGAAGAGATAATATATGTGCATCTATTGAACAAGTTAAAAAACTTCATGAAAACAATTTGATAGATAAAATTGAAAAAATGGTAACTGAGATGACTGACAAAATTGAGGTAAAAAATGATTGATGAAAAAATTGGCGTAGAGTTTAAAAATCGTAAACTTATCAATGAAGCGTTAACTCATCCGTCAAAATCTAAAAACAATTATCAGCGTTTGGAGTTTTTGGGTGATAGTATATTAGATTTTGTTGTGGGTGATTACCTTTTTGAAAACTGTGATAAAAAAGAAGGAGATTTAACTGTTTTAAGAGCGCATTTTGTTTCCGAAGAATATTTGGCAGAATGTTTTGACAAATTAGATATTGAAAATGAACTGTTTTTAGGAAAAAGTTTGCAAGGCAAAGTGACAAGAGCAATAAAAGGCGATGTTATGGAAGCCATTATTGCAGTTATTTATCTTGAAAATGGTTTGGAGTTTGTTAAAAATTTTATTGTAAATCTTCTTGGTCTTAATGGTTTTGAAAATGTTGAAGATACTAACTATAAATCTCAACTGCAAGAACTTATTCAGGCTAACTTTAAATGTTCTTTAAAGTATGTAACTGAAAAGGAAGATGACAATTTTGTTGCTAATTTTTATATGGATGAAGATTTGATTGCAACTGGCTATGGAAAAGACAAGTTGAGTGCAGAACAAAATTGTGCTTTTGTTGCTTTGAATAAGTTATTTAAAGATTAGTTTGTGGGCTTGAAAGCGTGGCAATTTGCCACCTCTGCCTTTGCAGGCAGGGAAAATTTTGCGAATTTTTCGCAAAATTTTGCTTTCAAGCCCATTTTTGTTTTTGAATATGTCTAAATTTATGATAAAATATATTTGTTAATATAACTAAAACACTATTCAATAAGGTTAGGTAAGTTTATGTATTTTAAGAAAATTGAAATGATAGGTTTTAAGTCGTTTGCAGACAAAACTTCCATTGAATTCAATGGTGGTTTTACTGCTATTGTTGGGCCTAATGGATGTGGAAAAAGTAATGTTTCAGATGCTATTCGTTGGGTGCTTGGTGAACAAAGTGCAAAATCTCTTCGTGGCGATAATATGCAAGATGTTATTTTCAAAGGAACAGAGAAGAGAAGAAGTTTATCTTATTGCGAAGTTACCTTGACTTTTGATAACACTGACAGATTTTTCAATATTTCCTATGATGAACTTTCAATTACAAGAAAACTTTATCGTTCTGGAGAAAGTGAGTATCAAATAAATAAAAACACTTGTCGTTTAAAAGACATTACTGACCTTTTGTTTGATAGTGGTATTGGTAAAAATGGTTATTCGGTTATTGGACAAGGTAAAGTTAGCGAAATTGTGGATGAAAAGCCAGAAGAACGCCGAGCAATGTTTGAAGAAGCAGCAGGAATTGCAAAGTTTAAAAGTCGTAAGGATGAAGCAGAAAGAAAACTTGAAAGAACAAGAGATAACCTTGTTAGAATTGATGATATAATTGCAGAAATTGAAAGACAAATGGGACCTTTGAAAAAGCAAGCAGAAGATGCTAAGAAATATTTGGAGTATAAAGGTCAACTTAAAGATTTGGAAGTTAATGCATATATTTTTCAATATGAAAATGCAAACACTGTTAAGGCAGAAATTAATGAAAAATTAAAAGCACTTGCTGAAGAACTTGAAGTAAGACAACAGGAACTTGAAGAAACAACAGCAAGGTATGATGCTGAACTTCAAAAACTTTCAACTTTTGACAAAGAAATTTCTTCTCTTAATGATGAACTTTTAAAGGTTACTGTTGAACTTGAAAAGCAAGAAGGCGAAGTTAGAGTTATTAGAGAAAAAATAAATTACACTCAAAAGGAAAATGATAGATTGCATTTAGATTTATCAAATGCAAATGTTATATTAGAAAATTGTAATGAAACACTTGAACTTAAAAAGGTGGAACTTAATGAACTTCAAGGTAAACTTGACACTTTAAATAAGACTTATGCGGGTTTATCAAATAAACACCTTGAAATTGTTGATGAAATGACCATGAGCGAAAATGAAGCAGGTTTATCTCAACAGAAGTTTATTGACACTTTAGGTTCGCTTTCTGATGTTAAAAGTAATGCTTCTCGTTATGAAGCAGAAAAAAATATTCTTAAAGAAAATCTTGAAAATTTGCAGAAAAATTTGGAAGAAGCGAAAAATAAAATTGATAATCTTACAAAACTTGAAAAAGACACACAAAACAATGTCGATATGCTAACTAAGTCTTTTGAAGAATTGAAGGCAAATTGTGGCGAAATTTCAGGAAAGAGTTTTATTGCTTCTAAGAGATTGAAAGAACTTGAACAGGAAAAGGCTAATTTAGGCACTCAAATTAAGGTATATGAAAATAGGCGCAAACTTTTGGTTGAAATGCAAGCAGAGTTCGAAGGTTATGCTTATAGTGTTAAAAAAATCTTGAAAGAGAGTGAAAAAAATTCAGCAATTCGCAGTAAAATGGTGGGTGTTTTGGCATCATTAATTAAAGTCCCAGCACAATTTGAAACAGCCATTGAAGTTGCTCTTGGCAGTGCGGTTCAAAACATTGTTACTTTCAATGAAAATGGTGCAAAAGACTTAATCAATTATTTGAAAGAAAATAAGTTTGGTCGTGCAACTTTCTTGCCTATCAACTCCATGAAAAGAAGAGATTTGGATGTAAGACTTATTGCTGGTAAAAAAGGGGTTTTTGGAATTGCCAGCAAACTTATTGAATATGACAAAGAGATTGACAATGTCATCAGTAACCTTTTGGGTGCAACTTGCATTGTTGACACTCTTGCAACGGCGGTCGACCTTGCAAAAGACAATCACTTTTCATTTAGAATTGTTACTCTTGAAGGGGATGTTGTAAGCACACAGGGTTCGCTTACTGGTGGTAGTAAAAAAAGTGAGGCTGTCAACTTGATTTCAAGACAAAGAGAAATTGAAACCTTGGCAGAAGAAATCAAAAAACTTACAAAAAATGAAGAAGAAATGACTCTTGAAATTGAACATTTAAAGAGTGATATATCTGAGTATGCCGAAAAAGAAAATAGCCTTCTTGCACAAAAAAATGACTGTGAAATTAGACTTGCAAAAGAACAAGAAAAGTTTGATGCTTGCAAGAAAGATCTTGAAGAAGCAGAAGAAGAACAGAAGGTGTATGACATGGAAAAAACTTCTGTTCAAAATAAGATTAACTTGATTGAAAAAGAGTTAAGTGAAATTAATTTGGTTAAAAATGCTTTAAGTGGCAATAAGGAAGATGCTGACCTTTTAATAAAACAAAAACAAGAAAAATCTAATGCTTTAAGAGCAGAAAGAGATGAAATTGTTGGGAAAATGACAACAATTAAGGTGGAAATTGCGTCAAGTGAAGAAAAAATCAACAATATCACTGATGAAATTGATAGACTTGTTGCAGAAATTGATAAACAAAATGCAAATTCAATCACTTTGAAAAAACAAATTGAAGAAAATGATGCATTTATTAATCAAGCGGAAGATATGATTAAAATTCAAATTGAAAATGCTGGACCTTCAAGTGCAAAAGACCACATGAATGAAATTCGTTTGAAGAGGGAAAAATTAGAAAACGAAAAGGGTGATATTTCTTCAACTTTGAAGAAGTATGATGAAACAAAAACACAAACTTTGGAGAGTATTTCAAAAATTAATGACAGAAAATATCGTGAAGAGATGAATTTATCTAAGGTTGACAGCGAACTTGAAACAATGCAAGAACGCATCTATGAAGAATATAATTTAACATATTCAACTTGCCTTGAACACAGAAGACCAGACTTTGATTTTAAAGAAGCAAGCATAGAAATAAACAAACTTAAAAAAGATATTTCTGCTCTTGGTTATGTTAATGTGCATGCCATTGAAGATGTTGCCACTCTTCTTGATAGGTATAATGATATGTCAACTCAGTCTAACGACCTTAAAAAAGCGGAAGAAGATTTGGTTAAGATTATCAAAGACTTATCTGGGGAAATGCTAACTAAATTTAATGAAGAATTTGATAAAATTAACAGCAGTTTCAAAGTTGTTTTTCGTGAATTATTTGGCGGTGGAAATGCAAAATTGGAACTCACTGAAAGTGAAGACCCACTTCTTGCAGGTGTGGAAATTATGGTTCAACTTCCGGGTAAAGCACCAAATAAGTTATCTCTTTTAAGTGGTGGAGAGAAAACACTTACTGCAATTGCACTTTTGTTCTCTATTTTGAGATTGAAGCCTTTGCCATTTTCACTTCTTGATGAAATTGAGGCTGCACTTGACGATGCAAATATTGAAAGGTTTGCGTTATACTTAAAGAAACTTTCTGAGTCCACTCAGTTCATTGTTATCACTCACAGAAAACCAACAATGGAACTTGCAGACAGTCTTTATGGTGTTACAATGGAAGAAAAAGGTGTTTCAAAGATTGTTTCTGTTAAACTTGCTGATGCAATTAAGCAGGCAGAACAGGCAAATTAATTTAAGGAGATTTTGTAATGGGCTTTTTTAAAAAGATTGGACAGGCATTAAAGAAAACAAAGGATGCTCTTACTCGTAAAATCGACGAATTGCTAAGTCATGGGGAACTAAATGACGAGTTTTTTGATGATTTAATTGATGTTTTAATTTCTGCTGATGTTGGTGTTAAAAGTGCAATGGAAATTGTGGAAGAACTTCGTGATGAATGTCATAGACGAAAGGTCAGAAAGGGCGAAGATGTTAAAAAAGTTTTAAAAGAGATTATAAGAAACTACTTTGAGGATGCTCCTAAAATTGAAATTAAGTATCCAGCAATAATAACAATTGTTGGTGTTAATGGCGTTGGAAAAACCACCACAATCGGAAAACTTGCCTCTTATTTTAAAAAGGAGAAAAAAGATGTAACTTTGGTTGCTGGCGACACATTTCGTGCCGCTGCTTCTTCGCAACTTGCTGAATGGGCAGAGCGAACAAAAACAAGAATAATTAAGCATGCAGAAGGTGCAGATGCCGCCGCTGTTGTGTTTGACGGAATTAAGAGCGCAAAGGCAAAGAAAACAGATGTTTTAATTGTGGACACAGCAGGCAGACTTCACACAAAGACCAATTTGATGGAAGAATTAAGAAAAATTGATAAAATTATCAATCGTGAGTATGAAGAAGCAAACAAATATACTTTTATTGTTTTGGATGCAACCACTGGGCAGAATGCTTTGTCGCAGATTAAGGTATTTGACGAGTTTGTTGATATTGATGGAATAATTTTAACCAAACTTGATGGAACTGCTAAGGGTGGTGTTATCATTGCAATTGAAAAAGAGTATAAATTGCCAGTTGTTTTTGTTGGAACTGGGGAAAAGGAAAATGATTTAGAACCATTTGGTGCTGAAAGTTTTGTTGAGGAGTTATTTTAATAAATAAAAATACTTTTAATTGATGTCACAGATATGTGGCATTTTTTATTATTTTTATTGGTCAAGCAAAATTCGACAAATTGTAACATATAAATCTTCCATAGGAGTTTATATGGTTTTTGAAAGTTTTGTGTATTTTTTTAGTCGAATAAGTTTGTTTACAAACTTTGTCGACACTGTTCAAGGTTTTCCTAAACCGCTTACATTAGAGGAAGAAAAAAAAGAATTTGAAAAAATGAAAAAAGGCGACAAAAAGGCAAGAGAAAAACTTATTAGTCATAATTTAAGACTTGTTGCTCATGTTGTGAAAAAATACACAAACACGCTTGAAGTTGACGATCTTTTGTCTGTTGGAACAATTGGATTGATTAAAGCAATTGATACTTTTGATTATGATAAAAAAGTTCAACTTTCAACATATGCTGCAAGATGCATTAATAATGAAATATTAATGTTAATAAGAGCGAATAAAAAGCATAAAAATGTTGTTTCGTTAAACAGTTTGACAACCAACAACGAAGAAGATAATGACCTTGAACTTATGGATGTAATTGCCTCTGATGAAGATGAATTATTTAATCAAGTTGATAATAATTTATCAATGCAAAAAATAAAACATATAATAAACACAAAATTGGATGAAAGAGAACAAGAGATTATCAAGTTAAGGTATGGGCTTGTTGATGAAAAGGGATTAACTCAAAAGGAAGTTGCAGAAAAACTTGGAATTTCAAGGTCATATATTTCAAGGATAGAAAATAAGGCGTTGACAATTATAAAAAATAATTTGCAAAAAGAAAACGATGAAAATTATAATAAAAAATAATAAAAAATCTGAAAAAAATCTATTTTTTCGCATATTTATTCAATTTTTTAATAAAAAGTTTTATTTTTTTAATTAAAAATACTTGACAACGAATATTTCTAAATTTATTATATAAATATAAAGGTTTTTATTTAATAAATTATTTAACTTTAAATTTTTGATTATATTTTGAAATTTGGAGGTTTCTAAAGAAAAATTTAAAATTTTGATAAAAGGGGCAAAAGTATGGATAAGTTACAGTTTTATGATTTTGTCAACAAGTTGATTGTCCCATTGTTTACAGGTTCATATGTGGCAGGGGAAACAGAATCATCATCAAGAGATTTGGAAGTTGCACTAGGTAAGAGGAATTCTGTGCTTTTGAAACCTTCAAAAACTGATGAGTATAGAATAATTTTAAAAAGAGGGCAGGCTTTTAAGTCTTTTGAAGTAAATATTATTCGTGCAATCTTGGAAGAGATGACTGTTATTTCTTCCTATGATTTTAATAATGCTGTTTATCTTCAAAAATTGCAAGGTGTTGCCATTGAAAAGGCTTTGATTGAAAGTGTAACTGACACTGCATCTGAAACCATTATTGGAATTATTTCTGTTTTGGAAAAATGGTCAACAAGAACTTATGAAGGGAACAATGTTTCCATGGGTATTTTTGTTAACTTATCAGCTTTAAATGAAAAGGAAAAAAGTGTTTCATATATTGATATCATAGACAATGACTTTTTTGCCAGACTAACAGATGGAATTTCTTCTTTTATTGAATTTGATAAGAATGGAAAATTAAATGGCTATGTAAACTTAAAAAGCACTAAATTTGCACCAACTGTTTCACCTTATATGTATGACAGGGTAGCAAGAAGTTGTAATGATAAAAGAATTGGTATTGTGCTTACCACTAAGGGAGATATTTTAATTTTTTATTCCAGACAACTGATGTTTGCAAAGCGTAATGGTCGTTGGTGTGTTTATTCTCATGATGAAGTAATAAGGCTTTTATATAGCAATGTTTCATACACAGCGAAACAAATTCGAAGGGCAATTTATAACACTGCTCTTGATTGTTCATTTGGTTACAAAGGTGCTTGTATTATTTATCTTAATAAAGATAAGACAAGGGAGGCGCTGCAACATATTGATGGGGCAGATATTATTTCTAAACCGCATTTTGAGATAAAAAAACAGATTGAAATTGAAGAAGCAGGGAAACTATATAATTTAAATAAACCTAAGGAAAATGAAAGAGATTATAATTGTTCATATGAAGAGTTTATGGATAAGTATAATTGTATTAAATCAAAATCTATCGCCACAATAATTTCTGGCAAAAAATTGTATGAACTTGACAGAACTTTGCTTGAAGAGTTGGTTGCAATTGATGGAGCGATGGTTGTGGACTTTGATGGAACCATTATTGCAGTTGGTGCAATTATTAAGATTGAAGCAGGAAGTCTTGGTGGTGGAAGATTGGCGGCAACAAAAAATATGGCAAAATATGGAGTTGGCATAAAAGTTTCACAAGATGGTGTTATGCAAGGATATAGTGCTGATAAACATGGAAGAGTTAAACAAATATTTAATGTTGGCTAATTAATAAAAAATATCCACAAAAAACAATAAAAAATTAAAAAAAACATGATTTTTTCATGTTTTTTTAATTTAAAAATGATTTTTATGTTGATTTTAATTAAAAATAAACTTTTTCAAGTGAAGGTTTGTTAATGATATGCATAGGTTCTTTGGTTGTGTCGACAGGTGCAATTGAAGTTATATTTTTGGCTTTTATATCTTTAAACCAATAACAATCTGAACCTTCTTTAACAATTTCAACAAGTGCAAGATTTTTGTTTTCTTGATTAATAAAAGTTAGTTGCATCGTTTTTCCTTGAATATAAATATTTCTTTCTCCTGCAAGATTAACTAAATTCTCTATCATTTTTTTATTTGTGAAAATTTTTCTACCTTTACATTCCATCGCATGATTTTTTACATAGTCAAAAATATTTGCATTATTTTCAAGTTGTATTTTATCCATTTTTTCTCCTTTTAAGCACAATGGGTATTTTAGCATTTTATGGTAATTAAGTCAATGGTATTTTTATCGAATTATGTCGAAAATTCTTTCTTTTCTAAGGTTGACAAAATAATTTTATTGTGATATATTTTAGTGTCAGTCAAACAGATGGTCGCGTTCTATCGGTGAACGATAGAATGAGGAAAGTCCGAGCATCAAAAGAAC
>CALWFX010000041.1 GCA_944377765.1 uncultured Clostridia bacterium
AGAGAATATTTTTAAAATTTATTTTTATTTTTTTGTGGAAAAGTGGAAAATTTTGTTGATAATTGTATTTTTATTTGATATAATGAGAAAAATAAGAGAAGGGAGAATATCGTTATGTTTGATTGGATAGCCGATTTTTTTAGTGAATTATTCAATTTAATACCTAAAGTTATCTACTTATTATATTCTTCTTTCATTAGTATCATTGATTTAATTCAGGCACTTTTCAGAAAGTTGGCTGGGCTTGATATTTATTATGTTGATGGAAAACCAATAAATGGTGACATTGTAACAAATTTCATCACAGGCATTTTGGGGATTAATGATGACAATTTAACATATTCTGTTCTCTCCACTGTTTTTTGGTCATTTGTAATTTTTGGTTTAATCATTTGTTTTCTTGCAACTCTTGTTGCAATTGTTAAAAGTCATTATTCCTATAACGAAAAGTCTGCAAAAGGTCCACTTCCAATTGTGGCAACAGCAGGAAAAGCAGTTTTAAACATGATTGCAGTTCCTGTTATCATTGTTTTGGGGCTTTATTTAAGTGAAGCAATTTTAACTGCCCTTGATGATATGACTTCGGTTGGGTCAAGTGATATAATTTCAATTTATGGTGAAGATAAAGTTAGTGATTGGCTTCAGGGTACTGATTTAACCAAAACCTCACGAGCACCATCCACTGAAACTGATGAAAATGGACGACCTGTCACAACCGAGAAAACATATATTTATTATGATATGTTTGGTTATTCTGGAAATGTGAAATATGGAGAAATAGCAATTGATGCTGCAGAGTGGATTTTGGGTACCGATTTGATAGGAAGTGTAGCAGCACGAAGTCAACCATTTTCAGGATCAATTTTTAAAATTGCTGGCTATAATGCCAATCGTGTAAGAACTCAAGAATATAAAATAGATCAAAAGTTCACAGGAAATAATTCCGCAGGAAATTTTGACCTGTTTGCAGATAGCGAAACGTCAGAACAGTTGGCAAATAAAATTGATACAGCTTTTGCAAACTTTTTACATATTAAAACTGATAAAGGAGTTCAAACAGTAGATTATTCAGACAGCATAAGAATAGACAGATATTTTACTAATTTTTTAACGAAAAATTTAACATCTTTTTCAAAGTTTAATGTTGGTTTAGTTTGGTATTACTATGACTTATGGAACTTTAACTTTATTGTTGGTTTTGGTGCGGGCATTGTTTGTTTGTCAATTTTCATCAACATTGTGCTTGGGCTTATGTCAAGATTGTTTATGTGTGTTGTTTTGTTCCTTGTCATGCCACCGCTTGCAGGACTTGCACCATTAGACGAAGGAAAAGCCTTCAAAGGTTGGCGAGAAGCATTCACAAAACAAGTGCTTATGGCATATGGGGCAGTTGTTGGCATGAACTTAATGTTACTTATCTTGCCTTATATAAACGAAATTGATTTCTTTAATATTCCGATTGCAGACTTGGTTGTTCAAACCTTGTTCATAATTGTTGGTCTTATCACAATCAAGGCGGTTATTTCCACATTGTCAGGGCTTATCGGAGCGGAAGATGCAAATGCCGCAGGCGATAAGATAAACAAAGAAGTTGGCTCAACAATTGGAAAAGCAACAGCTATGACAGTTGGTGCCGCTAAACTTGGCGGAAAAGCATTCATGAATTTAACACCAGCAGGAATTGGTATGAAGGCAGGTGCTAAAGCATTCATGAATTCAAAGGCTGGTCAGGTAGTTTCTAAGGCGGCAAAGAGAACAAGTGGAGCAGTTAAAGGCTTTATTAAAGGCGGAGTTGGTGGTGCTAGGGCAGAGATTGGCATGCAGAGAGCCCAAGAAGAGATGCAACAGGCAGAGAAAGAAAAATTCATACAAGGTTTAAATGGACAAAATTTGACAGGAAAAGAAGTTCAAGAGAGAGCGGAAGCTGCAGGGTTTACTAAAGCACAGGCTAAAAACATGGCTAGAGCTCATGCAAATGCAAATGGACTGACAGATGCAAATGGTAAACTTGATTTAGAAAATAGGTCAGCAACAGTTAATGCCGGAAGATTAAAAAGAGATTATAATCAGCAACTTGATTCTAGAGGTAATGTTCAAAGAGATAGAAATGGAAATGTTAAGCGTCCTGATAGACAATTTTTAAATTATATGGGGACAGCGAGCAATCAGGATGCAAGAACAGAAGGAGTTACTAATAGATATAATACTGCAACCAACATTCGTAACTATCGTATGGCACATCCTGGAATTGTTGGTGGAGCAATTGGTGGAGCATTCAAAACAGCTGGTGCAATTGGCGGACAAATGTTAGGTAACTATGGCACAGCATTGAAATCAACTCCAGGCGGTAAAGAACTTAGAGATGCTGTTATGCCAGCAGGTCCAAATTGGGATAAAGTTAATGCAGACAACACTGCAAAAGTTGGCGAAAAGATGGATGCACTTAACAAGAGCATAACAGAACTTGCCAATGAACTTAGAAGAAGACCATAATAAAAATGAAATAAAAGTCGCATTTGCGACTTTTATTTTTTGATTAAATAGAATAAGTATTTTTCATATTAATTTTATACATAACAATTGCAAATTAAAATCTTGAAAAAAGGTGATAGATATGGTATAATTAATATGTAAAGGAGAAAAGGGTTATGAGTATTAAAAGTTTTCTTAAATCTACAGGAAAAGAGATAAGCAGAATGTGCAGTATATTTTTTAGAAGCGACAAAACAATTGATTCTTTTATGGATGAAGTGTTTCCAAAGCCAAATTATGCAAAGAAAACTGCAGAAGCCACAGAAAAAATGAATAAGCAACTTGAAGAGATGGCAAAAACCATTAAAGAAATAGAAAGAAGAATATAAGTTTTTAATTTTAACAATTAAAATAAAAGACTAGAATTATCTAGTCTTATTTTTTTTATTATATCAAAAATAAAAAAACTGCCAAAGGCAGTTAAATTCATATTTAAACAGGCATTGCCTGTGGTGGTGATTGGTGGGATCGAACCACCGACCTTATGGGTATGAACCATACGCTCTAGCCAGCTGAGCTAA
>CALWFX010000042.1 GCA_944377765.1 uncultured Clostridia bacterium
ATTTGATAATCTATATATGAAGGCAAATCTATGCAAGCATTGTCCATAAATCTACCAAACAAGGAAACATTTTGAAAAATAGAATTAAGTAGTGCATTTTTTCTTGCTCTAAGATAAATGGTGAAAATAAGATTAATAACATAAATAAGTGCAACAACAATAATTGCTCCTGCAACAGCACTTACTGTAAGCATATCGTTGCTTGCTGGAACTGCAACAAGGAAAAACACTGCAACAATGATTGCCCAAACCGTTGAAATAACATTAAGGTTTTTGATGTTGGAATTATAAGATGAAGTCTTTAAAGGTTTTTCCACTAAATTATCTGAAGACATATACGAAGATGGGGAACCTTCTCTAAAAAGTATGTATTGTTGCCAAAAATAGCAAAGTCTTTTTGGTGCTTTAGTTTTCATTATAGTATTAAATTCTTGAATATTTTCTTCGGTTATCACTTTTCTGTCAAACAACCAATAATTGATTTTATCAAGGCTTCTGTTTAAACTTGCCTCATAAGAAAAAGCAGATTTAATAAGAAAGAAAACAACCAAAACTGCTTCCACAGCAAGGGCAATAATAAAAAGAATATCAAGCGTTAAAGTTGTGCTTGCTGTGCCCAAAAATTTTATTATGTTTGTTACTATATCCAACATCATAGACATAATAAACCTCCTAATTTATTCATAGTATAACACAAGATTAAAATAATTACTAATAATTTTTAAATATTTTTCAAATAATTTTTAAAATATTTTTTATTTATTTTTTAATATAATAAAAATTACTTTAAAATTATCCATTATTAAGATAAAAAATCGCTAAAAGCCTTTCTCTTGGCTTCTAGCAATTTTCAATTTAAACCGAATATTTTCTAAATTTTTACATTATAAATTTCGTTGTATCTTAAATTCATTAAATAAATTTCATCCACAATAACATTAAGCCCATTTTCAATAGCATTTTTGTAAAGTTTAAGTTGCAATTTATATCTATTTATTAAAATTTCTTCTCTTCTTTCTTTTGAATATTTATAATCAATTAATATTGCCCCGCCATCTTCTTTAATGACAAAAAAGTCAATAATACCCTGAACCATAATTTCATCATCAAAATTTTTTTCAATTAAATTTAATATGGAATCCTTTAAAACAAACTCTTGTTCTTTAAAAACTTTTCCCTTACAAAATTTTTTAAGTGTTAAAATATTTTCAAGCAAAAGTTTTTTATCAATTAGATTTTCCACACTTAAAAGACTTGCATTTTCTTTAAATAAAAGCAAAATATCTTCCATACTATTCACTTCATTAAAATTAATAATTTTCAACGCGAAATGATATGCATTACCAATTTCCACCAAATTTGAATTTGTGTTTACATATTCTGAATTTGGCAGAAAAACATTATCATCTTCAAATTGCTTTGTCAATTTTGTAACTGAATTTTTAAAAGAAATGTTTTCTTCATTTTTATATAAATATTCATAATTTAAATAATTTTTTATATTTTTTACGATTTTTTCATCAATTTTTCCATATTTTTCTTCATTTTTTGAAATTTCTAAATTTTCCACTTCTGTAATGTAGTTAAATTTAACATCACCTTTTTCCAAAGTTTCGTCACTTAAAAATTTTTCTATTTCGTCATCACTTAACAAATTAAAAACATAATCTAAATAACTATCAATTTTATAAACATTTATCGGCTTAATATTTTCCCTATTTCTTTCACCAATTATATAAAGTCTATTTTTTGCTCTTGTTAAAGCCACATAAAATATCATCATCTCTTCGGCAAAATTTTTCTTGGCATTTTTTAAATTTGTTGCCAACATTTTAACCGACAACTCTTCTTTATCCTCATTATAAAACTTTGTAACAATACCCAAATTTTCATCCATTTTGATTTCAGTGTTTTTCCCCGCTCGTTTTAAACTTTTTCCAGCATTGATTAAAATGACAATAGGATATTCTAGCCCTTTGGTTTTATGAATTGTTGTAAGAAGAACTGAATTACTTTCAGTTGGCTCAGACCCATTATCTTCAATCTATACATTTTCAAAATAAGATATTAAGGAAGGTAAATCAAAATCAAATCCAGACTTTTCTATCTCACTTAAAAAGATATTGACAGTGTTAATATATTCGTCATTTTGGGTATATAAATATGGATAATAGTTTGTTTCATCAAATAAAATTTCAAAAGCACGCTTATAACCATATGCCAAAGCATTTTGTTTAAACTTTTCAAGTAAATTTAAAATTTTGTCAAAAACCAAATTTTCCTGAACAATTTCAGTCAAGGTTTTTTCTTGCCCTTGAAGAAGATTATAAATTTCATCTTGATTGAAGCGACCAAAATTTGACATTAAAATTGATAATAATGCAACATCATCATTAAAACAAAGTGTAATTTTTAAAATATTGATTAAAATTTGAATTTCAGGATTATCTTGAATTAGTTTCTTGGAACTTGTGATAACTGGAATACCTTTTTCTTTTAAGTAATCACCCAGAACATTAAAAAATGTATTTCTTGAACGAGAAATTATTGCAATGTCTTTAAACTCAACCTGCCTATAATCTTCAATATCTGGGTCATAAATTTTAGATTTCAAAATTTCTTCAATTCTAACTTTAATCGTTTCAAGTTCTGTAAAATTTATTTCATCTGTCAAATCATCATTTTTAACACTATAGATATCAAACTTTTTCTCTTCTTTAACCTTTGGTGCAACCATATCAATATTAATTGCAAAACAATCTTCTTCCTTATATTCTTTTTTATATGACAGCATAGATGTGTTTAAATAATCTATATTTGCAGTATCAAGTGTCATTGTATCTTTAAATATTTCATTAATAAAATTTAACACCCTAACACTGCTTCTGAAATTCGACTTAAGAAATATTGCATTTGAATTTTCTTTAATTGAAAAATCTTCAACATCGCGTAAAAAAATCTCAGAACTTGCAAGTCTAAATCCATAAATCCCCTGTTTTGCATCCCCAACAGCAACAAAATTTGCTTTTTCTGCCACTTTTTTAACAATTTTTTCTTGCAAACTGTTCGTGTCTTGATATTCATCAATAAAAACATAATCAAATTTTTCATTAAATAATTTCTCATGAGAAAGAGCAAGCATATATTGCTCTAAATCAGAAAAATCTAAAACATTGACATTTTGTTTTAATCTCTTATATTCTTCTTCATACTTTAGGTAAAAATTAATAAGTGCTTTTTCAAGTTTTCCTTCTTTTTCTATGTTTATCTTATCTTCACTTAGTGCTAATTCAGAAAGTTTTTTTGATAAGTCATTAAAATCTTTTCTCACATCTTTAAGAAAGTTTAACTCTTCAGCACCCACTTCGTTTTTCTTTGGCAAAGGTGGAAAATTTGTGTCAATCACAAGTTGAACTTTATCAATAAATCTTAAACTTTCAAAATTCAAAAACTTTTTACTTAAATTGTCTACAATATCCTCAAAATGATGTTTTTCTAAAATATCTATAGTATTAAAAATTTCTTTATCAATAAAACTTGAAAGAATTTGTTCTGCTTCCAAATATATATTTACTTGAGAATTTAAAATTTTATCAATAAATTCTTCCTTATTAGAAACAGAAGTCAGCATACTTTCAATCAAAAACACAGACTCTCTTAACTTTAAATAATCATTCCTAAAAGCAAAATTAATTGTCATCAATTCGTCTTGATAATTATTTTTAAATAAGTCATAAATATTTTTAATTGCAGAAAATTTCAATTTTTTTGCCACATTTTCATCTGCAATTTCAAAATTTTCGTTAATTTTTAAGATATTTGCATATTTTTTTAAACAATATTCACAAAAAGAGTGAATTGTTGAAATGTTTGAAACTGAAAGGTCGTCAATCTGTTTAAGAATAAATTCGTCAGTTTTTTCTGCTTTCAATGCTCTTAACAATCTTTCTTTCATTTCAGTTGCCGCTGCTTTTGTGAAGGTTAAAATTAAAAGATTTTTAATTGGAATTCTTTTCTCGCAAACAAGACGGCAGATATATTGTATCAAAACATAAGTTTTGCCACTACCTGCCGAAGCACTCACAATCATATTTTTTTTACTATTATTTAAAACTCTTTCCTGTTCTTCAATCTTCATCAACTTTCCTCATACTTCTTGTTTCGCTTTTAAAATTTTTACATATTGCCTTAAACTGACATCTTTCACATTCATTTTCAAGCGGTTTTGGCATAATGTAACCTTCTTCAATTTCCTTTATTGCTCCTTCGCTAACTTTAACAGCATAATCAAAATATTTGTCAAAGGAGTTAGAAAAATTGCCATACTTAAATAAGAAGCCATCTTCACCCGCTTTTTTCTTTTTGCTGGCACCAATAAGGTCGCTTTTCACCCCTTCATCCGCCAGCCTATAGTCTGTTGCAAAAACAACATCATTGTCTTTAAGCGTCAAGCCATCCAAAAGTTTAGTGGAAACATTCTTCTTTTTATATTTGTTCTTGCAATCAAAATAATAAACACCTGCACACTCTTTTTTCTCGATATTTTTCATAATATTGCCATATAAAAAGAGTTGCAATTTTTTTCCATAGAAAAGTTCTTTCAAAATACTGCCTGTCTGCCCAGTTTTATAATCTATAATCCTAAAATAATTATCAAAAACATCAACTCTGTCAATTATTCCAGAAAAGTCTAATGAACCTATTTTTCCAGAAACAAATTTTTCAAGATACTTTGGTGTAAATTCACTCATTTTTTGTTCATAAACAAAATTTGATAGCATATTGAAAGTTTCATTTCTTAAAATATGCATAAAAACTCTATTTTTAAGCGTAACTTCTTCAAAAACTTTTTTTGCACTATTAAGAAAATTATCTTTTAAAAATCCTTCAATTTGAGCATCATCAATGGTTTTTATATTGCCAAACTTTTCAATAAACAATTTTGCAAGTTCATGTTTTAAAATGCCAATTTTTCTTTTGTCTTCCTTTGCATATTCTTTTTCTTTAACATCAATTAAATGAGATACAAAAAATTTAAATGGACAGCAAAAATATCTCTCCAATTTTGATGCTGATATTTTCTTTAAAATTGGTTTATTATTTAAATTTTCATAATTAAATTGAAAAATTTCCTGCCCTACAACCGAATTTACCGAATTTTTATAGTTTTTATTTAAATTTTTCTCTATTTTTTTGAAATTTTTCTCTGCAACATCTTTTGCACCAAGGTTGAAAAGTAAAAGTTTATTCATCTCTTCTTCTTTCAAATCTGCCCTGTCAAACTTTTCAAAACTTGAAGCATTGACCACACTTTTTTTACCAAAAGTTTCAATTAAATCTTCAACAAAACTAGATTTTTTCTGTTCTGTTCCAATTGGCGTCAAAACAAAAAGTTTTTTTGTGGCGTGTTGCAAAACTTCAAAAAGCTTAAGCCTATTTCTTCTGTTGATAACTCTTATCTCTGGCTCAACAACAAATTTAAGTTTTCCTAAATCTTCATCTGTAATAATTCCGCAATCTTTTTCAGTTTTTGGTAAGTTTCCACTTGTTGTGCCAAGCACAAAAAGATATGGAACATCTTCAAAATAACTTTTGGTTGCATCTCCAACATAAACAGCATCAATATATGAAGGCACTGTTTCCACTTTAACGCTTTTAAAAACAGTTTCTAAAAGAAAAATAAAATCTTTTAAATTCATATGTTCTTGTAAGTCAAACATATTTATTTCTTCCAAAATTTTTGTTATCAGTGAAACTGCCTGTTCATTTTCACTTTTCTTTTGAAGATTTGTGATATTCTTCAAGAAATTTTCTAAATTCAATTGCATTAAATTTAATATTTTTTGACCCAACAAGCAAAAATCTATGGTGGTATCTACCTTCGAAATATCATTTATTAATCTGGCAATTTCTTCAAGTGAATTATCTAATTTTAAATAATCTTGATAATTTTCAATATCATAATAATCCACTTTTTTCAACTTTTCTTCTCTTTCTGAGATATTTAGAAATGGAGAAGATAATAAGTATTCAAGCTCATTTTTATTTATCCCACCAAGAGCAATTTTATATATTTTTAAGAAAAAGTTAGTTACACTTATATCTCTTAAACTCAAAGTATAGTCCATATAAACAGGAATTTGATACTTTGCAAATATATTTTCAATATCTTTAAAATAATCTTCACTTGGAATTGCCAAGGAAAAATTTTTATATCTCTCACCTTCAAAAATTTTATAGCGTATCAATTTTGCAACAAATTCAATTTCGCTTTCTTTGTTGCTTGTAACAATATTTGCAAAAAAATCTTCTTCACATTTTTCTTTTGTTACTGAAAAGACATTTTTGATAACTGCTTCCTGTGCTTTTTTTAAATTTGGCTTTTTCTCTTCAACTTTAATATTAAGTTTATTCTTAACTGCCAAATTGAACATTTTTTTTGCAGTATCTTCTTCATAAATATATGCATTACCCAAACTTAATGGCTTTGCAATTGAAATGTAAACGCTTTTAACCTTTTCAGCAAGATTGCAAATAAAATCAAAAATTTCTGTTGAAAAACTGTCAAAATTAACAAAAAAGAGATTATAATTTTTTAAATCTAAAAATTCACTTTTTTCCAAAAAGAAAACGAGAAGTTTGGAAAGGTCAAATTTATCTTCCAAAAATTTCAAATAGGAAGAATAAATGAGTTTTAAATCATGCATTTTCATTGACAAAACTTTGTCTTCAACATCAGTTATGTCTTCCACCTTAACAAAACAACTCTTAAATTGTTTTAAAATTTGCAAAACTTTAACGCAAAAATCAATTCCATAATTTTTGAAATATAAAAAGTTTTTTTCGTTCTCTTTAACTGCTTTATATGTATACAATATTTCAGAAAGTCCGCTGATTCTGTCAACAGAAATATTATGTTCTCTTAAAATTTTGCTTGCAAGTCTGGAAATTCCAACAACTGCAATATTAAAAGTCGATTTAACATTTAACACATCAAAAATCAAACTTTCTGCCTGCATGGAAAAACTGTCTGGAACAATCACTAAGTTCTTTTCATCCAGATTTTTAACATCAATTTTTTCTATTGTTGCCTTTGTGGCTTCAAATAAAGTTGCACTGCTTATAAAGTTTAAATTCATATGTATATTTTAGCATAAAAAAAGATATTTTCAAAGAGAAAATATCTTTATTTTATGATTAGGCATTAACATCAAAAGCACCAATGTTGCCAAGTTTTTCCTTTAACTTATCTTTTTTACTTTTTATAAATTCTTTGGCGGATAGTTTTAAATTTTCTGCTTTAATACTTTCATATCTTTCTTTAAGAGAATTCAACTCTTTTTCCTTTTTATTCAACTCTAAATATGCTTTTTTTAGCAAATATTCCTTTGTTTCCTTTTCCTCTTTAAATTTTTCTGTCATCTCTTCTGTTGTGTTTTTCTTTATTAACTTAACTAAACCCATAAAAAGAGAGTTTATATCACTTTCAGTTAATATTTTTTGTTTTTTCCTAAAAGTTATTATATTATTCGGCTCTCTTTCCTTTTTCATATTTTGAAACTTGTTTTGAAGGCGTGTCATAAGTGTCATGTCGCCATTTGACAATTTAAAACACGCCGAACGAACAGACATTCCATTTGAAGTTAAACTTTTTATTTCCTTTAAAAACCTTTCTTCTTGCTCCTTTGAAAAAGGAATAAGTTTGTTCTTTATGTGTTTTTCTAAATTTATTTCCAATCTATTTTTTCTTACAATATCCAAACTTAAATTATCCACTTCATGATAATAATAATTTCTCACACTGTTTGTTTTCCTATTGAACTTTTTTGCATGAGCGGAAAATGCATCTCTAAGCGGTTTATTATCTTCTTTTGCGTTTTCAACATCTTTAAAAAGACTTTTAACTTCTTCATCAGACCAAATAGTTTTCATAAACACCTCTCTTAAAAATTCTTGCCAAAAAAAACAATCTTAAACTTAAATTTAATGGCAATTTTAAATACAAAATGAAACAATTTTCGCCTATTAAAATTTTATATTTTTGAATATATCCAAGAAAAATATCATAACTTACTCTATGAAAATCAAATTAAAATCAAGTTATCCTTGCCTTGTTAAAACAGAAAAAGAGTCTTTCGACCTAGACGAAAACGATGTTTTAAACATTGAAAACGAAAATAGGCTTTTTGTTTATCCTGTTTCATATAGCAACAAAAATATACCATTTTATATCAATCTCAAAGACTTAAAAAATTGCAATCGGTATGAGATTTTTGATATAGATGACTTTAAACTTATTCTTCTTAAAGAAAATGAAAAAATTGTTTCTTATAATAAGGAAAGTCTAAATTTTGAAAACGACACCTGTGAGATTTTCATATATCCAAATTCAATTAAGTTTGAAAATAAAAGTTATGCTGTAAAATACGACTGTCCACAAAATTACAAAAATTACAAAGTTTTTAAACTTGACAGTTTTGCTTGCGTGGAATTTGACAACGATAATTTATATTGTTTTAACATTAAAAATAACAAACTTACTCATTTTCAAGGAGATGAAATTGAATTTGAAAAAAATATATTAAAATTAAGAAAAAGCCTGAATGATTGTGAAGATAGAATAAGAAAAACAAAGTATGAGTTTATAAATGGAGCAATCAACACCCTTGACGCAAACTATGCACACTCTAACAAAAATTTTGACAAAAACATGACTCCATACCGTTTTTTGGAGGCTTTAAAAGTTAAAGATTATTCCTTTGCAAAAGTGTTTTTAAGTGAAGGCTTATCAAAAAAAATAGACGAGCAGACTCTGTCTAAATTTTTAGGTAACATCCATAGTTTTTTACCTCTTTCCACCGAAGATTTTATTGTGCTTTCAAATGAAAGTAAAAATTTTGTTAGGTTTTATTTAGAAAATGAAAAAATAAGTGATATTTCTGTTGATAATTTATGAAATAATACCAATAAATTTTAAACTTTTATCAAACCTTTGATAGAAGTTTTTTCTTAATTTTTTAAGTAAACATAGCCCTATTTCATTGGAATATTTGATTGTTGGAAGTTTGTTATAAGAATTTGTTGAAAGAATTTTTAAAATTGCATACTCTCCCTTTGAAATTTCTTCACTTTGGAAAGTTTGACACTGCAAGCAAACAAGTTCTCCAACATTATAATTTAAATATATATGATCATGAAAAGGTGCTCCACAACAGGTACATTTTTCAGAGTATAATTTTATGCCATAAATTTCAAAAATATCCAATAAAAATTTCAATAAAACCGCACACTCGCTTGTTTTATGGAAAGCCAAAATTTTCAGTGCTTTAATTAAATTAACAAACACCAAATAACTTTCATTTACACTTTCAAAACTGAGAGTATTTACAATTTCAAGCAAAGCATTGCCTTCAAAATATTTTTCAACATCTTGGCTAAGTTCATTAAAAGATTCTAAGATGTCAACCGAAGTCACCACCAAAGAACCTTTGCCTTCTTCCAACAAAAATTCGCCAAAACAAAAAGGTTCTTTGGCATATTTTAACTTTGCCTTATCTCCTCGAACACCTTTTAATGTTGCCCAAATTTTGCCTTCTTCCAGAGAAAAAAGGAGAATGTTTTTATCCTTCTCCTTCACATTATTACCCTTAATAACAACTGCTTTAACTTTTTTTGCCATTATAATTTTCTTTCGTTTCCTTTGTTCTTTGCGTTTTTCTCTCTAACCTTATTCCTTTCTTGAACCCACGCCTGAGCAATATAAGGATTTCCGCCGGAGAGTTTAAAGAACTCATAATATAGTTCATCAAAAATATCTGTAAACATATCACCCTCCTTTGCCAAAATAGTTTGTGGAAATTTGAATATATTATGCAATACATACTTTAATTTCCGCTTCCTATATAAATATTATACATCAAAAAAGCAAATTGTCAAAGGAAAAACAATAAAAATTTCATGGCACAAAAAATGTGTGATTTGTGATTAATTTTAAAATTTTGCATAATAAACTAATAAGATAAATATTGTTATTTTTATATATCTATATATATTAAAAATAAAAAACCACGAGTTTCGTGGTCTTTTTAAAGGTTTTATTTCAATTAAGCATTAAAAATTGCTTTGAAACTTTTACCAAACTTAAATTTTGGCATTTTGCAAGCAGCAACTTTAACTGGTTGTTTTGTAAGTGGGTTAATTTTTGTTGTTGCAGCCTTTTTAACAAGTTCGTAAGAACCAAAGCCTGGAATTACAACCTTTTCTCCTTCTTTAAGAACACTTACAATTGTGTCAACCATAGCGTCAAAAACAATTCCTGCGTCCTTGATTGTGCAATTTGCTTTATCAGCAACTGCCTTAATGAAATCACCTTTATTCATAATTATTCTCCTTTCTGTGATATTTAGCACTAAATATGCTACTTATATAATAACACAAACAATCGTAAATTCCAAACAAATTTCACTATCTTGCAAAAAATTCTTCAACTTCGCTGTAATAAAACTTAATAACTTCCACAACTTGATTTACAAAGGAATAGTCATAAACAATAATTTCCACATTTCCAACAATATTTTCTTCGCTTATAAATCCATAAACTCTTGAATCGTTTGAATGTGCTCTGTTATCTCCTAAGCAAAAGGTATAATTTTCTGGCACTTGAAAATAAACAAGTCCACTTTCTGAGATATAATACTCAAAATCCGCATTTTCCATTTCGTTATTAATATAAGGAATTGTTGGCTCTATATAATAATCATAAAACTTCTCATCATAGTATTTTCCATTAAATAAAACACTGTTTCTTTCATTTGCCCATTTTTCATATTCAATTTGATAGCCTGTCGTTCTTTTGCTTTCCACAACTTTTGCATCCGCGTCAGTCTTAATTCCATTTTGAAAATCAGAAAATTCTTCCTTAGGTATCCTATATAAATAGAATTTATCATCTTCTTCATCTTTTGCAATGGAAACATAATCGCCTTCTTGAGCAACCAATCTTTTAATTATGCTTTCGCTTTCAGTTGAATCATTTTCAATCACAACAATGTCTCCAACTTTTATAGTTCCCGCTGTATTCACATAAACCGCATCAGTTGCTTGGTCAGCACGATTGTCAGGAATAGTGTCATTTAAAATTGGTTTCATGGATGGTCCATAAACAATATAATATCTATGAGTTACAACAAAATAAGTATACCACGCAAAAAAGATAAGAAAAAAGATTAAAACAATGTAAAGCGTTATATGTGTTGTCAAATATAATGCTATTGACTTTGTTTCCTTTTTCTTTTTTTTCTTATCATATTGAATAAATTCTTCGTTATTATAAACCAAAACTAACTCCTAACAGAAAAACGACAGCCACAATAATTTTGTCTATACAAATTCATTTCTTTTGAAAGATTGATACTTCTTAAATATCCATCTTGCTTTTTAAAACTTGCTTCCAAATATGGGAAATTAAACTTTTCTGACAACTCATTTCCAACCTTATTGATAATTGGTGTGCTTTTGTGCGGGCTTACTGTGAGAGTTGTTGCAAAAATATCAAAATTAAGTTCTTTCGCTTTCTTACAAGTTTCTTCCAAACGATAATAAAAGCATTTTTCACAACGACTTCCGCCTTCTTTTTCATTTTCTAGGCCTTTCACAAATTCCAGCCATTTTTCTTCATTGTAATCACCATCAACAACAGGAATATTAAAATGTTTGCAAACTTTCTTCTGCTCTTCCTTTCTTTTTTCATATTCTTCAAAAGGAAATATATTAGGATTATAATAAAACACGGTTACATCGTAATCGTTAATAAGCCTTTCAATACAAACAGTGGAACAAGGTCCACAACAAGAGTGAAGAAAGAGTTTCTTTTTCATAGCAGGCTTATTATAGCATAGCAAACGACTTTTGTAAAGCAAACAGCTCGCTATTCTCCAAAGTTTGCCACTGCATACATCATCATGTCGCTGACATTGTCAGATTTCAAACGATACATCAAAATTTTTCCATCTCGTTTATATTCCACAATACCTTGGTCTTTTAGTGTTTTAAGTTGATGTGAGATTGTTGTTTGATTGATGTTAAGTATATTTGAAATATCATTAACACACATATCCATAATGGAAAGACAAGACAATATTTTTAGCCTTGTTTGGTCTGAAAAGTTTTGAAAATAGACCGCAAGTTTATCAACCACATCATCCTTGGGCAAAATTTTTTGCATTTCAAACTTATTTCTCTCGCTTAATCTTATCAATCTTTCCATATATTTCTCCTTTTATGTGTCAAACATACTTTTTGTTGCATAAAAAATAGATGTAACACTAAAACATAAATATTTTGCCAAACAAAAGAGAAAAAGTCAAAAAAATAACGAATGTCATTTCTGCAATTTTAGACTTATTTTAAACATTTTTGTTGAAAAGGAGGATTTTATGTCATCACAAGATTTTTTATGGGTGTTTTTACTGTCAACTTTAAGTTCAGCAAACAACACCAATCTTGCAACCAACACCAACATTTTGCTGTTATTACTTCTTGGACTTAGCAACAACAATAATTGGAATAATGGCAACAATTGGAATGGTGGTGGATGCTGCTGTAACAATGTTTTCCGTCAACTTGTTTAAAATTTAATTTTCTCTTAAAATAAAAATTAAAATAAATAAAAATAAAAAATAAGATTTGTTTACATACAAATCTTTTTTTGTCGCATAATAACTAAATAAAAAATATTTTAAATTATTTTAAAAATATTTTAAAAAATTTGTTAAAATCGTTTTGAAAATATTTTTTTATGTGTTATTATATGCATGTAATCAAAAATTAAGAATAAAACTTCTTGTTTTGAAAAAAATATTTAAAGGAGGAAAAGATTATGTCAATGTTGTTGGATACATATTGGAGTTGGTCAGCCCTTGCAACTGAATATGGTAGCACAATGGGATGGATAAGCAGTTTATTAAATGCTATTAACTGGATTTTGTGGATTGCCTTAATCTTAGTTGGTGCAGCAGGTGCTGTTTATGCAATTTACATTGGTGTTAAAATGGCAAGAGCAGATTCTTCTGAACAACGTGAAGAAGCAAAGAAAAGATTAATCAATGTTATCGTTTCAATCGTTGTAACTATCGCACTTGTATTATTCTTCAACACAGTATTACCTGCAATCTTATCTTCAATGGGTGTATTTGATAGTTTCAAAGAAGGTGGTAAAGATCCTAACCAAGGTGAAGAATCTCTTCAGACAATCATTAACACAGCAAGAGTTTTATTAAGGAAATAATTTAAAAATTAGACCTTGAAAATTCAAGGTCTTTTTTTATGCATTTTAAAAATTCCTTCTTTCTAAAATATTAAAAATTTTAAGCGTTTTCAAAAAATTTTAAATAATAAAAAAACTTCCACAAACTCTATGTGAAAGTTAATTTGTTTGCGTGAACCTTTTTGTTTTTATAATTTTTTCTATAACCTATAATTCCCTGCAAACTCGTTGTGAAAGTTCTATAAATCTACCACAACGCAAGTTCAACGTGAAAGTTAATTTTCTATAAACTATAAAAAATTCCCTAATGCAAGACTGTGTCTTGCTCTTCATGAAATTGCCTTGCAATTTCTCTTCATGGCGACATTGTCGCCTCTTAATGTTGCGCCAGCAACTCTTAATGTGAAACTTGTTTCACTCCAACGCTTGTTATAAATTTGCAAGAAGTTCTGTTCTTTCTTTAATTATCATAGCTTCGATAAATTCTTCAATATTACCATTTAAAACACCTTCCAAATCGTAAGAAGAAAGGTTTGTTCTGTGGTCTGTAACTCTACCTTGTGGATAATTATAAGTTCTTATTCTTTCGTTTCTATTTCCACGCCCTACTTGACTTTTTCTGTTTTGTTCATACTCGCTGTCTCGTTGTTCACGATAATAATCATACAACTTACTTTTCAAGATGTTCATTGCCTTTTCTTTGTTTTTAAGTTGAGAACGTTCGTCTTGACAAGTAACAACAATGCCTGTTGGAAGGTGTGTGATACGAATTGCAGATTCTGTTTTGTTAACATGCTGACCACCTGCACCGCCACTTCTGTATGTATCAATTTTAAGGTCGCTGTCCAAAATCTCAAAATCAATATCTTCCACTTCTGGCAAAACTGCCACTGTTGCAGTTGATGTGTGAACTCTGCCTTGACTTTCGGTTTCTGGCACACGTTGAACTCTGTGCACGCCACTTTCATATTTAAGTTTTGAATAAGCACCTTTTCCCCTGAAAAGCACTGTGCATTCTTTTATTCCACCAAGTTCAGTTTCATTGATATCCAAAATCTCAGTTTTCCAGCGGTTTTTGTCTGCAAAATGTGTATACATCCTAAGAAGTTCCAACCCAAATAGCGCACTTTCTTCTCCGCCAGCAGCCGAACGAATTTCAAGAATTGCATTGCTTTCATCATTTTCATCCTTTGGCAACAACAAAATTCTTATATCTTCCACTTGCTTATCAATTTTTTCTTTAAGTTCTTCAATTTCGCTTTCAAAAAGTGCTTTCATCTCTTGGTCTTTTTCAGTTTTAACATCTTCTTCGCACTTTTCCAAATTCTGTGATAATGATAAAAGAGAAGTATATGCGTTTGCAATATCTTCAAGCGAATTTCTTTCCTTAACCAATTTTTTCCATTCTCGATTATCCGCAATAATCTCTGGTTTCATGATAAGGAGAGTTAACTCGTCATATCTTTCTTTTGATTTTTCAGTTTTTTCCAAAAATTCCTTATAGTTTTCCACAAATCACCCTTTCTATTTTATTGTAATCTTTAATTGTTTTAATGTCTTTAAAGCCATTATCTCTTAAAATTTTCCTTACAGCACTTGCCTGTCCCTTTCCAACTTCATAGAAAAGCATACCACCATTATTCAAATGCTTTAATGCTCCTTTTGTGATTTCCCTGTAAAAGAAAAGTCCATCTTCGCCACCATCAAGAGCAAGTTTTGGGTCGCATTCCCTAACATTAACATCAAGTTTTGCAAGGTCTTTTGTTGGAATATATGGCGGATTAGACACAATTATATAAAATCTTTTTCTTTTTTTCAAGTTTTCAAATAGGTTTGAATGAATAAATTCAATTCTAACATCATGCTTTTTTGCATTTCCTTGTGCTGTTAAAAGAGCAGAC
>CALWFX010000043.1 GCA_944377765.1 uncultured Clostridia bacterium
TCAATAACTCTTTGATTTGAAGAGCCCTTCCATTTTAATGTAAAATCATGCAGTTCATCAACATATTGCCCATCAACGACCACATCAAGATATTTACATATTTCTTTATCTTTTAAATAATTATCAAACAAAAAGCCAGTCCAAGCCCACAAATTTTTGTTTGGAAATTTTTCTTTAAATTTCTTTGCAAGTTTTGTAATTCCTTCCAAGTTTTTTGGATGCATAGGCTCACCACCCAAAATGGAAAGCCCTTCAATATAATCCTTTTCACAGAGTTTTAAAATTTTGTCGATGGTTTCATCGGTAAATTCTTCTCCGCCATTAAAATCATGTGTCTCTGGATTGAAACAATTTTTGCAATTAAAAGTGCATCCCTGCACAAAAAGTGCCACTCTAACTCCTGGACCATTAGATATGTCCATTTTCCTTATTTTACTGTATCTCATTTCTTTCTCCACAAAATGCAAGTTTTAAATGTAAATTAATTATGCATCTTTATTGTCAATATGAAGCACTCTTTCTTTAATTTCTTGTGTTCTACCCTTATTCCAGAAATTTGTTCCAATATATCCGCAAGTTCTTCTTGCAACATTAAGAGTGCTGTGATCTCTGTTTCCACAGTTTGGACAATACCATTCCAAGTTGTCGTCAATTAAAATTTCCCCAGTATATCCGCATTTTTGACAATAGTCAGACTTAGTATTAAGTTCAGCATACATAATGTTGTCATAAATGAACTTGATGACTTGAAGAACAACTTCCAAATTGTTTTGAAGGTTTGGAGTTTCAACATATGAAACAGCACCACCTGGACTAAGTCTTTGGAATTCGCTTTCAAGTTTAAGTTTAGAAAATGCATCAATTTCTTCGAAAACAGGAACATGGTAAGAGTTTGTGATATAGTCTTTATCAGTAATTCCTTCAACAGTTCCAAATCTCTTTTTAAGATTTTTTGCAAACTTGTAGGTTGTGCTTTCAATTGGAGTGCCATAAACACTGTAATCAATATCCTCTTTTTCTTTCCACTCCTTGCATTTGTCATTTAAATGTTGCATAACTTCAATGCCAAATGCCTTACCTTTGCCATTATCAGTATGGCTGTGTCCTGTCATATACTTAACACATTCGTAAAGTCCAGCATAGCCAAGAGAAATTGTTGAATAACCACCATGAAGAAGTGGATGAATGCTTTCTCCCTTACCTAATCTTGCAAGAGCACCATGTTGCCAAAGAATTGGTGCAACATCACTTGTGCAATGAGCAAGTCTTTCATGACGAAGTTGAAGTGCTCTGTGGCAAAGTTCAAGTCTTTCGTCATAAATTTTCCAGAATTTATCAAAGTCTCCACCAGATGAAAGTGCCACATCCACAAGATTGATTGTAACAACCCCTTGATTAAATCTGCCATAATATTTTGGTTTATTTGTTTTAGGGTCAACATATGGAGTAAGGAAGGAACGACAACCCATGCAAGGATAACAATTTCCATTTCCATTTTTATCAATTTTATATTTAAGCATCATTTTTTCGCTGATATAGTCAGGAACCATACGCTTTGCAGTACATTTTGCTGCAAGTTGAGTTAAATAGTAATATTTGCTGTTTTTATGTATGTTATCTTCTTCCAAAACATACAAAAGTTTAGGGAAGGCTGGGGTGATATAAACACCCTTTTCATTTTTCATACCTTCAATTCTTTGCTTTAATACTTCTTCAATGATAAGAGCAAGTTCTTCTTTATATTCTTCTGTTTCGCCAAGATACAAGCAAACACTTAAAAATGGTGCTTGACCATTGGTTGTTGTCATGGAATTGACTTGATATTGGAATGTTTGCACCCCATCCTTAATTTCTCTTAATGTGTCTTCTTTGGCAAATTTAACGCATTGTTCTTCTGATAAGTTTCTTTCACGATATTTTGCCAAGTATCTATTATAACTATCCCTAACAAATGGAGCAAGGTGTGTCATAGTTACTGTTGCCCCACCATATTGGCTGGAAGTTACAGCAGTGATGATTTGAGTGGCAATTGTCATGGCTGTTAAAAATTTATGAGGTTTTTCAATCATAACACCATTTATATTTGTGCCATTTTGAAGCATATCTTCAAGATTGATAAGGTCACAATTGTGAAGAGCATTTTGGGCAAAATAGTCTGCATCATGGAAATGAATAATCCCTTCATCATGAGCCTTAACAATATCTTCTGGAAGCAAAAATCTTCTTGTGATATCTGTTGAAGTGATACCGGCAAGATAATCTCTTTGAGTGGTTACAATTCTTGCGTTTTTATTGGAGTTTTCTGTGTTCCAATATTCACTTTCGCCATCAATGAGTTCCTTGATAGTTTGGTCGGTTGTGTTTGCTTTACGAACAAGAGCACGCTTATAGCGATAAATTATGTATTTTTTCGCCAAATCAAAATGCCCATATTCCATAAGTTTTTCTTCAATTATATCTTGTATATCTTCAACCAACATACGATTTTTGTCAAGCGACTTTATATACTCAATAATTTCTCCGATTTCTTTTTTAGTCGCTCTTTCACGAGTTTTAACCTCATTATTAGCCTTTGAAATGGCATTGGCAATTTTACTTTGGTCAAAATCAACAATACTACCATTCCTTTTAACAACTTGCATTTTACGCCTCCTATTTTTTTTGATATGTCTTTATTTTATAACATATATAGTGTTTTGTCAAATATTTAATCACAATATATTGTGTTTTTTAAAAAAATTAAACTATTTAAAAATTTTTAATTTTTACTAAAATTTTACAAAAAATATAAACTATATATTATGATAATGCAAGTTATAAATAAATAACTTAATATAATTTTTTGCCAAAATTTTTATTTCAAAATATCTATTCGTAAAATCATTTTGTCCTTCAAAAATGATTTTTTTATCTAATTTCAAAATCAAAATTAATAAAAAACAGCATCAGCACAACCTATTTGATGTTCAAACTCGCAAGCAAAAAAACACCTAAAAAAAATAAAAAGCTGTCATTTGACAGCCTTTTTGTTATTAATGCAAAAGTTCCATTTGTAAAAATCAGTATTGCATCTATGGTTCTTATGCTATTTGTATTGGTGGAAGTTATAGGGCTCGAACCTATGACCCTCTGCTTGTAAGGCAGATGCTCTCCCAGCTGAGCTAAACTTCCTCAATGCTCTTTAAGTTTATCATACTTAAAGAGCATTTGTCAAGAAATTTTCAAAAGTTTTTTATTTATTTTATCACTTATTTAAATTATTCAAAGAAAACAATAATATTTGAAATTTCAAAAGTATCTCCTGCCATTGCACTGCTGTCTGCTACAACTTTTTCAATTAAATTGTAAATTGAACTATCATCTGCAAATGCACTAAAATCAAATCGATAATCATTTCCATTATATTCAAATGTAAAACCGATAATTGTAACTTCTTGTCTTGTGCCAACATCTGCAGAATTATAATATGTTTTACTTAAATCTAACATACCAAATAGTCCTGAAGCGCTCGTGTCAGTTGAGTAGTAATACATATCTTTACTCATATCAACTGTATAATCACAAGATTGATTATTGTAATCATTTTGTTCTTCATCATATACTGATTCCAACCCACATTTTGCTTCAAAAGTTCCGCTTACATGAACAGAAGTATATAAGCATTCAACAACACCTGTAACGGTTATTGGTTCACTTGACTCAATGATCAGCTTTCTTAAATTATCATATCCAGTAGAATCATTTGCATAAAGTGTTTCATTAACTTTTACGCCTTTGAATTCCCAAGAATTTTTGTAAAGATTATGTGACCAATTTGTTTTATTCATCAAAGTTTCAAGATATTCATCTAAATCAGAATATTCAACTGTCACACTGCCTTCACCAGCAAATGAAACATCTGTTGGAATGGTTACATTGATTGTGTAAGAAAGGTCTTCATAGTAAACTTTAAATGGAATAACTTTTGTTCCTGCGTAAGCATCTAACATTTCACTTGTTATTGCTGTAACTCTGTTACCATTCATATCTCCCCAGTAAGCAAGTTGACCTTCTTTTTGAACGCTTTCAAGGCTTGGGAAGAAAGTTCCTGAATTTATTGCTTTATTGATATCTTCAATTGTTTTTGTGTTTTCAACCACTGTTGGCTCTGCATCATTTGAATAGTCATAACTAAATGAGTATGAGAATTCAACATATTCTTTCCATACAGCTGAAAGTGTTATTGTTCCTTCAATATCTTCAAAATTTGCATGAGTGAAAATTTCACTTCCACCATTTACAGACCAACCCAAAAATTCATGTTTGTAGGTATTTTCAAGAACTGGCAATTTTTCGCCATATTTATATGTGCCCTTGCCATCTGCTGGAATTTCAGTTGTTTCTCCGCCTTCATTATCTGGATCAGCATCATAACTATAAGCAACATCAAAGGTGTGAATGTTAAATACTGCAACAAAATCAGAAAAATCTGCAAGTTTAACAGTTAAAACTTCTTTAGTTGAATAATATTCAATTGGTTCTTCAGTAGTTGCTGTCCCCAATTCCCTTACATAGGTTTCATAATCACCTTCAAACCAGCCAACAAAATCATAGCCTTCTGCAACAAAAGCGATTGAAGTGTCTTTTACATGGCTGTTTGTTACTGTGTAGATATCGCATCCTTTATCTTCGTCATTTAAATTATTTGTCACTCTTCCAGAAGAAGTGATAGAAGGTGCACTTGATGAATATGCATCAACATAGATTGCAATGTTTGTTGAAGCATTAGTTGAATAGTAAACAGCAAGCACAGTTCCTGCAATAAAAAGTGGCAAACAAACCACAAGTGCACAAATAAGTAAAACTTTTGCTAACTTATTGGACATATTAACCTCCTCGATTTGAGATTATTATACCACAAATTTTTTACTATTTCAATACCCTTTGCAAAATTTTGTTATAAACTTGTATATTTTTTGAATAATTATACAAAAAATTTGTTAAAACTGGAAGAAAAAACAAAAATTAACAGTCCATAAGCATTTTATCTGCAATCAGAGCAATAAGTTCTCCATTTGTTGGCTTTTCATTTCTATTATATATCTTTAAGCCAAAAATATTATTGATATTTTCAATTTTACCTCTGTTCCAAGCAACTTCAATGGCATGGCGCATACCCCTTTCCACCTTGCTTGAACTTGTTTCAAACCTTTCAGCAATGGTTGGATAAAGTTTTTTTGTTATCGAACTTATTATCTCGGGTTCTTCCACTGCAAGTTTAACCGCTTCACGCAAAAACTGATAGCCTTTTATGTGTGCAGGAATGCCAATACTGATAAAAATATTGGAAATTTTTTCATCAAGTTGTCTGTTTTCTTGATTTACCACATTAGAAGACAGAATTTCATTAATTCTAGTTTCCAAATTTTCTGGGCTAATTGGTTTAATCATGAAATAACTTGCGCCCATTTGTAATGCCTTCGTAACAAAGCCAGAATGTGACAAATTGGAAATAAAGATAACCTTTGGTGCTTTATCTTTCATTATTTTAATCTTATCAAACACTGCAAAGCCATCCAACTTTGAAAGCATAACTTCCATCACAAGCACATCTGGCTGAGATTTTACAACTTCATTAACAACCACTTCTCCGTCTGACGAAGAGCCTACCACTTCAAACTTTTCGCTTTTATTAAAATATTCAACAAGTTCTTTGTTGTCTGCATCTGCAATATATATTTTCTTAATCATATCATCACTCCTTAATCTAAATATTACACAAATTTCTTGCAATAAATTGTGTATTTTAAATTGTCCTGCAAAACAATAATAAGATACCACAATTATTGACAATTTCATAATAGAAAAAATAAATATAATGTCGCAGGTTTTGTAAACTTGTCGAAATTTGGTATTTAACAAAAATAAGGTTTGAAAATAAAAGAAAAACAAAGATATAAATAAGAGATTATCAAAATATGAAAGAAGATAAGGAATAAAAAAATCTTGCCACAAGGCAAGAAATTTTAATTTTAGATAAAATTATTTTTTGTAAACATAATCTGAATGTCTTTCTTCATATTGAGTATAGCCAATAAGTTCATATTTTGAATCGTTAATTCTAACTCTATATAAATAATATCCAGCATCAGTGTCAGTTATTGCAGACTCTTCTTCATCTTCGCTAGTTTCTTCTTCAATTCCTGCCTCTTCTTTTTCAGCGTCAATTTTTGCTTGTTCTTCTTCTGTCAATTCTTCAAGTTGAGCATAGTAATAAACATATTCGCCATCATAACTATATAAATTTCCAGTTGTTTGAATTGCTGTCATTGTAACAACAGTTCTTGCTGTGATGTCAATATTTTGATTTGTTCTTGAATTTGTGAGTGCTGAAAAATCTGCTTCATAAATTGATGTTGATGTCATAATATATGCAGTTCTTCCACTGATAAACATAATTTTGTTATCAGTTGCCATTGTGCCATTTGCATCATAGAAATTGATTAACCCTTTTCCGCCCTTGTTGTTTTTATATTTCCAAGTTCCATTTCCATCTTTAAAGATAACAGTTTGGCAACTTGCAGTATTAATAACACTAACTTCACTGATTGAAGATGTGTCAGCAAAACGATTAACTTCATTTGTGGCAATTATCTCGTCGCTCAATTTTGCATCTGAAACATCGTTATAATATACCTGAGTTTGTGAAGCAGAATTTTGGAAACTATAGAAAATTAAATCATTTTGTCTGTATAAGAAGGAAATTGTTCCACCAATATGGTTGATTACCTTTGCAGAACTTGCATCATTAACCTTAACTTGTTTAACAATGGTGTCGCCATCAGAGTTTGTTGCAGTGTAATATAAAACTCCATTCCATTCATCGGTATAACCTTTCAAATTGTTTTGATAAGTTTGTGGCATTGCAACGCTTGTTACTTCTTCAACATTATCTCCATCTTTTATTGATAATGTTTGAGCACTTCCACCGCCATTGTTTAATTTAATTGCTTGCAATCTTCCATTTGCAAGAGCAACAACATAATAACTACCTTCAAATTTCAAAACTTCAATTTGACTTACTTCGCCTTCAAAAGTGAACACTTCTCTTGCTTTATCTCCATTGAGTTTGACTGAGCAGAGCACTGAATAATTAAATTTAAAACTAGCTGAGCCATCTTCCCTATATTCGTGCCTATCTGGTCTAAGATAATAGATATAGTCACCAAGGATGAACATAAATTGATAATCGCTTGCAATCAAATCGCTGTTAACTTTTTCAGTGTTAAGTGGAGTGAAGTTTTGTCCCTTTGCACTTCTTTCAATATTTGTGTTAAGTCTTGCCAAATATGAATATTTTGCGGCATTGTCAAGTTCGCCCAAATTTGTTAAAGAAGAGATGTCGCCAGCATAAGAGTTGCCATAATAAAGATAACCGTCAAGCATAATAGCCGCGTTACCATTGTAAATGACTTCATCACTGTTATTTTTCACATTGCTTACAGTTGAACAGCCTGCAAGAACAAGCCCAAAAGTAAGCACACAACACATTACCATTAAAAATTTCTTCATAAAAACTCCAAGTTTAACTCGCATTGTAAAAAATTGTATATCACAATAGTAATATTTTACAATATATAAAGTAGAATTGTCAATAATATTTAAATAATTTATAAACGATTAAAAAAGATAAAATTAGACAATTTTAAACATCAATGGAAATCAAATTGTTTTGAACAATATCACAGGATGTCAGATAATATTTCACACCATTCTTGTTTAAAATTAAATTTTGTTTGCAATAAGCATGAATATGACCATACACCACACACGAAACACCAAATTCTTCCATCATTGCAGTGATTTCATTATCTTCTTCTTTAAAGGTGTATGGTGGATAATGGAGCATACAAACAATTTTGTCATTATCATCAGTTTTCAGTTTCAAAGCATTTTCCAAAGTCATTCGAAGGCGAATAAGTTCTCTTTTATAGATTTTTTCATCATCTTCAGTAAACTTTTTCTTATCGTCTGGCAAATTCCAAAGCCTTGTTCCACAAACAATGATGTTTTCAAACTTTATTGCATCATTTTGAATGGCATAAAAATTTATCGGCAGTATGTTTCGAACTGCACTTATACTTTTCCACCAATAATCATGATTGCCACGAATGATAACCTTTTTCCCGGGTAAATCTTTCAGCATTTCAAAATCTGCAACACTATCTTCAAGTTTCATTGCCCAACTGAAATCTCCTGCCAAAAGAACCACATCATTTTCAGAAACCTTTTCCTTCCAGTATGCAAAAATTTTATCCACATAATTATCCCATGCGGGACCAAAAATGTCCATAGGCTTTGGATTGTTGACAGATAAATGCAAATCACTTATGGCAAAAACTTTCATGCAAATTCCTTTAAAACTTCTTGAACAAGACGCATATCCACTTGCCCATTAAAATTTGCTTTAAAAAATTTCATAACAGAAGGAATTGATTTGTCAGAAAGTTTTGAAATTTCTGTTTTTATTTCTTCGCGTGAAAGCATTTTTGGAAGATAACCTTTTGCAATTTCAATTTGTTTTTCCAAATGCTCCACTTCTTCACTTCTACCTGCTTTTGCAAAGTTATCTTTTTCGTCATTAAGTTCCTTAATCATGTTTTGAATGATATTAGAAACATCTGCGTCTGTTAACTCCTGTCCGGTTGCTCTTTTATTAAGCTTTTCAAGCATAATTTTGTTCATAAGCACACTGTAAAATGCACGAGCAATTGTATC
>CALWFX010000044.1 GCA_944377765.1 uncultured Clostridia bacterium
AAAGAAATGGGACTTACTTTTGAAAGTTTGAAAGCAACTGTTGAAAGTTTGCACGAATTTAACCCAATGATGGGTCACCGTGGACTTCGTCTTGCTGTAACATATCCTGAAATTGCAAGAATGCAAACAGAAGCAGTTATCACTGCTGCAATTGAAGTGGAAAAAGAAGAAGGATTCAAAGTTGTTCCTGAAATTATGATTCCACTCACTTGCGATAGCAAAGAATTTAAGTATGTTAAAGATATTGTAACTGAAACTGCTGATAAGATTCTTGCTGAAAAGAAAGTTGATATGCACTATAAAGTTGGAACAATGATTGAAATTCCAAGAGCGGCAATCACTGCAGACCAAATTGCTAAATATGCTGAATTTTTCTCATTTGGAACAAACGATTTAACTCAAATGACATATGGTTTCTCTCGTGATGACGCTGGCAAATTCCTTGATGTTTATTACGAAAAGAAGATATTTGAAAGTGACCCATTTGCTCGTCTTGACCAAAATGGTGTTGGCAAACTTGTTCGCATTGCTGCTGAGCTTGGAAGAAGCACAAGACCAGATATCAAACTTGGTATCTGCGGTGAACATGGTGGAGACCCATCATCTGTTGAATTCTGCCACAGAATTGGACTTAACTATGTTTCTTGCTCTCCATACAGAGTGCCAATTGCTCGTCTTGCTGCTGCTCAAGCAAACATTAAATATCCAAGAAAGAAATAATAAAACAAAAAGATAGTGTTTTCACTATCTTTTTTTATAATTTTTTGTTAATTTAAAAATTTGCAAGAAAATATATAGTATGGTATAATATATTATAGGAGAAATTTATGGATAAAATTTTTGAACCAATACTTGATAAAAACGAAAAAATTGTGGAAGTATTTAAACCAAATAAAGCAAAGGTGTTTTTGTCTTCTTTTATTTCATCCTTTTTGTTTTTATTATTCATGTTTGCAATTGCTTGTTTAGCAATTTTTGTGCCTGAAGAAAATGTTGAACCAATTAATCCGCTTTGGATTCTTCTTCCTGTTGGCATTCTTTTGTTTATTGAAGCGATTGTCATGGTTTTTACTGCAATGTATTACAAAAAAACATATTTTGCATATTCAAATAAGCGTGTGATTGTTAGAACTGGAATTATTGGAGTTGACTATAAATCCCTTGATATAAAAATGATTGGCGCATTCGATGTCAATGTAAGTTTTATTGACAAATTAGTTCACAAAAACACTGGTTCCATTCGTTTTGGAAGTATGTCAAGTCCTGTAACAAATCAAGCTGGTGGCATTGTGTTTGCAAGCATAACAAATCCTTATGAAAACTATAAGAAAATTAAAGAATATGTCGAAGAGAATAAAGAAAATATTGAAAAATAACTCAAAAGAGTTATTTTTTATTATTAAATTGGTTACATATCAAAATTTCCATTAAACACAATATCTCCACAAAGAACATCAAAGTAGGAAAAAGTTTGAAGTTTTTCATCGGTGGTCTTAATTGTGAACACACTTGGATATATGTCTTTTATGGTTGCGGTAACAATATCAATTTTTTTACGACCACGATTTATGCTCATTGTAAGTTCTTGCCCTTTAAGATTTTTAATTTTTTCTTTAACTTCATTTAAACCATATTTAATTTTTCTCATATTAATCTCTCTTTTAGAAAATTTCTAAATAAATTTTTGCCAATTAAATAAAATTTAAACTTTTTTGTTCTAAGTAGACCTTTTTCCAAGTATATTATAATAGTTTTGAAATTGGAGGGGTTATGTCTTTTGAGAAAAACAAATTTCAGGTGGTAAAGAAAAAGAGATTACAAAAGAGCGAATTTAATGTTGAGTGTAATGTGCCTATTGACACAGAAGTTGGCAAAATTTTTTCTGTTTGCCACGCAGTTCAAGTGGAAAGTGCGGAAATTTTAAATGGCGTCATTAACTATAATGGAAACATAGATTTTTGTGTGCTTTATAGTTCAGTGGATGGAGAAATTGTTACAGTAAATGCAACTTGTCCTTTTTCTTCTAAGTTTGAAGATTCGCAAATTTCTGTTGGCGATAAAGTTAGCCTTGATTGTGAAGTGGTCGATTTTTCAGTTGAAAGTATCACAAATTCCAACATCAAGATAACTTGTGTTGTTCAGCAAAAAGGAGTTATAATTCTCTCAAAAGATGTGGAAATTATTGATTGTAACGATGATAACATATGTTTAAAGAAAGATGATATTTTTGTTAGCACTTTTATTGGGCAAAGTAATGAAATTTTTAATATTGAAAATGAAATTGCAATTAAAGAGCCTATTAGAAAAGTGATTTTATGTGATAGTCAAGTTTCCATTAAAGAAGTTGAAAGTGGTGTTAATTTTGTTTCAGTTGCAGGGGAAGTTATAAACAGGCTTTTATACTTAACAGAAAATGATAGATATGAAACATCATATATCACAGAAAACTTTAAGGAAGAAGTGGAGTTGGATGGCGTTACAAAAGATTCTATTGCAGAAGCGAAAGCCTTTGTCAAGAAAAATCAAGTTAAATGTGAAGTTGCAGAACAAGAAAAAGGGGTTATTATAAAAATCAATGTGCCTATAGACATTAAAGTGTGTGCATATGAAGAAAAGCCGATAAGTGTTGTAAAAGATATTTATAGCACAAATGCTGACCTTGCAATTTCAACTGAATCTTTTGATATGACAAGACAGTTAAATTCGGATTATTTTGAAACTAAAATCGATGGCACACTTTCGCTTGGAGATGATAAGCCACGAGTTGACAAAATATTGTTTATCGCAGGCACCAATCTTCAAATTTCAAATGCCTATGTTAAAGATGGTGAAGTTTTTGTTGAAGGTGTTGCCAAGGCTAATGTTGTTTACCTTAATGATGAAGAAAATTCAAATCAATCAGTAACAGTGGAAGTTCCTTTTGTTGTTTCTGACAAATCGAGCGTAACTTGTGAAAATCCTGAACTTTCTGTGTTTGCTGTTCTTTACGATGTTGATGTGGTTGTAAAGAAGGGAAGGGATTTGTATTTTGATGGAAAACTTAAAGTTCAAGTGGGGTATGATTGCAACGAAATTTCTGCGGTTATCAATAATGTGAGTGTTCAAAGTGAAGGTGTGGAAAGAGATTGTGAAATTGAACTTGTGTATGCCAAAAAAGATATGGATGCTTGGGATATAGCAAAGAAATTTAAGGTAAGAGAAGAAATGCTTATGATACAAAATCCAGAAGTTGCATTCCCACTTCAAGAAGACACGAACATTATTCTTTTTTACCAAAAGACAAAATAAAAGAGATTAACCCTTAAGTAAAAGACTGTTAAAAGCAGTCTTTTATTTTTATGACAAAAATTTCACAAAAAACTTATAAATTTTAAAATTTTTAGTAAAAAACAGTCAAAATTTGATTTAAGAGGTTTTTTATGAAATATTTTCTTTCAATTTTAAGCGTCATTGCAATAACTTTAATTTTGGTTTTTTGTGGCAATATTGGTGGAACTTCACAAGAATATTTTCGTATACACATAAGGGCTAACTCCAATTCAAGTGAAGACCAGAATGTTAAATATGTTGTTAAAGATGCAGTGGTGGACTATTTAATTCCACTTTTAAGTGAAGTCGAAACAAAAAATGAAGCAGAAGAAGTTTTAAATGATAACTTAAATAATATTGAAGATGTTGCAAATAGCATTTTACTTCAAAATGGCTTTTCATATAAGAGCAAGGCGTATATATCTTTTGAAGAATTTCCAACAAGAGAATATGACGATTTAGTTTTGGAAGAAGGGTTTTATGACGCTTTGATTTTAGCACTTGGAACTGGCACTGGAGATAACTGGTGGTGCGTTGTTTATCCACCTTTTTGTTTCTTAGAATCAAAAAATTCTGAAAATTATGTTTATATTTCAAAAATTTGGGAAATTATAAATAATATCATAAATTAGGAGGAAAAATGAAAAAACGGTTATTTGCTTTTTTAAGCGTGCTTGTGTTTATGGTCGCTGGCTTTGGAATGACAGCATTGGCAATAAATACATATCAAATTTCGGGAGTTGTCTCGGCGGCAATTTCAACAAGTGAAACAAGACTTGTGCAACAAAGGTTAAAAAGTTGGGGATACTATACAGGTAATGTTGATGGAATTTATGGAAGCAAAACAAGAAGTGCAGTTCGCAAATTTCAACAGGTGAATGGGCTTGCAGTTGATGGTATTGTTGGGCCAAATACAGCAGCAGCAATTGGTTTTACAATTAAGTCTGACGACAATTCAACTTCAAACAACGACTTATATTTGCTTGCGAAATGTGTTTATGCTGAAGCACGCGGGGAAAGTTATGTTGGGCAAGTGGCAGTTGCAGCGGTTATTTTAAATCGTGTGGAAAGTGAAAAATTTCCTAATACTATTGCAGGAGTTATTTATCAGCCATATGCGTTTACTGCAGTGAGTGATGGTCAAATTAACCTTGAACCAGACCAAACCGCATATAATGCCGCAAGAGATGCCTTGAATGGTTGGGACCCTACATATGGAAGTTTATATTATTATAATGCTGCAACAGCAACAAGTTCTTGGATTTATAGTAGAAAAACAGTTGTTACAATTGGTAACCATGTGTTTGCAATATAGGGGGCTGAAATGGAAAATAATAATGTTATGAGTGGAAATGCTTCACAAGAAAGAAATTTAAATATTAGGCAAGATTATTTTGAAAATAGACAGCAGAGAAGACAAAGAGAAAGAGCAGAAAGAAAGCGTGATATGAAAAGGGAGCGCGTAAGAAAGGAAAAAATAAAAAGATATAAAAGTGCAGTTGTGGGGTTGACAGTTGCAGTCAGCATTTTGGCGGCAACAACACTTGGACTTGGTGTTGCTTATGGTATAACGCAGTCGCAAGCAAACACATATGGCACACAACTTGAAAATGTTTATCAAAAAAACTATTATGAACTTGTGGACAATGTAAATAATGCAGACATGGAAATGAGCAAACTTTTGAATGCAACAAGCCCTTCTTATCAAAAGAAACTTTTGATGGAAATTGCAGATGCTTCAAAAAATATGCAAAATAACATATCATATTTGCCAGTGGATGGAGAAAATGTTTCAGAAAGCGTAAGATTTGTTAATCAACTTTCAGGTTATATGTCAACTTTGGAAGAAAAAGTGAGTAAAGGTCAAACTTTGTCTAGTGAAGAACTTGAAACATTAAATAAATTGCACGAAACATTGATAAGCATGAAGCAAAACTTAAACAGAATGTCTATGAATATGCGTAATGGTTACAGCATTTTAACAGCAAGCAATGAAATGAATGGAGAACTTAGTAGTTTTTCAATTGATTTCAGTCAAATTAAATCAAATGATGTAGATTATCCTACAATGATATATGATGGACCTTTCTCTGATTCTGTTGTCAATAAAGAAATTAAGGGATTGAGTGGCAACACTATTTCAAAAGAAGATGCTGTAAAAGAAATTGATGAGGTATTTAAAAATGTTTCCAATATTACTTATGATGGTGAAACAGAAGGTCAGTTTGCTACATACAATTACTATATCACTACATCGGATATGCAAAAATTGTATATTCAGGTTACAAAAACAGGTGGACATATTTTAACTGTCAGTGGACAAAATGAATCTGATGTTAAAAATATTGATATGAAGGCTGGTGAGAAAATTGCACTTGCATTTGCTAAAAATAATGGTGTTGAAAATGCAAAAGTTGTTTGGAGTGAAGAGCTTAACAATCAAGCATATTTTAATATTGCAACAGTAAAAGATGGAGTTATAATTTATCCAGAACTTGTGAAAGTTAAGGTTGATATGGAATATGGCACAGTGATAGGCTATGATGCAATTACTTATTGGACCAATTTTGATGCAAGCAGAACTTTGAAAAAGGCAGGCGATATAACGATTAAATTGCCTAGTGGATTTACTTTAAAAAACAAGCGTTTGGTTTTGGCACCACTTGAATATAATAGAGAAGTTTTATGCTATGAATGCGAAGGTGAGAAAGAGGGGATAACTTATTATTTCTACTTTAATGCTCAAACAGGAGTTGAAGAAAATATTTTGAAAGTTGTTCAAACATCAGACAGTTCAAAATTGATGTAAAATAACTAAATAAAAATAAAAAAGTATGCAAAGGCATACTTTTTTTGATATTCACACTTAGTTTTGTTCACTTGCAAGTGCTTTTTCATATTCGGCAAGAATCATTTCCTTCAAGTTTTCTCTAACTTCGGTTTTGATTGGATGAACGATATCCTTAAATTCTCCTTCGTTAGTTTTTCTTGATGGCATTGAAAGGAAATATCCGTCTTTGCCATTGATGACTTTGATGTCGTGAACAACAAGTTCGTCGTCGATTGTGATTGAAGCAACCGCTTTAAGTTTTTCATTGTTGTTTACAAGTCTTACTCTAATGTCTGTGATTTTCAACTGTTTATACCTTCCTTTTTTAGATTAACCTTTTGTGGTCAAATAAATTATAACATATTACAAATTTTTTTCAAACAATTTTAATATATTGACAAATAATTTTTTATATTCATAAAAAAGGATATGAAATATTATTTTATTGGAATTTCTGGTGTTTCAATGAGTGCTCTTGCAGTTTTGTTGAAAAGCAAAGGGAATTATGTTTCTGGCAGTGATTTAAATTTAAATTGCAAAATATTGCAGAAAAACAATATCAAAATTTTTTACCAAGAAAATGTTAAAGAAATGAGTATGGCGGATATTGTTATTGTTTCTTCTGCAATCAAAAGTGATAATTTAGATCTAATTAATGCTAAAATTATGCACAAAAAAATTATTACTCGCGGTGAACTTCTTGGAAAAATTGCAAATTCTTATGAAAAGGTGATTGCAATTTCTGGCTCGCATGGAAAAACAACAACAACTGCACTAATATATAACATATTGAAAAATGCAGGTGAAAAGCCGACTTTACATCTTGGCGGAGAGTTGTGCGAAGAAAAAAGCAATGTTGTTATTGGTGATAGTAAATATTTTGTAACAGAAGCGTGCGAGTATTGTGATAATTTTTTATATCTTTATCCATACATTGGTGTTGTTACAAATATAGAAAAGGAGCATATGGACTATTTTAAAACTTTTGAAAATGAGAAAAAATCATTTGAAAAGTTTAAAAAACAATGTAAAATTGTTGTAGATGAAGATAGAAAATTTTGTGCAAAAAATATTAGATATGATAAAAATGGTAAGTTGTGTTTTAACATATTTTATAATTATAAAAAATGCTTGTCGTTAAAGATGAACATATGCGAAGAAGTGAATGTTATAAATTGTATTTATGCTTACAGAGTTTGTAAACTATTAAATTTACCTGATTGTGTAATAAAAAAAGGTATGGAAAGTTTTAAAGGTGTAAAGCGGAGATTTGAAAAAGTTGAATGTAAATATTTTTCTGAAGTTATCCTTGACTATGCTCATCATCCAACAGAAATAAAAAACACATTACAGACTTGTCAAAAGAAATTCAAAAATAAAAAAGTTGTATATATCTTTCAACCGCATACATATTCAAGAACAAAAGCATTACTTAAGGAGTTTGTAAATGTGTTTGAAAATGTTGATAACTTAATTTTATTTAAAACATTTCCAGCAAGAGAAAATTTACTTGATGGAGTTGATGCAAAGGTTTTGAGTGAAAAAATCAATAATTCAATCTATTGCAAAAATTTAAAAGACCTTATGATAACTTTATTTACAAAATATAAAAAAGATTATGTTCTTGTTTTTATTGGTGCAGGTGATTTACCAGAAATATTATATAAAAATAATTTTATTTTCAATAAAAATTAAAAAATACCATAAAAAATTGAAAAATATTAAAAAAAAATAATAAAAAATTATTATTTTTATTAAAATATAAATTTTTAATTAATTATTTAAAATTAAATATGGTAACTTAAAGAAAAAGATGGCATAAAATGAGAATATGATTTATACATATAAAAACACAAAAATATTTTATCGCTATGTTGACAAGAAAAGTGAAGTATGCAATGTTTACTTGCATGGCTGGGGCGCAAGTTATGAGTCATTATATTTTTGCAAAGATTACATACAAGGCTCATCATTATTTATAGATTTTCCTCCTTTTGGCAAAAGTCAAAAGAAGGTTAAAAACTGGACGATATTTTCTTATGCCACAATGGTTGTGTCGTTATGTGAACATTTAAAAATTCATAAAGTTAACTTGATTGGGCATTCGTTTGGCGGAAGGGTGGCAATTTTATTTTCAGCGTTTTGTAGGTCTAGGGTTAAAAAGTTGGTGCTTGTGGATAGTGCGGGAGTTAAACCAAGAAGAAAGTTATCATATTATTGGAAAGTGTGGAAGTTTAAGATGAGAAAAAAGTTCCATATGGATGTTAGTCAATATGGAAGTTGTGATTATCTAGCATTAGACAATGATATGCGCAAGGTTTTTAACAATATTGTCAAAACAACATTAGATGATTTTTTACCAAACATTGAAGCGCCAACTTTAATTATTTTTGGAGAAAAAGATAAAACCACTCCTAAGTATATGGCAAAACGATTAAACAAAAAGATAAAAAATAGTAAGTTAGTCTTTATTGAAAATGGTGGGCATTTCAGTTTTAATGATAATAGATATAAATTTTTGAAAGAATTGAAAAATTTTTTGTTATAGGGAGTTGAAAATGGCATTTTTAACAGGTTTTGTTTATGCACTGGTTTACATATTTTTAAGTATCCCATTTTTGAAAGTTTATCAACTTGAAGGTTATAAGCCTAAAAAGTTCTTGTTAAGAATTTGCAAGTTTAACTTTGCTAAGGGGGATAAAAATAAACTTTGTATAACAAATCGTATGAAAAGATATATTTTTTACGAATTTTTATTAATTTTTATTATATTTTCAATCATTTTTTGTTTTTTAACATATTTTTATCTTTATCTAATTGTAATTTTTATTGGCTTAATTCTATTACCACTATTTATGATCATGTGTCATTTTTTTGTTTTGCCAGTTGAAAAAATTATCATGTGTTCATATGTAAAAAAGGCGAAAATGAAACTTAAAAATATGCCTTGTAAAAAAATTGCAATAACTGGTAGTTTTGGAAAAACCAGCACAAAAAATATATTATTTCAAATTTTATCTCAAAAGTTTAAGGTTTGTGCAACCCCAAAAAGTTACAATACGCCAATGGGAGTTTGTAAATCTGTATTGGAAAATTTGAGTGAAAAAGATGATTTTTTTATTGTGGAAATGGGGGCAAGGCATATTGGCGATATTGCATTTTTGTGTAAACTTGTTGGAGCAGATTATGGAGTTTTAACTCCTGTTGGAAATTGTCATATTGAAACTTTTAAAACATTAGAAAATGTTGAGAAGGCTAAATTTGAAATTTGTGAAAATGTTAAAGATTTTATGATAATAAATGCTAAGAGTGATTCTAATAAAAAGTTGTATGCAAAATGTGAAAAAAAGAAATATTTGATTGGCGAAATTGGAACGTTTGCTTATGCTACAAATATTAAGTATCAAAATTTTTCCACTAATTTTATTTTGAACATTGATGATAAAAAAATTGATGTAACAACACATTTATTGGGAAAGGCGAATGTTGATAATATTGTTACTGCATCAACTCTTGCCTATCTTCTTGGAGTAAATTTAATTGATATTAAAAAGGGTATTTCTGCACTACGCGCAATTCCACATCGTATGGAACTCATCAAAGGTTTGGCATATGTAATTGATGATTCTTATAACAGCAATTTTGAAGGATTTAAACAGGCACTTGAACTTTTGAATAGACTTGAAGGAAGAAAAATTTTAGTAACTCCGGGTATGGTTGAACTTGGCGAAAAACAATATGAATTAAATTATGATATTGCGAAAGAAATTGCAAAAACTTGTGATATAGTTATTGTTATGAATAAGGTTAATCACAAGGCGTTGACTGATGGACTTAGAGATTTTGGCTTTAATATGAAAAATTTATACTTTGCTTTTTCAAGAAAAGAACAAAAAGAGATATTGAAAAATATACTAAAAGCAAAAGATGTTGTTCTTTTTGAAAATGACTTGCCTGATAATTATAAATAGAAAAAATACAATTTTATCATTGATTTTTATATATTTTTTATTTTTTTTATCATTTTTTATTAATTTTTTTAGATTTTAACAAAACTAATTTTAATTTCATAGATATTTAAAAAAGGAAATCTTATGAAAAAGAATGTTATTGTTTTATATGGTGGCGAAAGTGTTGAGCATGATATTTCAATTATAACTGCATTGCAGACAATGAAAAATATTGATAGGATATATAATGTTATACCAATTTATATTGGCAAAAATGGGATTTGGCTTGTTGCGGATAATATGCAGGAAGTGAAGATTTATAAAGATTTCATGAAAATTGGCAGGAAAGTTAAATTTGTAACTTTAATCTCTGGCAAGCCTTATGTTGCGATACGAAAAAATGGTAAATATTCAAAATTTATAAATGTAGATTTTGCTCTTCTTTGTTGCCATGGAAAACATGGAGAAGATGGGGCTTTACAAGGTATGCTTTGTAATTCTCATATTCCATATTCTAGTTGTGATGTCAAGTCAAGTGCTGTTTTGATGGATAAAATTTTCATGAAAGATATTTTAATTTCAAGAAAACTGCCTACGATTGCATCTGAAAGTATTATTCTTGATGATTATATAAAAGATAAGAAAAAAGTCCTAAAAGACATTAGTTTAAAATTAAAGTTTCCAATCATTTTGAAGCCTGCAAATCTTGGAAGTTCAATTGGAATTAAAGTTTGTTACAATTTAGATGAATTGGAAAAAGGTGTTGATTACTGTTTTAAATTTGATAATAGAATTTTGGCTGAAAAATATTTGCAGGGGATAACAGAATACAATTGTGCATGTGTGCACATGAATGATGAGTTGAAAGTTTCAGATATTCAAATGGTTAAAAAAGATGATGATGAAATATATTCTTTTGGAGATAAATATCTTTCTGAAAAGTCGGATAATAAAGAAAAAATAGACAAAAATTTAAGTGTTAAAATAAAAAATTTAACTTTGAAAGTGTATAAGGCTTTTGGTTGCTATGGGGTTATAAGGGTTGATTTTATTTTTGATAATTCTGAAAAGAAATTATATATTAATGAAGTTAATTCAATTCCTGGTTCTCTTGCGTTTTACTTATTTAAAGATTTATCTTTTAAAGATTTAATAAATTGTCTTATTGAAGAAGGAGTGGAAAGATTTACAAAGGAACAATTTGTTTCAAGTTATGACAGTGAAGCATTGGACCTTTTTGATAAAATAAATTTAATAAATAAACAAAAATAAATTAAAAAAATGCGAAAAAATTAAAAATAAATTAAAAATTAATAAAAATCATAAAAAAATAAAATTAATTAATTTTTTATAAAAATTAATAATAAAAAACACATTGTTTTGCAATGTGTTAATTTTTATTTATAAATTCCCAAAGCATGGAATCTTCTGGGATTAAAATTTTGTTTATTTGTTCGCATGCGTCAAGTGGTTTAATAAGTTCGTAAATTTCTTTATTGTCTTCTGTTGCATATAAAAGTGGTTTTAAATATTTTGCATATAGCATAAGTTCATATTTATGGGTGGAGTTAATGATGTAATCAACAGTTTGTTTATATGGTTTTATATACAAATTTTCACTTGTCAATGTGTGTTCCCATGTTTTTAATGTTTGCTCAATGCTTGCACCACGATTGTAGTAATCACGAATGCAGCGTCTCATTAATCTTAATTTTTTTGCTTCCAAAATTATTTTATTGTCAAGATAAAAATCCACATTAGGCGCTATATATATTTTATATGCAAAATTTTGATTATCATCATAATTTAAAAGCTCTGGATTTAAAGCATGAAGACCTTCAAGAATAATAACTGTTTTATCCTTTATATGAAGCATTTGCCCATGTTCTTCTGGTCTATTTTTAATAAAGTTATAAATTGGCATTTCTGCTTCTTTTTCTTGCAAAAGAGTTTTCAAAAACCTATTAAGTTGTTTGGTGTTTATGGTTGCAAAACTGTCATAATCTAAAGATCCATCACTTAAAACTTCTCTTTCTGACAGTGGAACAAGAAAATTGTCAAGTGAAATTGTCAAGGAGTTATAGCCATATTCAGCAAGTTTTTTATTAATAATTTTTGAAGTAGTTGTTTTGCCAGCAGAAGTTGGTCCACAAAGCAATATAATTTTTTTGTTTCCAATAGATAAAAAGTCAGTGACAAGCTCATTGACTTGGTTATGATATTTTTCTTCTTCATTTGTGATAAATTGTTCAAGGTTGTTAACTGCAAGTTCATTCAATTGCTCAATTGAAGCTTTTTCTTTTAAGAGTAAGTTTGGGTTATTGATAAAATCTTGTCTTTTCATTTCTCTTCCTTTTAAGGTCTATAATAGAATATCATAAATAAGATTTAAAAGTAAAATTATTTTGTCTTATTTTAACTTTTTTTGTCTAGATAACAAAATTATGATTTTTGCATATTAAAATATAGAAAGGAGTGAGGAAATGAAATTTGGTGAGATATGTGAAAATAACAAAATTTTAAACAGGGATTTTTTAGATAAAGAGATTTTAGGTGTGTGCCAAAATGATAGAGAAGTGAAAAGTGGAGATGTTTATTTTAATTTAAGCAAAAATTATGAAAATGGACTTTTAAATTCTAAAAACGCATTAAAAAATGGTGCATCTTTTGTTGTTAGCCAAGTTAAGTTGCCAATTGAAAATTTATGTTTGGCTGACGATGTCAGAGAAACTTTTGGTGAATGTTGTTGCAATTTTTATGGCAATCCTTCAAAAATGATGAAAGTTATTGGAATAACTGGGACTAATGGTAAAACAACAACCACTCATATAATCAGTGAAATTTTGCGTCATAGTGGTAATAAAGTTGCAACCATTGGGACAATGGGGGTTGATTTTGATGGTAATAATGAAGATTATTCCATGACAACGCCTGATGTGGATATTTTGCAAAAAGAGTTTGCTAAAATGGTAAAAAGTGGCGTGCAATATGTGGTCATGGAAGTTTCTGCTCATGCAATTGAACAAAAAAGAATTTATGGTATCAATTTTGATGTTGCAGTTTTAACTAATATAACGCAAGATCATTTGGACTATTTTGGAACTATGGATAATTATGCTGAATGTAAAATTTCATTGTTTTCTCCTAAATATTCAAAAAGTGCAGTTGTGTGTGCCGATGATGATTATGGAATAAAATTGCTTGAAAAAATTCAAATCCCAACAATTTCCTATGGGCTAAACAATCCCGCTGATGTTTTTGCAGTCAATATGCAAGAAGGTATATCTGGAAGCAAATTTTGTTGCAATGTTTTAGATGATGTGTGTGACATTAAAACAAACTTGGTGGGAGAATATAATATTCAAAATGTGCTTGGGGCTTTGTCTGCTTGTTCACTGTTGGGAATAAGTTTAGAAGATGCAAAAAATGCGCTTGAATATATTTCTCCAGTTGAAGGAAGGTTTAATGTTGTTAAGTATAAAGGAAAAAACATTGTTATAGATTTTGCACACACACCAGATGGGTTGGAAAAAGTTTTGAAAACTGCAAAAGATATTTGTGAAGGAAAACTTTTTTGTGTGTTTGGGTGTGGTGGCAATCGAGATGTTGATAAAAGGCATAAAATGGGAAAAATTGCAGAAAAATATGCTGATACAGTTTGCCTTACAAATGACAATCCAAGATTTGAAGAACCTGCAAAAATTGTAAGTGATATTGAAAAAGGCATGAAAAAAAGTCATTTTGTTGAACTTGACAGAAAACTTGCAATTGAAAAAATGATTGGATTAAGCAAAGAAGGGGATATTGTTGTGATAGCCGGCAAAGGTGGGGAAAAATATCAAATTATTGGAGATAAAAAAATAGATTATAACGATTTTGATGTTGTGTATAATCTTGTGAATAATGAAACTAAGAAAAACATGGTTAAGTTTAAGGAGAATTATGGCGATTAAATTTTTGTTATGTGGCTTAATTTCCTTTTTGTTCGCTTGTCTATTTTCTCCAATAGTGATTGGAATGTGCAAAAGGTTGAAGGCATCTCAAACCATTTTGCACTATGTGGACAAGCATATGGGAAAACAGGGAACTCCAACAATGGGCGGTATAATTTTTCTTGTTAGTATGCTTGTTGGTGTGTGTTTTTTGTTGCCAGAAGCACGATTTACATCAATTTTTTTAATGCTTTTAACTTTATCTTATGCACTCCTTGGCTTTTTGGACGATTTTATTAAGGTTAAATTTCATCATAATGAAGGTTTAAGACCATATCAAAAAATTATTGGGCAATTTGGGCTTGCTTTGATTGTTGCACAATATCTATATTTTTCAGGCGGGACAAGTTTAAATTTTTTTGGTCTTCAATTTGACATAGGAATATTTATTATTCCACTTGTTATATTAGTTTTGATTGCTACAACAAATAGTGTTAATTTGACAGATGGATTGGATGGTCTTGCAGGTGGAGTTAGTTTTGTTTATTTGTTGTTTTTTGGAATAATTTTAACTTTGTTTAATACAGTGGAATTTAACAATTTGGCAATTATGAGTTTCTCTTTATGCGGTGGGCTTTTGGGTTTTTTACTTTTTAATTGCTTTCCAGCAAAAATATTCATGGGAGATACTGGGTCGCTTGCACTTGGTGGATTTATTGGTGTGGTTGCAGTGTTAACTGGGCTTGAACTTATTTTGCCAATCATGGGTATAATGTTTGTATTATCTGCTGTTTCAGATATTTTGCAAGTGGCATACTTTAAAAAGACCAAAGGAAAAAGAATATTTTTAATGGCACCACTACATCATCACTTTGAACAAAAAGGTGTGCATGAAAATCGAATTGTCATAGTATATATAAGTATAACAGCGGTTATGTCAATAATAACTTTACTTATATATTTACTATAGATTGACCGCTGAAAGGCGGTAAAATGAAATTTAAAAATAAGAAGTGTTTAGTTTATGGAATGGGTGATAGTGGGCGTAGTGCGATAAAATTTTTAACATCACTTGGTGCACATGTGTTTTTCTATGATGACGACATTAAATATATTGGACAAGTTGGTTTTGTAAATCACGTTGAAAAAGAAAAATTTGATTATTGCATAATAAGTCCCGGGGTTAAAATTAAAAATAATCCATATATTGAAATGTTAAAGCAAAGTAAAACAAAAATTTTTTCCGAATTAGATTTGGGTTATATGTTTTGCAAGGGAAAGATAATTGCCATTACTGGAACAAATGGAAAGACAACAACGTGTATGTTAATCAACAAAATTTTAAAGGAAAATGGCTACAAAACTTTTCTTTGTGGCAACATTGGTGTACCAATTACTTCAATATGTAAAAAGACAACAAAAGAAAGTGTGGTTGTGTGTGAAGTGAGTAGTTTTCAACTTGAAGGCTCTTCTATGTTTAAGTGCGAAATTGGTGCAATAACCAATATAAAAGAAGACCATTTGGAAAGACATGGCACAATGCAGGAATATATAAATTGTAAAGAAAAACTTTTATCATTTTCTAAAATTTCAGTTTTAAATTTAGACGATGATATTTCAAAAAAATTAGTTTTAAATAAGAAAAATATATTTTTTTCTAAAAAAGTTTTAAAAAAAGGTGTTTTTATTAAACAAAATTCAATTTATTGTAATAAAAAAGAATTATTTAACTTAAATTATTTTAATTTGAAAGGTGAAAAAAATTTAGAAAATTTATTGTGTGCGATTGCAGTTACAAGTTGTTTTAAAATTTCAAAAAAAGGTTATGAAAAGGCTCTTTCATCTTTTCAGCTTGCTGGACACCGACTTGAAGAAATTGGTGTTTTTAATGGAATAACTTTTGTTGATGATAGCAAAGCCACCAATGTTTCATCCACTTTAAATGCAATCTCTGCATACGATAATTTTAAGTTAATTTTGCTTTTAGGTGGACATGGGAAAGTTTGCTCATATGATGAACTTTTTGAAAGGAAGTTTAAAAATGTGGTAACCTTTGGTGATGACGGAAAGAGAATTTATGAGATTGCTCAAAAATATGAAGAACAAGTTTTTAATTTTGCAAAATTTGAAGAGGCGGTTAGATTTGCATATAACTCGGCTGAAAAAGGGGATATTGTTTTGCTTTCGCCTGCGTGTTCAAGTTATGATGAGTTTTCTTCATATATAGAGCGTGGAGAAAAATTTAAAGAAATTATTTTGGAGTTGATAAGTGGTAAAAAATAAAAAAATGATAAGAAAAATCAATTTTTTTCCAAAAATAAACACAAAAAATGTAAAAAAATATGATTTTACAATATTTTTTATTTTTTGTCTTGTTTTATTTTTAGTTGCTTTTGGCTGTTTAATGGTGTATAGTGCAAGTTATTATTCAGCAGAAGTTAAATATGGAAATGAATATTTTTTCTTATTTAAACAACTTTTAGGCGTTACACTTGGCATTTTTGCCATGATATTTTTTACTTTTTTTGACTA
>CALWFX010000045.1 GCA_944377765.1 uncultured Clostridia bacterium
GTATCAATAACTTCAACTGCCGGCAAAGTTTTACCTTCCATAAGTTTCATGCTTGCGCCACCGCCAGTGGACAAGTGTCCTATTTTGTTTCCAAACCCAAGAGAATTTATTGCACCAACACTGTCTCCGCCACCAACAATGGAATAAGCAGAACTTTTTGCAATTGCTTTTGCCACTTTTAATGTGCCTTTTTTAAATCGTGCATCTTCATACTTTCCAACAGGACCATTCCAAACAATTTGCCCAGCATTTTTAATTTCATTTGCAAAAAGTTTAATGGTTTTTTTGCCAACATCAAGCCCTATCATATCTTGCTCTAAAACATTTGTTTTAACAACCTTGTTTCCCAAAAGTGCCACATGGTCAACAGGCAAAACAACTTTTGTGTTATGCTCTTTTGCCGATTTTAAAATTTCCTTTGCTTCATCCACAAGTTCAAGGTCAACAATACTTTTCCCAACATTGTAACCTTCAGACAAAAGGAAAGTGTATGCCATTCCACCACCAATTAAAATTGTGTCCGCCTTTCCTATAACATTATTTATGAGCAAAAGTTTATCTTTGACTTTTGCACCACCAAAAATTGCAACAAAAGGACGAGCAGGCTTTTCAAAAGCCTTGGAAAAAACATTTAATTCTTTTTCAATCAAAAAGCCAACCGCATTTGGAAGTTTCAAAGCAACTCCATAATTTGAAGCGTGCTTTCTGTGAGCAACTCCAAAAGCGTCGTCAACATAGATGTCTGCAAGTTCAGCAAGTTCCTTAACAAAACTTGGGTCATTTTTTTCTTCTCTTGGGTCAAAACGCAAATTTTCTAAAAGCAAAATATCTCCATCTTGCATATTTTTAACCGCTTCCGTAACTTCTTTTCCAATCACTTTTGGGCAAAATTTAACCTTGTTTGGAAAACATTTCATTAAATAAACTGCAACAGGGAATAAAGAAAGAAATTTGTCATAACCCTTTGGTCTTCCAAGATGAGAACAAACAATAAGTTTGCAACCTTGGTCATTAAGATATTTTATTGTTGGAAGAGAATTATAAATTCTTGTGGCATCCAAAATGTCACCATATTTGTCGAGTGGAACATTAAAATCACATCGAAGTAAAATTTTCTTACCTTTAATGTTTTTTAAATCTCTAATTGTTCTCTTCATAAAAAAACATCCCCCGCAAATAAATAATACAACTTTTTGCGGGAAATATCAAAACATTTTTAACTATTTTTAGAAAAACATTTTTTCAAAATTTCTAAACACTCGTCTATATTTTGACAAGTGGCAAGACTAAATCTTATTGTGCTTGCAAGTGGAATATCTTTTGCATACCAAAGAAGATGTTTCCTTATGTAAAGTTTAAGCCATTCTTCGCTGTAAAACTTTCTTAAAGTTTCAATATGCTCTTTAACAACTTCATATTTGTCAACAAAAGCAAAACCTTTTTTAAGTTCTTCAAAAATCCAAGGTTTGCCAAGTGCACCACGGCCAACCATAACTCCGTCAACCCCAGTTTCAAGCATTTTGTGGTAACTGTCAATGTCTGTCACATCACCATTACCAATAACTGGAATTTTAACCTTTGCCTTAACATTTGCAATGGCATCATAGTCTGCGTGCCCGCTATATCCTTCTTCCACAGTGCGTGCGTGAAAAGTTATGAAGTCAGCCCCACTGTCTTCACACATCTTTGCAAAATCTAAGTAATTTTCTTCACTATAACCCTTTCTAAATTTAACTGACAATGGCTTGTCTGTTACATCTCTGCAACTTTCAATGATATGGCTTGCAAGATGAATGCTGTCCATAAGTGCAGCACCATCGCCATTTTTCAAAATCTTTGGTGCAGGACAACCCATGTTGATGTCATAGGCAGGAAACTTCGCCAAAACTTCACTTTCAAGAGCCTTAACCATGAACTCACTTTCATGCCCAAAAATTTGAGCCACACATAACTTTTCAAGCGGGCTTGTTATTGTCATCAAAGTGGTCTTTCTTGGGTTGTGAGCCATTGCACGAGAAGAAAGCATTTCGGTTACTGTTACATCAGCGCCGAACTTCACTGCTTGTTCTCTAAATCCAACATCACTTACCCCTGCCATAGGTGCTAAAAATAAAGGGTTTTCTCCAAAATCTACATTTCTTATTTTCATATCTATATTTTACCACATAAATTACAATATTTCAAGAGAAAATTTAAAGGAATTTAAGAATATGTATCAAAAACAAAAAAGCATGTTGCCATGCTTTAATCTTGAAAGGCATATTTAAAGTTTTTGTAGCCCTTAAATTGAATAACTTTTTTAGGCTTGCAAACATAATACCTTTTTGTCTGTGGGTTCATAAAGCGTCTTTCTTTTGTTTCTTGCATTTTGAAAGAACCAAAATTTCTTAAACAAATTTCTTCTCCTTTTTTGCACGCTTCTAAAATTAAATTTTTAAATTCGTCAAACACTTTTTCACAATTTCTTTTAGATAGGTTTGTTCTTTTGGCAAGCACTGTCATAACTTCTTGTTTATTCATAACATCCTCCTTAAAAAATGTTTGTCAAATAAAAAGTTTTTAAACAGTTTTTTTAATTTTCTTT
>CALWFX010000046.1 GCA_944377765.1 uncultured Clostridia bacterium
AGTTTGTGAGACGCATCTTCGTAAGTTGGATTACCTTCTGCATCTTTCACAGAAGCATCATAAACAACTGCTGTTGGTTCTGTTGTGTCTTTAATATTTCTCCATTCATATTCACCTTCGCCAGTTGAAACAACATTGCCATAAAAATCAGTTGCAGTGTAAATAAATGTGTAGAAGCCTTCGTCAAGTGGAGTGAATTTTGTTGGGTCAACAAGTGTGCCATCGTCTGCAATAACTTTTTCATCTTCGTCTTTGCCTTCGTTATAGCGAGCCTTGTCAAGTTCTTGATAGCCAACACTTCCGCTTGCTCTGTATAAAACTTTAACTGTGTAGTAAACATCAACTGCTTCTTCGCTTGGTGTAACATTCTTGTTTGTTGTAACGCTAACTCCTGGAAGAGTTTGTTCAATTCCCGGTTGAGCAGTTGTTGTAAGGTCTGAAGATGTTTCAATAGTTAAATTATCTTTGCTATATTTTTCATAATAACTGTCATAAACTGTTGTTGACTTTGTTGTTGAAAGAACAAATTGTCCATTATGATAGTATGAATATTTTACAGTGTAAGTTGACATATCGCCAGCAAAACCATTTTCTGTATCTGTAAATACTGCACCATCAATAACAACATTGCCTTCACTTAAAGATAAGTAGTTATGTTCTTTAAGGTCTTTTGCTCCGCCTGTAACTTTAACTAAAATATAATCGCCTTCTTTTTGAATTGCACTGCTGTCAATAACAACAGTTGGATTTTCAACTTCGTCTCCGTCTTCATCATAAACAGTTGGAACTGGAAGAGTGATATCTTGATATGTGTCATCACTTCCTTTTTGCATCAATGAAAGATCAATGATGCTTGGCAAGAAGTTTTTGCTGTTGTTGTCAAGTTCAAGAGAAGCATCTGTAACTGAACTTTCAACAGTCATATCATAGTAGTTAGTATATTGTTTTCCGCCAACTTCATAGGTATAAGAATAGGTAACTGTGTAAATACCTTGTTTGCTTGCAACGAAAACTTTGCTTCCATTTTCGCCATCAGTTACATTAACAACTTCTTTGTCGTTTTCACTTGTGCTTGTTGCAGAACCATAAGTTACTGTGATTGTGGATGCTTTCAATTGAACAGAATTTGTTCCAGCATCTAAATATTGGTCAATTGTGTCTTCATCTCCAATCTTAAAGTTCTCATTTCCACCAATATAAGCATTGGCGATTGTGTATGTGTCGCCAGTGTAAACAGTGTTTTTAACAGATTCGCCTTCTTTTCCAACTCTCAAATATGAGTAATCAGTGTATTCCTTTGCAATTTCTGCCCAAGTTGTAAATTCGTTAACAGGCAAGAAAAGAACAGTAAATGCCAAAGCAAGTACCAATGCAAAAGATTTGAATAAAGTTTTTGATTTGCTTATTTTCATATAGAATTCTCCTAATTTAGCCCTAAGGCAAAACAAATTTTTTAATATTGCTTTGTCTTATATATAAACAAAACTATTTTAATATAAATCTCTATCTAAGTCAAATAAAATGAAAAAGTTACATAGAAATTTCAAAATTATTTTGTGATTAAAGCACTTTACTATGCGTGCATAAATGCACTTTTAATGTCGAAAAAGTAAATTTAAAAATTAATTTTTACTATGTAACAATCAAATTACTTTTTAAATAAAGACAAAAAGCAGGAAAAAGCGTTTCCCTGCTTATATCTTTTAAATGTTATAAGACACTTTCACGCCAGGCCCCATTGTTGAAGCAAGAGATACATTTTTAATGTATTGACCTTTTGCTGCTGCTGGTTTTGCTTTAACAATTGCTTCCATAATGGTATTAAAGTTTTCAAGAAGTTTTTCCTTACCAAAACTCTTTTTACCAATGATTACATGAACATTGTTTGTTTTGTCAAGTCTATATTCAACTTTACCAGCCTTAACATCTTTAACAGCCTTTGTTACATCAGTTGTTACTGTTCCACTCTTTGGATTTGGCATCAAGCCTTTTGGTCCAAGAACTCTTGCAATACGACCAACAACACCCATCATATCTGGAGTTGTTATGCACACATCAAAATCTAACCAGCCACCGCTGATTTTTGTAACCATTTCTTCTGCACCAACATAGTCAGCACCAGCGGCAGTTGCCTCGTTAGCCTTATCACCGCGAGCGATAACAAGAACTTTAACACTCTTACCTGTTCCATTTGGAAGAACAACAACACCACGAACTTGTTGGTCTGCCTGTCTTCCATCAACACCAAGTCTTACGTGAACTTCGATTGATTCGTCAAATTTAGCATTTGCTGTTTTAATAACATTGTCAATTGCTTCGCCTATATCGTATGATTTGGTTTTATCATAACTTTCAAGGCTTTTCATATATCTTTTACCCTTATTCATTATTTCTCTCCTTAATCTACGACTTCAACGCCCATGCTTCTTGCAGTTCCTGCAACCATGCTCATTGCACTTTCAAGAGATGCTGCATTAAGGTCAGGCATTTTTGTTTCAGCGATTTTTCTAATCTGCTCTTTTGTTATTTTTCCGACTTTTTGTTTTTTTGGTTTTCCAGAGCCAGTTTCAACTCCAATAGCCTTTTTAATTAAAACTGCTGCTGGTGGAGTTTTCATAACGAATTGGAAACTTCTATCTTCATAGATAGTAATCACAACTGGTATGATCATTCCAGCTTGAGAAGCGGTCTTCTCGTTAAATTCTTTGGTAAATGCTCCAATGTTGATACCATGAGGTCCAAGAGATGAACCAACTGGTGGTCCCGGAGTTGCTTTACCAGCTTCAAGTTGCAATTTAACAATTGCTTTAATTTTTTTTGCTGCCATTTTCTCCCTCCTTATGTGGTAACGAACTAGGCAAGAGTTCTCCCACAAAATTTTTCTGGGAAAGACACCGATTACATATACACGGGCACGAAAACTTTGTTTTCTAACCGCTATTTCATCGGTTTCTCTTCCCAATTCTCTTCCATTAAAGTCATTTTCAATTTTGTTCGTCGGGCTTAGCCCTTCTTATCTCAAAATTGAAAATTGTTTTGAATTTGCTACGAAAGATATAACAAACACAGCCAGTTTAATGTCTTAGCGGACAATATTTAAACTAACTTTTGTTAGCAAATATCAGTTATTAATTTTGTGAACTTGTTCAAAAGTAAGTTCAACATTATTTTCTCTTCCAAACATTTCAACTGCAACAGTAAGTTGATTGTTATCAGGATTAACAGAAACAACCTTTCCAACCATTTTGTCAAGTGGTCCTTCAATAATTTCAACTTGGTCGCCAACACTTATGTCAGTTTCCACCTTGATTTTTTCCAGTCTCATTTTCAAAACTTCTTCATCAGTAAGTTCAAGTGGGCGTCCTTTTGGTCCAACAAAGCCAGTAACTCCACGAGTGTTAACAATGTTATGCCAAAGGTCATCGCCATAAATCATTTTAATGAGTATATAGCAAGGCATACTTTTTCTTGTAACAAGTTTTTTCTTGCCATTTTTCTCTTCAATGACATCTTCTTCTGGAATAACAATTTCAAAAATTCTGTTTTCAAGGTTAAATTTTTTAACAACATTTTCCAAATTTTCTTTAGCAACATTTTCATAGCCAGAAAATGTGTGAAGAACATACCATTTTGGTTCCTTAGAGTGTTCCATATAATCTCCTTAAAATAAGTTAAGTTTGGCGAGCCTTCTTAAGTTGCCCGCCTTAGTATGTGATTATGCACCACCTTATACCAACAGGCTGACTAAAAAGCCAAGAAGGGTATCCAAGCCAAAAATCAAAAGCTCAAAGATAACAACAAAAGCAATAACAATGCCGGTCTTTTTAACAACTTCTCCAAAAGATGGCCAAGTAACTTTTTTAAGTTCACTTGCTGTTTCCTTTGTTTTCTTAATCAGACCTTTTTTGTTTTTCTTTTCTTTTTTCTTTTTGTCTTTTTTAGCATTTTTATCTTGTTTTACATCTTGCTTTTTATTTTTATCTTCAGCCTTAACAACCCCGCTTTCAACTTGTTTAACTGTTTCTTCTTCCACAGCATTCACTTGTTGCTCAGGATTTTTTTTCTGCTTTTTAGACATAGTCCCTCCATTCAAACAAAAAAATTACTTTGTTTCTTTATGTTTTGTTCTTTTATTGCAATGTGGACAAAACTTGTTAATTTCAATTCTTTCAGCATCATTAGAAGTGTTCTTTTCAGAAGAATAATTTCTGTTTTTGCATTCTGTGCATTCTAATGTGATGATTTTGCGTTTTGGTGCTGCCATAATTTCATCTCCTAACAAAAAAACTAACACCTCGAAAAGTGTCAGTCTTATATTAACACAATAATAAATCTAAGTCAAGTGTTTTATTAAAATTTTCAAAGAAAACCTTTTATTCTTTTGTCCTTGATGCTTTTAACTTTTCTTCCTTCATTTTTGCACGAATTTTTGTATCTAAAAGTTCTTTCATCTCTTCATAGTTTTCCGCTTTTTCATTCATACTGTAAAGATATGCTGTTCTCATTTCATAAGTTTCATCTTCTGGAAGACCAAAACCTTTTAATCCACCAAAAGGTTGAATGTCTTTACCTTGAACAATTTCAAAAGCATCAAATTTATTAATAATTTTCTCCACTCTTGTGTAAGCATCACTAATCATTCCTTCTGGTAAATCGTTTACAGACTCTGCTTCAGGATGAATTGTTTGATAATTTATGAGTATTTCTTCCAATACTGGATAAGTAAGTCCAAAGAATAAGGCATCAATTAAAGCCTTGTAATCTCTATTGAAATTAATTACATATTCATTTTCTGGCGATCTTTTCATTGGAATATAGAGTGCAACTCTTTTAATTTGTCTGTTTTCAACTGCCATCATCTTTTTGCGACTATTGTTTTCATAAGTTTTAACTGTTTCTACCAAAGGACTAAATGAAACCTTTTCCATTCTATGTTTTAAAGTTGTGTCGATGTAAGGTATTTCCAAAAAATTTGCATTCTTATTATATTTATAGCAACAAAATGGATATCTTGGAAACATTTTCTTGTTTTCAATCTCATCATCAAATTTTTCTTTTTCTGTGATAATTAACATTTTTTCACTTAATTTTTTCATTAAATCATTTTTTGTTGTAAGCATTTTCCCCTTCCTTTTAATATTCATTATTTTACTCTATCTAAAAGGCAAAGTCAATACCCAATTTTAAAAATCGCATAAATAGCAATAAAAAAGAACTTAAAAATAAGTTATTTTAATTATCAATTTAAACAATGGCATCCACATACATTGAAATTTCATTGTCTTTACAATTTGAAATATATTTTTAAAGTTTTGTTATTTTATTGT
>CALWFX010000047.1 GCA_944377765.1 uncultured Clostridia bacterium
GAAAACGTGATTGGAATCCACCCCTCTTTCTTGGTCAAAATAAAACATATAACAATTTTTGCACCCTTCACTGACTTTGTGACAGCCGTGCCATGGGTTCCACATCATACCGTCCTTTCCTCCAAAACAACCTAGTCTTTGCTAGTTTTTTTTCAATATCAAAAAAACTGATTTTTCAAAAATCAGTCTAATTTTTCTCCCCCTTCCGCAACTTTTTTGCTCTTCTTTGGAGGGAAATACCATTCAAGATCTTTTGCCGTTTTATACCACCTGTCCTCTTTTTTGCGAGTAAATCGCTCCCACAAGGTGGTAAAGGCAAATATGATCACAAGCATAAGAAGTGCAATCATCCACCATTGCATTTCAGGCATTTCTGCTGGGCCATGAACAAGATACATAGCGTTTGGACTTGGTTTGCCGCCTAGGAAAAAGATGAGTTCAACAACTCCGCCAACCACGCCACAACTGAGAAGTCCCATTGTGTAAGGCACAAGATTGTAAACACTTATTTTCACATAGCCACCCACAAAAAGCCACAAAGATCCTGTCAAAAGGCAAGAATGTGAAAGTGCTGCTTGAAACTCTGCCCAAACCCCAATTTGTGGAGGGGTGATGAAAAGAGTTATAAGCGCACCAAATGTTCCACCATATGCAACAAAGGTCGCAAAAATCTTAAAAAATTTGGACTCTTTATTTGTCCACAAACTTGCAATAAGCAGAAGATACATCATATAGTTGCAAAAATAAATTGGGAAAAGTTGATTGTCATAGGCATTTCCTATTCCAGTTCCGTTTGTGAAAAATGTTGTATACATGGTTGAAATATGAAAGAAAAAGCATGCAAAAGCCCAAAAAAGCAAAAATATATTTTTCCACATCTTATTTTTTATAAAATGCCCTGCAAATAAAACAAGTCCAATCACAACAAGTGAAATGACAATATACAAAATATGTTCAAGGCTATACATTTTATCCCCCTATTTTTAGGCAGTATAGCACAAAATTTTGTTACTCGTCAAATTATTGCAAGATTTTCTTATTTCAAAACCTGTTTTACTTCGAAAAAGTCAGCCCAAGGGTCTTTTTTTGAAAGTCTTTTTTTCGCCATGGCAATATCGACACCATCAGGTGCAATTTTATCAAGTTCGCTCCACGCAATCGGCATAGAAACTCTTGGCAATTCTCTTGCACGCAAAGAATAAGGTGCAACGCAAGTTGCTCCCCTTGAATTTCTGAGCCAATATATCCTCCCACTATTCATTATATTTCAAAGAAGTGGAAATGTTTGTCTTTTCAAAAACTAGCAAAAAAAATACAGGGACTCTCTTTGATTGCCCCTGTATTAAATTAAAAAACAGTTATCTCAACAGCAATTTACTTTCATCCAAATTTTGGCATTGCCTTGAAACGTACTCTTGATTACCAATTATATTGTTTTGAAATTTACTCAACTCCTCTAATCCTCTCTCAAAATTTCTCAACACAGTACTCGATTGTGGATATTGCACAACATTTTTATCAGTGTTAACTTCTCTTAACCTATCAGAATAAATTTTAATATCTATTGCATCAACTAGCTTGCGTATTTCCTCATAAGAAGGTGTCTCATATTGCATATCGATGTGATTTTTAAATGTTTCGTAGGAATAATATGAACCTATATTTTCGTGATAGATTTCGATAAGTTTTTGACAATCCGCCATGTTTTCATAACATTGCAACAGGTTGTAAATAAAATACAAACAAGTCTCTTTTCTCACTAATTTTTCTTCATAATACGCAAGTGAAAATAAAGTAAGTACTCTCTCATTGTAAGCTCTATTATAAATTAAGTCGATCTTTCTTCTTTCATCAATTAATCGCTCTTTGTCAACTTGAGAGAAGGTTTTTAAATCAGTTTTATTATTAAAATAATCATCACATAATGCATGAAAACCTTCATGAAAAACATTTTCTAACATTTTAAAAGGATTTTTGTTGACACTATTATTGTTTATAATAATAAGATTTGGTTCATTAAAACGATATTCGGCATCAGCGTCTAACCTTTGAATCTGTTTTAAAACGATTTCTCTCGCTTTTCGTCCTTCAAAATCTGCATTTAGTTCTTCAAATTTTTGTAAATTTGCCAACTTTTCCTTTAATGAAAGTCCATTCCATTCTTGAATAATATTGTAAAATAAGTTTTTCTTCATTAACTTTCTCCATGATTTATTAAGTAAACTATAACACGGAAAAATTTGTTTGTCAATATCATCTTATAAGTTGTCAAATAAATTGACATACTCATCTTCGTCTTCTTCAAGAAAATGGCTGTAAACATTAAGGGTAACAGAAGCGTCAGAATGTCCTGCAAATCTTGCTACTGCTTTTGGTGAAATTTTGTTTCTCAATTGAATTGTGATGTTTGTGTGTCTAAGTGAGTGCGGCGACACAATTCTAATACCATTTTTATTTAGTAAATTGTGTAGCCATTGCCTCATTGTCTGTGGGGTAATTCTTTCGCCATTCCATCGAGCAATTACTTTATCTGTGTTAACCCACAAATCATCAAGCATTTTCTTTTGTTTGCTCATCAATATGAATATCATTGTCAAAAAAAGTAACAGACAAAACAATGTTCCCATCTAATGCAAGCCTCTGCTCTTCTCTTAAAAAATCATCTCTAAATTTTATACTTCCGCACAAAGTAATAATCTTGTATTTTTTCATAGATATATTATACACCTAGTCCATAAAAAAACAAAATAATATCAAATTTATCTTTTCAAGCAATAAAAAACACCCCGAAGCCTTTAAGATTTCGGGTTGTTTCATCTGGCGGAGAGATAGGGATTCGAACCCCAGGATGCTTTCACATCAACGGTTTTCAAGACCGCCGCTTTCGACCGCTCAGCCATCTCTCCATAATTTGTGAACATTGCCATTATACACAATTCTCCAACTTTTTTCAACTGTTTTTGCAA
>CALWFX010000048.1 GCA_944377765.1 uncultured Clostridia bacterium
AGACCAAATAAAGGTCACTTTTAGATTTGTTTGTTAAAAAGTGACCTTTATTTGGTCTTGCAAACTTAACTTTTCCTGTTGCTGTGAGTGAAAAACGTTTTTTAACGCCACTGTGTGTTTTTTGCTTAGGCATAACCTTTTCTCCTTTTATTTAGTCTTTTTTGGATAAATTACAACAACGACATTACGCCCCATAATTTCTGGCTTTTTGTCGATTGAACCATATTCAGCAAGTTGATTAACAAAACTTTCAACAACTTCAACTGCGTTTTTTGCATAGGCTTGTTCTCTTCCTTTCATTCTGAGAGTAACCTTAACTTTGTCGCCTTCTTGCAAAATTTTTTGTGCATTTTTAAGTTTAAAGTTGATGTGATATTGGTCAATTCTCATTGATAATTGAATTTCTTTAAGTTCAATTATTTTTTGATTTTTACGAAGTTCTTTTTCCTTTTTAATACTGTCGAACTTAAATTTGCCATAATCCATAATTTTGCATACTGCAGGATTAGAGTTGCCTGACATTAAAACAAGGTCAAGACCTTCATTATCTGCAATTCCTCTTGCTTTTTCAATTGGCATAACACCAAGTTGCTCACCAGTTGCACCAATAAGGCGAACTTCTTTTGCGGTGATTTGTTCATTGATTAACTGTTCCTTGAAAATTGTCGTAATCTCCTTTAAAAAAATTTTGGTAGAAGCATAATGCACCCACCAAAAAAATAATAAAACAAAATTTATTAAATTTTTGACCAAATCAGAAACAAAATTCGACTGGTGAGAAGGATACTTCTGCTTTCATACGCGGTTATTATAGCACAGCATAATTTTATTTGTCAACAATTTAACATAAAATTTCAAAAAATTTTTACAATTTATCTTCATCTTCATTTTTAATTTTATTCTTTTTTAACTTTTCTTTAAATTTATGAATGATACTTGTTTCTAAATAGCCACCTGTTTTTAAAGCAATCTTATGACAATTTTTAATGGCATAACTTTTCATTATAGCTTTACAAAAAATTGTGATACCTGCAATAAGAGAACTTACAACACAAGTTACAAGTAAATTGAGATTTGCTTCTTGAATATTCATGTTGACAACCAAACTGACGCCACCCGCTCCACTTAAAATACCGCAGATATCTCCAACAACATCTCCGCCAAAAGAAGAAACTTTGTCTGCGTGTTCGCAAAGTTTACAAGCCATTAAATATCCTTTTTCGTTTTTAAACTTTTCAAGTTTTTCTTTACTTATTGTTGTGAAAGCCACAGCAATCATGTCAAAAATCACACTGATAAAAATGAAGAATACAATGATGAACATCGAAAAGAATGGCGACAAACTTGGCAACAAACTTTGTGAAAAAAGTGAAAAAATGATAGATAAAGATATTGATAAGAAAAAAACTTTAAACGCCCATCGTGTTAAATTTTTGCTCATATTCTATTTTATTCATTAAAAAAACAAAATAGGACTTAAAAAAGAGTGTTTGAAAACACTCTTTATAAACTCCTTTCAGAAAATTCTGGAAACATTGTTTTTCCTTTGAAACTTGGTAACTTTCCATAATTTTCTAATTCAATATTATCAATTTTATAGAACATATTATTATGAGCCACATCGCAAAAAACAGCATTAAAATCGCCATCACTGTTTATTACCATACCAGCAACTTGAATGTCTTTATTTGTCATTCTATTAAAATTTGTTATTGAATTCGAAAAATCTTTATAACCTTGCATATCAGCAAAACTGAAAGCATTTGTCCACTCTGTTGGTATATTTCGTTTTTCTGCATTTGGATGAGTGTGACCATGAATAATAACTGGCTTTTTATAAGTGGAATTTTTTGCATATTCATTTATTTTTTCAGTTAAATAGCCTTCAAAATTTGCCACTTGTTCTTTGTTTGAAACAACAGCATTTTCAAATTTATCATAATCTATTTCAATCTTTTCAATTATAACTTCTCCGTTTTCATTTTCATATCCAAACATAACAAAAGGGAGTTCAACTAATGTTCGTCTATCTCGTTGTGCATCGATTGTTTCTTTAATAAATGCTATTGTTTCAATTAAATCTTCTTTAATAATAATTTTATTTAACGCAGAAGGCAAAACTCTGCCATCAAAAACCGCTTGGCTAATATCCCTTGGAGAAACAGCCATGCCTTTTTTCAAAATATTTTCGTAACCGCGATTTAATAATTCATTATAAAAATCCATAAGTTTCCTTTTATTTATTTTTCAATCTCTTCAATTTCGTCTGCAATCATAATTTTAAGTTCACTTAAAAGGTCAGAAAGTGGAATAAAGTTTGTTTCTCCATTTTCTCGCATTGTAACTTCTGCAACTCCATTTGCCATTGTTTTTGGACTGATAACCACTCTTATTGGCATTCCCATAAGTTCGCTGTCAGTAAGTTTAACGCCCGCTGAAACCTTTCTGTCGTCAAACAAAACTTCAATGCCAGCATCTTCCATTTTCTTATATAACTCATATGCAACAGCTTCAACATTTTCATCGTCAAGTCTAAGTGGGCAAAAATGAACATGCCATGGTGCAATTGTCATTGGCCAAACAATTCCCTTGTCATCTGCTTTTTCTTCCACAACGCTTGCAAGGGCTCTTCCAATTCCAATTCCATAGCACCCCATAATAGGCTCACTCATAGAGCCATCTGGCATGGAAACTTTCATTCCCATAGATTTTGTGTATTTTGTGCCAAGTTGGAAAATATTACCAATTTCAATTCCCCTTGTAAGTCTTAATTTCTCGCCACAAACAGGGCATCTGTCTCCTTCTTTAACAAGAGCAATATCATTGAAAGTAACATCTTTTAAATCTCTTGATGCACTAACATTTCTGATATGATAATCTTCTTTATTTGCTCCTGTAACAAAATTTTCAAGCCCCATAATTGATGTGTCATAAAAGACCATTGCGTCTTCTGGCACTTCCAAATTTACGCAACCAATATTGCCTGCAACAAGATTAAATTTATCGGTATCTGCCACTTTTATTTCACTCTTTGCAAGTTTTGCAAGTTTCTTTTCATTAACATCATAGTCGCCTCTAAGGAAAGCAACCACAAGTTTATCGTCTTCTGTTACATAGCAAACCGCTTTAACTGTGTTTGAAGGGTCAATTTCAAGAAAATGACATACTTCTTCAATTGTTTTGGCATTACCTGTGAAAACTTCTTCAATTTCTTGCACTTCTTTTAAAGTATTTTCTTCCTTCTTGCCTTCTGCAACTTCCATATTTGCTTTGTATCCACACTTATCACAAAGAACAAGTCTATCTTCTCCCGCATCTGTTACAAGCATAAATTCATCAGCAACCTTTCCACCCATAATTCCGCTATCGCTTCTTACAGATATAAAATTTTTAAGTCCAATTCTCTTATAAATTCTGTTATAAGCATCATAAGCCTTTTTATAGTAATTATCCAAATCTTCCTGACTTGTATGAAAAGAATAAGCATCTTTCATCAAGAACTCTCTAACCCTAATAAGTCCACCACGTGGTCTTGCTTCATCACGATATTTTGTTTGGATTTGATAAATCATGCAAGGCAATTGCTCATGACTTTTAATTGTGTTCATTGCCATGTGAACTGCTGCTTCTTCATGCGTCATGCCAAGAAGCATATCATGACCAGACCTATCTTTAAAACGCAAAAGTTCTTCTTGAATAGAATTGTATCTTCCAGACATTTCCCAAAGTTCTCTTGGCATTACCACAGGAAACAAAACTTCTTGTCCATCAATCTTATTCATCTCTTCACGAATTATATTTTGAATTTTTTCACTCACTCTTTGAGCAGGTGGAAGCATGGAAAATATGCCAGTGCTAACCTGTTTTATGTATCCAGCACGAATAAGATAAATATGACTTTTAAGTATTGCTCCATTTGGAACTTCTTTCAGTCTTTCTCCAACAAGTTTACTTAATTTCATTCCACTTCCTCCTCTGTTATTTTATCAAATTCCTTTTTTATTTCAAAAAGTTTTTTTGAGGTTTTAGATAGTTCCGCCTGACAAAATTTTGCCAAAGCAATTGCTCTATCAAAAAGTTTTTCACTTTCTCCAAGTGGTAATATTTCGCTGTCAAGTTTTGTGGTAATTTCTTCCAATTCCTTAATTGCGTCTTCGTAATTCATAAACTTCTCCTTTAATATTTTTTTTCAATAGGTTCTGCAACAACAAAGCCATCTGCAAAGTTTATTTGTAAGTTGTTTTCCATGTCGACCTTTTCCGCGCTATCTATATTTTTTCCATTCTGCTCAATCTTAGCATATCCTCTTTTTAAAACAGCCCTTGGGTCAAGTTTGGAAAGCACACTTGTTTTAAGTTCCAGCTTGTGTGTTTCATCCTTTAAGTAGTTATCAATATAATCTGACAATTTTTCAGTTTTAGAAGTTAGCATATAACTTTTATCAGTTAAATAATCTTCAAATTTTGTTGAAAGTAAAGAAATTGTATCTTGGAACATCTCAGTTTTATCACTAATAAAATTCATCAAATCTCGCTCTATTTTTTTAATATAAAAAACTAAGGTTTCTTTTTCTTTAACTCTATCTTGCGTTAAAAGTTCTGCTGCCGCACTTGGTGTTGGTGCTCTTAAATCGCTGACAAAATCAATGATTGTGAAATCTGTTTCATGACCAACAGCAGAAACAATAGGCTTTTTACAAGCATAAGTTGCTCTTGCCACACATTCGGTGTTATAGGCAGATAAATCTTCCATTGAGCCACCGCCACGAGCAACAATCACAACATCAACATGATCATAGTCAGAAAAGAAATTTATTCCATCGCAAATCTCTTTTTCAGCATCATTCCCCTGAACTTTTGTTGAATAAAGAACAATATCAACCGATGGATTTCTTCGCCATGTAATGTTTTTTATATCTTGAATAACTGCACCTTCTTTTGAAGTTACAACTCCAATACGCTTAATCGTTTTTGGCATAGGCTTTTTATGTGCTTGGTCAAAAAGACCTTCTTTTTCAAGTTTATCTTTAAGTTCCATGAAGCGTTGATATAAAAGCCCTTGTCCTGCTGGTTCAATTTTGTATGCAACATAGTTAAAACGACCGCTTTTTGTGTAAAAATTAGGTCCACCATAAAGTGTTACCAAATCGCCTTCTTTAATATTTTCAAAAATGGCAGAACTAAAACAAACGCAAGGCAAAGTGCTTTGCTCATCTTTAACTGAAAAATAAATTGCTGTTTTTGCTCTTGACACGCCAAAAACTTCTCCAACAACATTAACAGTATGGAGAAGTTCTTCGTTGTTAAAAATATCTTTAACAAAGTTATTAAATTGAGTAACACTTATTGCTTGCATATTATTTTAAAATAGATGAAAGAAGTCCATTGATAAACTTACTGCTTTCATTGGTTGAATATTTTTTAGAAATTTCAAGTGCTTCATTAATTGCAACAGCCTTTGGTGTTTGGCAATACTCAATTTCTGTAAGTGCCATATAAACAAGAGCAAGGTCAATGCGATAAACACGAGATATGTCAAAATTCTTTAAATGAGTTTTAATTTTTTCATCAAGTTCATTTTTATGAGAATTATACATTTCAAAAATTTCTTCACAAAATTTTTTGTCTTCTTCTTTTTTAAGTGGACTTGTAACTTCTATTATTGTTTCTTCTTCTGTTCCTTTAAAGAGAGTTTCAAAAATAAGTTTAAAGGCACTTTCTCTTGCCTCTCTACGCATCTGCCACCTCTTTATCACATTCAACATCCATGATATGAACATTGATTTTCATAGGTTTTAATGCCACCATGGTTGCAAGAGAATTTCTTATATTTTCCTGAACACGATAGGCAATATCGGGCACATTGAAACCAATATATATATTGATATAGACATCAATGGTAAGTGCGCCATTTTTTTCAAATTTAATTTCCACACCATCGTCATATTTATTTAAAAGTTTTTTAATTAATGGTCTATGACGATTGCAAACACTTTCAACACCATTAATTTCCTTTGCTGCAAGGTTGATGATGGAAACTAAAATATTTCTATCAAGTGTGATTTTACCTTTATTTCTGTTATCTTCATTTTTAACTGCCATAAAAACTCCCTTTTACAGCACTATTTTAGCATAATTAAATTTGTTTTGTAAACTATTCAACAGGAATTATTACAATATTTTTTGGTTCAACTTCAAGTTGTTCGGTAACTGTTGTTGTTATTTTTGCAACTTCTGCAGAAGTAAGTTCAGCACTTTCAACAACAACATTCACTTTTGTGTCTGTAATTGAAACCACACAATCAGTAAACCCTTGTGATTTAATAAGTCCTTCAACAGCAAGTTCCTTTTCCATAACGCTTATTAAATCAAGTTTTGCTTGTTCAGCATTCTTAACCGCTTCCTCGGTTGAAGTTTCACTGTCAATTATTGCATCATAATACAAAATTTGTTGATCTCTTGATGTTTCTCTGTCATTTCTGTATGAAACAAAATAAGATGTTGTTGTGGTGGTGGTTGGACTTATATTATTGTTTAAAACAATATTAAGATACCCAGTGACTCCCAACAAAACGACCATAACTGAAAGAATGATAATTTTTGTTCTTTTCTTCATATAAACTCCTTTTAATTAAGAAAGAATTGTTATTTTACTTTCGTCCACTTCCAAAATGTTTACCACTGCCTGCATAATATCCATTTTAATAGCAAAGTCTTCACTTCCTTCTGCGACAATAACCACCCCCTTTATAACAGGATAAATTTCCTTAACAACCACAGGTTCGCCATCAACAATTAAAACTTCTTCAACTGTTATTGTTGTTTCATTTGATGAAGATGTGGTTGTTTTGGTTTCTGTATCAGTTGCGTATTCATAAGTAAAGCCACATTCAAGAGTTATAATTGCACTGACATTGCCAACCCCAGATATCTTGGACAATACATTACATAATTTATTCTCTAAGTAGTCGACATATTCCAAAGAAGAGTCATATTCTTCTGTCGAAATTTCTTCTTTTTTGTCGCTATTACCGCTTCCAAAAGTTACTCCAAAATAGACTATACAAATCACAAGCCCAATCAACACCGCAATATAAATTTCAAAATGTTTAACGTTTTTAACTCTACCCCATAAATCTTTTAACTTATTCATCTATATCTCCTAAAAATAAAAATAAATTAACCGCATCCAAAACAATCTAACTTGAAAACTCAATTGGCACTTCCCTTAGGCTTGGCATATAAGATATAATTTCATTAATCGTGCTTTTTGCATTCTCTATATTCTTATTTTCAAAATTGTCAGAAAATTCAATATCGCATAATTCGACATAAACACCATAAATCTCCAATTCTTCACTTAAAGCATTTGCGTTAATTGACACTGAAACATTATAAATTCCCTGCCTTTCAATTTCTGATTGAAGGTCTTTTGTTATTGCATCCAACTTATTTAGATTAAGTTCATATAGATAATCTTCTTGTAAGGATAAATCTGAAGAAGGAAACAAGGTTGAAAAGTCTAAATTTTTACCTAATAACTTAGGAAGCGGAGCAATTATCACAAATATGGTTATAAAGGAAAAAATAACCCTTATATATCTATTCATTTGTCCTTCTGGCAAGATCATTTCACATAGAACTGACAGAAGTATAACTCCTGTTATTGCAAGTAACCAAGATGAAACATCACTCATACCTTTCTCCTTCCTATATTGTATTAGATGCTAAATTAAATTTGCACTGCACATAATAAGCCCTGTCATAACCATATACATAAACGCCACTGCAACAATAAGTGCAATCAGCAAACTCATGCTTTTTGCTATATCAGAAACAAAGTTTGCAATTTTCTTATCTCCAATCGGTTCAATAATGCCTGCCATAAATCTTAGTGATAACATAAACAAAATCAAACTTATAATTGGCGACAACACAACAAAAAGAACTAATAATAATCCTGCTGTTCCAACCGCATTTTTAATAAGCATACTTGAAGCCATAATAATTGAAAGCCCATCTGAAACATATCCGCCAACAATTGGCACATAACTTTTAATGGTGTATTTTGCTGTTCTTATTGATAATCCATCCACCACACTTGCAGAAATTCCTTGAATTGCAATAAAGCCTAAGAATAGTGTAAATAAAAGTCCTATTGACCATTTGAAAGTGCCTTGCAAGAAGGAAACAAACTTATCTAACTTTACATTGTTTGAAAGGTTACCTACAATTGAAAAGATAATTGAAAAGATAAACAAAGGCATAAGAAAATATGTTATAAGTGAAATAAAAACATTTCCAAGCATAGCAATTGCTGGCTGATATAAACTTACAGAAACACTGCCACCTATCGCAGTCAACAAGGTAAGCAGAACTGGGAAAATCAAATCCATGATTGATTTTAAAGTATTTAAAGTTTTACTTGTTAAACTTATAAGTTCCACAAGCGTTGCACCAAGAAATATGATAATCACACCATATGTTACAAAATGAACAACATTTCCAATTGATTTACCATTATTTACTGGTTTTAAATTGGCAATCATTCCGCCAAGAATGGAAATTGCCACAATGCTTGCTATGATTGGCAAAAAGGCAATTAACCCATCAAAGATAAGTGAAAACACCGAAGACATGAAACTGTCGCTTTGCGTGTATTCTCCCATAATGAGATTTTCTATCTTTGCAACAAAGCCACCATCAAACATATTTTTGGCATTTTCTTCTAAGCCTTCAATGTATGTTTCAAGGTCAGAAAAATCAAGAAGAGAAAGTTGCTCATCAATTTCATTTTTAAATTCTTCTTCCAAATCTTCTTGCTCTTCGCTTTCTGCCAAAACATATGGCGTGTTTAAAACAAAACCATCAATTGTAAAATTGCCAAAAAAAGAAGAAATGAAAATTATAAAAACAACAATAAAAACCCAAAATTTCCTTTTTTTCTTTTTCATGATGGCAAAATCTCCATAACAATTTCCAAGATACTGGTAATTATTGGAAGAGCCATGACAAGGATAATTATTTTGCCACCCAAAAGAACTTTATCTCCAAGGCTATTGTTTCCGGTATCAGCACAAATGCTTGCTGTGAACTCCACAAGATAACCTATACCGATAATTTTGAAGATAATTGAATATATGGAACTGTTTATATTTGTCAAATTGAAAATTTCATTAAAAACATCAAAAATGCTGGATAAATACGACACCAGCATAAACAAAATAATAATGCCACCCACAATGGAAATAAAAACAGCAAAATCAGGGCGAACTGGCTTCACAATAAGCGTTGCAACACAAGAGATAAGTGCAATTGCAATAATTTTATAAAGAGAATCCACTTCGCCCTCCTTTTAAAAATTGAAAATTGTTTTGATAGTGTCAAAAAGTTCAGAAATCATGTTAAGCACCATTATAAGCACAATGATAACCCCTGCAAGCGTGGTTAAAGTTGCAATATCATCTTTTCCGCTATTTTTTAAAATTTGCCCAACAACAGCCGTGAGAATTCCAATGGCTGCAATACGAAAAATAATTTCAACATCCATAAAATTCTCCTTAAATCAAAAGTATTGTAAAAAATAAACCTGCAATAACTGACAATTTAAGTGAAAGTGTTCCATATTTTTTATGTTCTTGGTCGCAAGTGTTTTTTATTTCTGTGAAACGCTTGGTGAAGTTTTGAATTTCTTTTGTTTGGTTTTCAACATCGCTTCTGCCAAGAGTTTTTAAAAAAAGTAAAATAAAATCTTTCTCATCTTGTTTTAAACAGGTTGCCTTTTTAAAAATTTCCTTGCTGTCAAGTTCAGTCTTCTTGTCTAAATATGAAATAAAGCCTTCATCAATTCCAAGTAGATTTTTCTTAGAATTTAAATCAAAATTTTCAATTAAAACCTTTAACCTTTCACGAGAAAAATTGATTTCAACCGACAATTTTTCCGCCAACATAATAATGCTGGAAAAAAACTTTTTTCTTTTATCAAATTTAGAAAAATAATAATATCCAACAAAAACACATAAACAAAACAAAAACACAATCAAAACATATCTCATATTTTCTCCTTAAATATTTTTTCATCCACCAAACAACAAATTAATATTTACTTGAAATTCTTGCAAAATTTTCATTGTAAACTCCTTCAAATGTTCCCGGACCATTACGCTTTGAAAGTAAAACATATCTTTTAAAAACCTTTTCTTTAATAAGCGTTTCAAAAAGTGGTTTTTTCATGAATGTTTCCATGCTGTCTGCATGAGTGGAAGCAAGAACTTTAACTCCACAAGTGGAAGCATAAAGAATAGCATCAACATCTTCTTCTTGACCAACTTCATCTGTTACAATCAAATCTGGCGAAAGAGAGCGTATTCCATTTTCAAAACCAACTTTTTTTGTAGAAAAAGCAATTTTATCGCAAAAATTGCTGTCCAATTTACAATCAAGTTCTCCCCTTTCATCAAGTAACAGAACATTATAAGATAATTTTCTTTCTGAAAGTCTTTCCACAAAATCTTTTAAAAAAGTTGTTTTTCCAGCGCCTGGCGGAGAAATTATCAGCGTGTTTTCAATAACATTATTTTGCACAATATATGGGTAAGCAGAAAGTGAACAATTTTTGACATTATGAGGCAATCGAATGTTACAACTAGAAAAATTTGTCATGGTTTTAATTTTGCCATTCTCTTCCACCACATTACCACCAATTCCAACTCTAATTCCATTTTCAGTAACAATATAACCTCTTTTAATCTGCTCATTCACTGAATAAATTGAACATTCGCTTGCTCTAAAAATAATATCTTCAATGGCAACTTTACTTGCATATAAACAAGACTGAAAACTTGAAGTTATGCCATTTTCAGATAAAAAATAGTTTTTTCCACTCACACAAACAACAATTGGCTTATCCGCACGAAAGCGAATTTCATTTACCATTTTCAAGTTGACTTTTTTATCTATAACATTAAACACTTTTTCAGGCAAAATCTTACTTAACATACTTTCACCTCTTAAAAAACTATATGAATGGAAAAAGATAAGCAAAACATTTTAAAACCACAAAATATTACTCTTTTTGTCGAATATTTTTACTATTATCTAAATAAATTAGAACTTTAAAAATATAGGATAAAACCATTTCAATTTTTAAATTTTGCTTGACTTTTAATTAAAATTTAAGTATTATTATAAATACCGAGATAGATGGGGAGTTAGCGGTGCCCTGTAACCTGCAATCCGCTATAGCAGGATTGAACGCTTGCCTAGGATTAAATTGGTTGAAGATGTGCATATGGCAAGGGCGATGAAATCAAGGTCTTATGCAATTGATACTCTCGAACCATGTCAGGTCCTGACGGAAGCATCATTAAGGGAATCTATTGATGTGCCATAAGGTAGCGTTGGTGGAGTTTTTGCCCTATGAAACAGTCAGTCTTTTTAGTTCAAAGCATTCTCTCGGTAATGAAAAAAGCAAGGTCAATGCCTTGCTTTTTTGATTTATATCTATTTAGTTATTAGTCATCATATCTTTTTTGATGTCTTTTTTAAGTTTTTCAACCTTTGGTGCAACCTTTTCCTTCATTTCATTCATTTCCTTTTTAACTGCCTTTTCACTTTTATTTACAAAAGTTTTAGCATCTTGAGAATGTTTATATAATAATGCTCCCGTTACAAGTCCTGCTCCAAAACCGACAATCATCATCAATTCTTTCATCTCTCCCTCCTACAAATAGGATGGGCAAAATTCGACAATATATGCAAAAAATTAAAAGAAAGTAACAAATTGAGATTAAATTTTATAGTTATCCAAAAGTTTAATTAATCTTGAAAAATCCACTTGACCATTAGATTCAAGCACTAACTTATCTTTAAAAACAGTTTTAGAGTTGTCGCAGATAGAACGAATGGCTGTAACATCGTTAAGCCTAATAAAGTTTGCAATATTTATGAATGTTTCATATAAATCGTCTTTAAAAAGAACATTTGGACAAGCAAACAACAAACTTTCAATCATAATTTGATTTGGAACTTTGTTAAATGCCTTGGAAAACAAACTGTTAAAAACTTTGACCATATTAACAAAACTGTCACCGCAATCTTGAATTTTGGTATTTAAATTTTTAAAGCGTTGTTTAAAATCAATTTCCATAAAACGATTTTTTGCATTGTTGTATAACTTATAAACTTCATTTTTATCATCATACATGCAAATATATATGTTTATTTTAACATTTGTTCCAAAATCTTCCTTTCCTAATATTGAAATGTGGTCATAATATTCGTAAATGATAGTTGAAGATGTAACATAATTAGACAAATAATAAACAACATCACTTTTAAGGTCGTCAATTGTGTATTTTGCAATGTTTCTTATTGGTTCAACAGAATTTTCTGTTTTATCTTTTTTTCTCTTTTTCTTTGCTCTTGAAACTTTCCATGCTCTAACAAAACGCTTCCAAAGATTTTTGATGTAATGTTTTTTATCAAGAGAATTTAATTCAATCTCTTTATTTGCCACACCAAGAAAATATGTATACTCACTGCAAGCACTGATAGCACCAAGATAAATTTCATTAACAGGTTCAAGTATCACCTTGTCAGGTTGAATGAAAGAAGATTTGGAAGAAAGGTCTTCCATAACCTGTCCCATAAGTTCGCTGACAAGGTTATTAAGTCTTGCAATAGAATCTTCGTTTGTGCTATCTCTTAAACCTTCAATTAAATCTTTACTTAAATTAAATTTCATACCACTTTCCTTTTGTGTTTAATAAATGAACTTATTTTTGTTTTTTCATAATATGAACGCAAAGGTCAACAAGTTTGTTTGAATATCCCCACTCGTTATCATACCAAGAAACAAGTTTAACAAAAGTCGGGCTAATCATAATTCCAGCAGTAACATCAAAGATTGATGTTCTTGGATCGCCAATAAAATCGCTGGAAACAACAGGTTCATCTGTCCAACCCAAAATACCTTTCATCTCATTTTCACTTGCCTTTTTAATAACTTTAACAATTTCTTCATAAGTGGTCTCTTTTTTAAGACGGCAGGTTAAATCAACAACCGACACATTCAAAGTTGGAACACGATAACTCATGCCAGTGAGTTTTCCTTTAACTTTTGGATAAACTTCCCCAACTGCCTTTGCAGCACCTGTTGAAGATGGAATAATATTATAAGAAGCAGCACGACCACCACGCCAATCTTTTTTGCTTGGTCCATCAACAGTAAGTTGAGTTGCAGTTGTGGAGTGAACAGTGCTCATAAGACCTTCTTCAATTCCAAAAGCCTTATCAATAACTTTAACAAGTGGTGCCAAGCAGTTTGTTGTGCAAGAAGCATTTGAAACAACTTTCATGTCATCTGTGTAAGTTTCTTCATTCACACCCATAACAAACATTGGCATTTCTTTTCCCGGAGCAGAAACAACAACTTTCTTTGCTCCACCTTGAAGATGTGCTTTTGCTCCTTCGTATGAAGTGAATTTTCCAGTGGATTCAATAACAACATCCACATTATCGTTTCTCCAAGGAATAAGAGCAGGTTCTTTTTCAGCATAGAAAGAAATTTTCATGTTGCCAACAACAAGTTTATCACCTTTCACTTTAACTTCTTTGTCAAAATGCCCATGAATTGAATCATGTTCAAGAAGATATTTCGCATAATCAATTGTTAAAAATGGGTCATTAATAGCCACCACTTCAACATCATCTCTTTGTGAAATAACTCTTAAAGCAAGTCTACCAATTCTGCCAAAACCATTGATACCAATTTTAATTTTTTTCTTCATAAAACTCTCCTTTTATTTAACATCCATTAAGTGTATTATGCTTTTTAAACAAGTTCTTCCGCTTTGCCATATCTAAGTTGCCCAATATAGATTGTTCTTGCAAAATTCAAAGTGGATATCATGAAAGCAACAACGCCGATAAGTGTGATTGCAATTCCGCCCAAAACTGAAAGAACAGTTACAGCCACACTTGTGCAAAGAATAACCGCCAAAACAACGCACAATGCTGAGAAAAGAACCGAGGAAATATATTGCATAACATTTGATGCCCTGTCATATTCCTTTCGTGTCGATTTAACTTCAGTCAAAATATCTTCCTGTTCCAAACCAACAAAGCGATTTATTCTTGTGATATAGGAAAGATTTGTTAAACTTGTGATTAAATCAAACATATTTTCTTTAAAATATATTGCGGAAATATCTTCAAAATAAACAAACGAGAACATTCTTTTAATAATTTTTGACCAAACGTTATGCCACCAACTAGAAAATTTGTTTTTTCTCTTTTTTAAGGTAACAATGCTGGCATTACTATTTAAAAGTTTGTCAAATTCCCCATCACTTAAAGGACGCCTTAAAACAATAATTCCAGATTTTTCTTTTTTTATTGCGTGTAAGGAGTTAATAATCTCTTCCTTTTTGCTCTTATCCTTATAGTATTTCACAACAACATTTTCATTTTGGAAGTTAGATTTATATTTATATCCTTCATGCACACCCAAAAACAACTTAACATCTTTGTGTGTTAAAATGTCGTTAATAGTTTTTTCATATTCACTAAATTTTTCAATAATTGGAATAATAACACTTATCATCACTTTTCTCCTGAAATTTTCTTCAAGCGCCTAGCATGTCTGCCACCTTCAAAAGGTGTTGTTAAGAACACTTTAACAATATTAATTGCCTTTCTGCGTTTCACAAATCTTGCAGGTAAACAAAGGACATTTGCATCATTATCTTTTCTTGAAAGCATTGCCATTTCTGGATTTACGCAAAGTGCCGCACGAATTTTTGGATTTCTATTTGAAGCCATGCTCATACCAATTCCAGAACCGCAAATGAAAATTCCAACATTGTTCTTATTTTCCAAAACTTTTTCAATTCCAAGTTTTGCAAAATCAGGATAATCAACTGGCTCCTTGCTGTAAGTTCCCACATCAATGGTGATGATGTTTTCTTCGTTAAAGAATTTTTTTAATTGTTCTTTTAACTCATACCCTCGATGGTCGCTTGCCATAATAATCATACTTCACCTCTCATGTTTTCAATTTTATCCAGCAAAATATCAATGTTTTTTTCAATAATTAAAGCAGTAATTCTGTAAATATCTTCCTTTTGACCAAAAGGGTCAGGAACTTCCTTAAAAAGACTTGAACAAGATATACATTTTTTTGTATCTATAAGGTCTTTGTGAGCATCAGTCATTGTAACATACAAAACATTAGGTTTAATTTTAAGTTTAACACTTTTCCTATCTCTGCCGTCATAACCAAGTTCCTTTAACACTTTTTTGGCATTGTCATTTATATTCTCTTTCTTAGCCATAACCCCGCAAGAAGAAAACTTGACATTTTTTATATGCCTAAGTTTTGCTTTCTTTTTGGCAATTCGTTCAGCCATAACAGAACGACAAGTATTTCCAGTGCAAACAAAACAAATCTCTAACATTTTCACACCTTAAAAATATTATACCCTAAAAAATAAAAAAAGCAAAACAAATTTGCTTAATTTTATTTAAATTGTAATTTTTATAAAATTTTTAAATTAGAATTTATTAAAGTCATTAAAACAGATTGTAAAGAAGGAATTATTTCTTTTTTGCATAAATTTTCATTGGCTTATAAAGTTTGTCAAGATTATATTTTTCTCTAACTTTTGGAAGGAATATATGAACAAGAATTGTGTTAAAATCGAAAACAATCCACTCGCCCTTTGAGTATCCTTCAATTTTTTCTTGATAATTAAACTTTTCAGCCAAGATATCTGCCACATTTTTGCTTTGTTGAACATTGCTTGAAGATGCAATAATAATAAACCTTTCTTCAGTTTCAACTAAATCGGTGTAAACTGAAATGTTTTTCAATTTATTATCTTCCAAAATTTTCAAAACATCATTCAAATTCATCATATTATGATATTAACAATATTTTCAGTTTTTGTCAAGAAAAAGGTGAAAATTCATTTTAAAAAAGAAATTTTCTGTCAAAAATTAGAGTATGCGAAAAATAAACTTTATCTTTCAAGAATTTTTGAAGTTTTTTCTTATCTTCCTACTCACGTTTGTATGGATAAGATATTTTATTCATAAACTTTTGCTTGCAACCTTGATATCTTTAATTGTAACAACAATTTTATATATTATTCTCTATTTTTTAACACGAAAAAGAAAAAATAAAGAAAACTTAAAAATTAAGGAAAAAGAAGAAGCAGAAAACATATTTTTAACACTTGCTTGCAACAGCAAAAGAGCAGACTTTTTTTATAAACTTGCCTCAAAAAAACATGAAAACATAAAAAAGTTCAAAGATTATTTGATAATCAATCATGAAGATGGAACAAAAACCTTACTATATTACGATTTAAACTTTAACACCTTGAACATTCCTACCTTTATAGAAATCTATAACAAAATTAAACACAAAGCAGAAAAAGCGGTTATTTTGTGCTATGCCTATGACAAACAGGTCAAAACGTTTGCCAATAATTTTGACATGAAGTTTTTAATTTTTGACCGCTTTGAAACATATCAAAGGTTATATAAATTTTATGATACTTACCCTGAAATTAAAGAAAAATATAAAAAAGATAAACTTCTCACCTTTAAAGATTTTGTTGCTTATTCCTTTAACAAAAAAAGGGCAAAAGGTTATCTTATCTCCGCAATGCTTTTGGTATTATCTGCCCTATTTGTTAGAACAACCATATATTATTGCATAACTGCAACAATCTTAATTGTTTTTGCAATAATTTCACAATTTAATCATATCTTTAATTTTAAAGAACCAGAAGAAGTTTTATAAAAAATGCATACTACACCATATATAGTGTAATATGCAATGATTTTTGATAATATAATGCTAAATATAAAAACAATTAAGGCAACTCAATATGTTTAAAATTCTTCTTTGTTGACTTTTTATAAAGAATTATAATTGCACCAATCACCTGAACAACATCTGCATTAAGCATGGAAGAAAGATTGTCTGCAACTTCCCTTGCACTTAATTCACAATTTTTTAAAACCTTAATTTTAATTAACTCTCTTGCCTGCAACAAAAGTTGAACAGATGTGATTAAATTTTCGTTAAGTCCATCTTTCCCAACTTGAACAACAGGTTCAAGAGCATTTCCAAGCCCTCGCAAAAAGGCTCTTTGTTTTGTGGTTATCATATTTACTCCTTATGTTATTTTATTAAGTCTAAATTATCTCCAATAATCTTTGGACTAAATCCTATTAATTCATCTTTTAGCATACCTTCTGGAATATCATTTATAAAATAAATTTTCTTGTTTAATCTAAAAGCATCATAAATTTCTAGAAAGGTTGCTCCACCAATATAATTTTTTTGATTATTTTTATCAAAGTTTAAAACTAAAACTGCATCCATTTGTTTTATCACT
>CALWFX010000049.1 GCA_944377765.1 uncultured Clostridia bacterium
GAAAAGACGAAAACAATTTAAATGCCTACGACATAGTCAATGGTTATTCAGAAGAAGAATTGAGCAATATTTTCTTTAAATATGGAGAAGAAGAGTTTGCAAAAATTATTGCAAAAAATATTGTTAAAGCAAGAAAAAATAAACCAATTGAAACCACTTTTGAACTCCGAGATATAATTGAAAATAGTTTGCCAAAAAAAGTGGTGTATACTCGTGGCGGTGCGTCAAAAAAAGTTTTTCAGGCAATTAGAATTGAAGTTAATAAAGAACTTGATGGACTTGATACGCTTTTGGAAGAATTTATTGATATGTTAAATGTTGGTGGCAGAATTACAGTGTTAACTTTTCATAGTTTGGAAGATAGAATTGTGAAAAATGTCTTTAAAAAGGAAAGCACAAATTGTATTTGTCCGCCAAAAATTCCAATTTGCATTTGTGGGCACAAAGCTAAAGTTAAACTTGTTAACAGAAAACCAATCCTTGCAAGTGTGGAAGAACAGGAAGAAAATTCTCGAAGCACAAGTGCAAAACTTAGGATAGTTGAACGCATATAAGTTATATTTTTGAAAGGAGGATAATAAGATATATGGACAGGTTAGTTGAAGAAAAAGTGGAAACTGCCACAGAAGTTAAAGTGGAGCAGACCGATAAACCAAAAGAAGTTCCTAAAAAAGTTATTCTCCATAAAGAAGAATTAAAAAAGCAGGCAGTGGAAGCGCCGGAAGTGGAAGAAGAAAAGCCAAAAAGAGAAATGGTGACATCATATATTTCAGAATTTGAAAATGTAACTATTAAAGATGTTATGGAAAAGGCAGAACAAGAAAAAGAGTTGAAAAAAATTCAGCCAATTGAAAACATAGATGTTGACGAAGGCGAAAATACTGTTATAGAAAGTGAAAATGAAAAAATAGAAAGTGGCGAAAACACGATAGTTCAACAGCCTGAAAAAACTGTTAAAAAACTTGTTATTGAAAAGCCGAATTATGATTTCATGGTTAAAGGCAAAAAGAAGGAAAAAGTTAAGAAAAAAGGAAAATTAAAAACCATTTTGATGGCGTGTGCATTGGCAATTTCCTGCATTGGCTGTGTGGCAGGAACAGTTGTTATAGACAATCTAAGTGGTCAATATTTGGAGTTACAAGATGAATACCATTTAAACTTATTGACATATTTAAAGGACATAAACAACTTGAATGTTACTAACAAGGGGCTTGAATTTATTGAAACATATCCAGAAGATTTTAATGATGCTTCTTCAATTGGCAAAACAACAAATTGGTTTGATAATTTGACTAACTTCATAACAGGTTTGTTTGGAGGCTAAAATTGCAAAAACCTTACACATTACATTCCATGCAAAAGAGAATAATCGCAATTGGTTTAGTTTTGATTTTTCTTGTTTGCACGCTCTGTGTAAGGCTTTTTTTTGTTCAGATAATTAATGGAAAAGATTATCAAATAAGAGCACTTGACCAGTGGACGAGAGATTTAAAACTAACTGCTCCGCGTGGCACAATTTACGACAAAACAGGAGATACGCTTGCAGTTTCATACACAACTTACAATGTTTATGTTCGTGGCAGAGAAGTTAAAAATGTCGAAGAAACAGCAAAATATTTAAGTGAACTTTTAGGGTTAAAGTATGAAAACACTTTGAAGAAAGTATCTAATAAAAACATAAGTGAAAGTCTTTTAAAAATGCAAATTGAAAGTGATATTGCAGAAGAAATTTATAACAAAAATCTGGATGGAGTATATCTATCTGAAAATGTTGGTCGTTACTATGTTTATGGAGATTTGATGACGCAACTTTTGGGGTTTACAAGTATCGACAATGTGGGGCAAAGTGGAATTGAAGCATATTTTAATAATTATCTGACTGGACAAGATGGATATAGTTATGTGCAAAGTGATTTGCAAGGAAAAGAAATTGGTGGAAATTTAAGATATTATGTAAGTGGAGTGCAAGGAAATAACATTACATTAACAGTCGATAGCAAAATTCAAATTATTCTTGAAAATGTTTTAAATAAAGCATATTCTGAGCAAAAAGCAAAAAGTGTTACTGGCATTGTTATGGAAGCAAAGACAGGAAAAATTTTGGCAATCTCAAGTAAGCCGAGTTTTGATTTAAATGAAGTGCCAAGAGATGATTTACAAGCCTTGTTTTCATATTCGAAAATGTCCGCAGTTACTGACACCTATGAACCGGGGTCTACTTTTAAAATTTTGACAGTTGCCGCAGCCTTGGAAGAAGAAGTGGTTGATTTAGACGATACCTTCTATTGTCCGGGTTATCGTATGGTGGATGGACAGAAAATTAAATGCTGGAAAACAATAGGACATGGAACACAAACACTTGCCGAAGCCTTTGCCAATTCCTGCAACTGTTGTTTTATGGATTTGGCATTAAGGCTTGGTGTTGACAAGTTTTATGAATATGCGGAAAAGTTTGGTTTGGGCAGTAAAACAGAGATAACAATCACTGGAGAAAGTGGTGGAATTCTTATGAAAAAGGAAAATGTAAAAACAGTTGACCTTGCAAGAATGGGGTTTGGCCATGCCATTGCTGTGACGCCAATTCAACTTCTTTCAATTGTGTCAGCAATAACTAATGGTGGAATATATCACACTCCAACAGTCGTGGAAAAAATTAAAGACATCTATGACAACACCACATACACACCGAAGGTTGAAAGCAAGCGAATAATTTCGAAGGAAACTAGTAGTTTAGTCAACAGTTTTTTAAAGTTGACCACAAATAAGACGGGAGATTATACGTTTGTTGAAGGTTACAACATAGGTGGCAAAACAGGAACAGCACAAAAGTTTAACGAAAATGGTCAGATTGCCCAAGGAAAATATATATCAAGTTTTATTGGCACATATCCAGCAGATGAACCAGAATATTTGTTTATGATAATGGTGGACGAACCAAGTGCAGGAGCGTATTATGGCTCCATAGTTGCTTCGCCTTATGGAAAGGAGTTTTTTTCGCAGTTGTTTGAATATAAAGATATTCCAAAGGATGACGAAACAAGTGTTTGCAAGGAAGTTGTTATGCCTAATATTAAAGGTATGAGTTTGGCAAATGCACTTGCTTTGTTAAAAACTTTAAATTTGTTTTGTGAAATTGATGGCGAAGGCGGAGTTATAACCGAACAATTGCCACCTGCTGGCACAATTTGTTATGAAGGAGAAACCATTTTAATTTCAACAGCATAGCATTTATAATCAAGAAAATATGAAAACATATAAATTATTTTGGAAAAAGTTAAAAATATAGTATAATAATTTTATGTGGGTTTATATTGTTATTGGTATTGGGGTTGTTTTGTTGTTGCTTATTTGTTTCTGCTTGGCAGTGGCAAACTTTTCTTTTGACAACTTCAAAACAAAACTTGAAGAAGCAAGAAGTTATTCCAATTCTCTTGGCTTAAATTGCCTTGATTTTGTTTCTGAAATCAACAACAGATATCTAAATGGAAGTTTGCAAGTTCAAAGATGTGAAAAATATCAAGACCATTTTTCAGTTGGGGTTATAGCACTTAGTAATGAAACTATGTATTCAGACAGTTTAGCATCTTTTTCCACAGTTTCACACGAACTCGGCCATGCAATACAATATAAAAAAGGCGAACTTACAAAACATTGGAATCAAAGAAAGAAAAACAGACTTTTTGGAAAATTCTTTATGCCTTGTGTTGTGATAGGGTTGGTTTTGGCTATTTTGAATGTTGTGAGCGTTTTGCCAATTTATTGTCTATATATTGGGATTGGCTTTTTAGGACTTGCCTTTCTAATATTTATGGTGGCAGTTTACACAAAATATATGGAAATAAAAATTGAAAAAGGTGCATCCAAATATGCTGTTGAAATTTTAAAAGAATATCTTTCCCCAAAAGAAGTTAAATTTTGCACAGAATTTTTAAATTCTGCAAGGCTGACATATTGGGGTGGATTTTTTAGGACGCTTTTAGGCTGGACATTTTTAACTAAAAAAGAAAACATTTTTTATTAAATAAGATTTACAAATATTTTGAAAAGGTATAGAATAATACTTATTAAAAGGAGATAGTCATGAAAGATATAATAAAAGCATTTGATAATTTACCAACAATTGTCAAAGTCATCTTGGCTCTTCCAGGGCTTGATATTGTTTGGGCGGTTTATCGTTTATGCAGGTCTATAGACAAAAATAATGTTGTCGGCATAATCTTAGGTGTTTTAATGATTTTGCTTTGCCCAGTGATTGTTTGGATATTAGATATCATCACTCTTATTGCATACGATAAAGTTTTATGGATTGATTAAAAATAAAAACCATTTTTAAAAATGGTTTTTATTTTTTGTTTTTATTTTCCAAAAAAATTATCTATTTGAGTTTTATAGTGGTTTTCAGGATTTTTTGTGTCAACAACAGATTGCATCAATGAAAGTTTTGGATGTTTGTTATCAAGAGAGTAGTTTTTAAAATGCTTTTTGTCTTCAAAAATATAAGTGAAAGCGTTGTTTTTATCAAGATAGAAAGATTGCTGATTTATGGTGCGTTTAAAGTTGTGTCCTGTCTTTTGTGCACGAACAATGCAAGTTATGGAAAAACTTCCATTTTGATTGTTAGAAACAACGCTATAATTCTTAAAAAGTGTAATAGCCACATCTCTATCATTTACAACTTTATCATAAAGTTCAAAATGTTTTTTTGTGTCATCTTGATTTTCCAAAATTGCAAGAACATCTTTTAAAAAATAAGCAAACTTTTCGTCTTTTGCCTTTAATTGAATTTTCTTAATTCTTTTAATTAAATTTAAACTCTTATCCATTTTTTCTCCTTAATAATCAGAATGTAAATTTTAATATTTAGAAATCATATAAAATTATATAATTGGTGTAAACTTAAAGATTTTTTCTCTGACTGATATATTATACAACATATATTTTAAATTTTCAATACATTTTTTTATGCAAGTGTGAAAAATCTTGACAAAAATTTAAGAATAATCTATAATACGAAATAGCAATGACGGAATTGGCAACTCCCGAGCAAACGCTTGTCGGCGTAAAGACAGTTAAAAAGGCAAACATTCGTTTGTGAAATAGGGTGGAACAGCGGTTTTTAAGTCGCCCCTATGCTAAAATTTTAGCATGGGGTTTTATTTTACCCCATTCGCAAAAAGGAGAGAGATATGGATAAAAATTTAACAATGGACAAACTTGTAAACCTTTGCAAAAATCGTGGTTTTGTTTTTCAAGGCAGTGAAATTTATGGTGGTTTTGCAAACACTTGGGATTTTGGACCAGTTGGTGTGGAACTTAAAAACAACATTAAAAGAGCATGGTGGAAAAAATTTGTGCAAGAAGACCCAAACACCTATGGTGTGGATGCAGCAATTTTGATGAATCCAAAAGTTTGGGAAGCAAGCGGGCATGTTCAAAGTTTTTCTGATCCACAAATGGACTGCAAGTCTTGTAAATATCGTTTTCGTGCAGACAACTTAATTGAAGAACACTCAAAAAACTCTGTGTCTGCTGAGAAAATGACCACAAAGGAAATGGAAGATTATATTGCAGAGCATAAAATCAAATGTCCACACTGCGGAAATTTCAACTGGACACCAATTCGCCAATTTAAGTTGATGTTTGAAACCAGTCGTGGAACAGTTGAAGGGGAAAAAGATGTCGTTTATCTTCGTCCTGAAACCTGCCAAGGCGAATATGTCAACTTTTTGAATGTGCAAAGAACAATGAGAGCAAAAGTTCCTTTCGCCATTGCCCAAATTGGTAAATCTTTTAGAAATGAAATAACTCCTGGAAATTTCTTGTTTAGAACAGTTGAGTTTGAACAAATGGAACTTCAAATGTTCTGTCACCCAGAAAAGTCTATGGAATTTTATAAGAATTATAAAGATAGAGCAATGAAGTTTGTGGAAGAACTTGGACTAACTAAAGAAAATTTAAGATACCATGACCATGAAAAACTTGCTCACTATGCAAAAGCCGCTTGCGACATTCAATATAATTTCCCAATTGGTTGGCAAGAACTTAATGGAATACATCATAGGGGAATATGGGATTTATCTCGTCATGGAGACTTTAGCGGGAAAAACATGGAATATCTTGACCCATACACAAATGAAAAGTTTTTACCTAATGTTATCGAATATTCAATAGGTGCAGACAGACTTATGCTTGCAATTATGAGTGAAGCCTATGAAGAAGAAAAGTTGGAAAATGGTGAAACAAGGGTGGTTATGCACTTTAAACCATTCCTTGCACCTTTCAAAGTGGCAATTCTTCCACTTCAAAAGAATTTAGGAGAAAAAGCAAAAGAAGTTTACAATCTTTTATCAAAGAAATTTATGTGTGATTACGACGAGGCAGGTTCAATTGGCAAGCGCTATCGTCGTCAAGATGAAATTGGCACACCATTCTGCGTAACAATCGACTTTGACACACTTGAAGATAATACTGTAACAGTTAGGGATAGAGATACCATGGCTCAAATAAGACTTCCAATTGACGAACTTGCAGATTATGTTCAAAAGAAAATTGAATATTAAATTTATAAAAAATAATTTAAATAAAAAATCAATAAAAAATAAATTTTATTGATTTTTTTGTTTATTTTTTAATTATTTGAATATTTATTAACAATATAATTTGTTTACAATATAATTTATTAATTTCGTTGAAAGAATTCTTGGTAAGAAAACAACAAGTTTATATGCAAAGCCGACAGTTTTTCTTAGTGGTGGGTTTTTCTTTTGAAGAACTTTACAAACCGCTTTGCCAACCGAGTCAGGACTTTTTCCTGTTTGTTCATCCTTTTCAACTTTCTTTATTGACTTTTCAACATTCTTCTTATAGTTTTCGTCAGCACTGTCGTTATCAACAATTCTGTTTTGTGTAAAACCTGTTTTTGTGTCGCCAGGAAGGATTGCTGTAACTTTGATGTTAAAAGGTTTAACTTCGTTTGCAAGCGCTTTTGAAAAAATTTCCACACCTGCTTTTGTTGCACTGTAAGTTGCTTGGAAGGGTAAAGGAATAATTCCACCAACAGAAGAGATATTGATAATGTTTCCGCCACCGCTTTTTTTAAGATATTTAACAGCAACTCCACTTAATGCGATCACAGCAGATAGATTTGTGTTTACAAGTGCATAGATATTTTCCGCCTTTGTGTTTTCAATGGCCCCAGCAATTCCAAAGCCAGCATTGTTGATAAAAATATCAATATGTCCATTTGCTTCATAAATTTCTTTTAATATATTGTCAATTTGTGTGGTGTTGTTGACATCTCCTTCAAAACTTTTCACATATTCTTCATGTGGTTGCATATTTTTTGAAATATCATAAACCTTAACATTCTTTTTAACAAGTTGTTTTGCAATGGCAAGTCCAATTCCGCCACTTCCACCAGTGATGATTGCCACTTTATTTTCCAATCTATTTTTCATAATTTCTTCCTTTTAAATGATTATAAAATTATTATAATATTTTTTAAAAAAACTTCAAAATAAAATTAAAAATATTTTTAAACCATTAAAAAATTAATTTTTCATATATTTTTTAATAAAAAATACGGAATTTTCCGCATTTTTTATTATTTTTCAATTTTTATTTATTTTTTAAATTAAAATTAAATATTTTTATTTTAACTTTTATATTTTTCCATATATTCTTCGTAGGACATTTCTTTGTCGATAATTGTGTTTTCATCCACAATGTCAATAATTCTGTTTGCCACTGTTTCAATAATTTCTTGGTCGCCAGTTGCAAAAAGAATTGGGCCTTTAAAGTTTATCATACCTTTGTTTAGGGAAGTGATGCTTTCAAGGTCAAGGTGGTTAACTGGTTCGTCTAAGATTAACAAATTTCCACCTTCAAGCATAAGTTTTGCAAGCATACATCTAACTTTTTCGCCACCAGACAAAACATTAACTTCTTTCAAACTTTCTTCGCCAGAGAAAAGCATTCTGCCAAGCCATCCACGAATGTAACTTTCTGTTTGGTCTTTGCTAAATTGTCTTAGCCAATCCACAATGGAAAGGTGGCAATTTTCAAAGTATTCTCTGTTATCTTGTGGTAAGTATGAAGGCTTAATGGTTTTTCCAAACTGCACATTTCCGCTGTCAGCTTGTTCTTTGCCCATCAAAATATTAAAAAGTGTGGTAAGAATAAGAGAGTTTGAAGCAAGAAAAACAATTTTTTGATTTGGTTCAACATTAAAAGACAAGTTTTTGAACATACCATTTTTGGTTAATTTGTTTACCTTTAAAATTTCCTTGCCGATTGCTTGTTCAAACTTAAAGTCAACATAAGGATATTTTCTTGACGATGGTTTAAGGTCTTCAAGGGTCAACTTTTCAAGTTCTCTTTTTCTGCTTGTTGCTTGTTTTGATTTTGATGCATTGGCACTGAATCTTGCAATAAAGTCTTTAAGTTCTTTTGCTCTTTGTTCTGCTTTCTTGTTCTGTTCCTTTGCTTGTCTTGCAAGAAGTTGGCTTGTTTCATACCAAAAATCATAGTTGCCAAGATACATATTAATTTGACCAAAGTCAACATCGCAAATGTGGGTGCAAACCTTGTTTAAAAAGTGTCTGTTGTGGGAAACGATGATGACTATGTTTTCAAAGTCCAACAAAAAGTTTTCCAGCCATCTTATTGTTTTAAAATCAAGGTTGTTTGTTGGTTCATCCAAAATTAAAATGTCAGGATTTCCAAAAAGAGCCTGTGCCAAAAGCACTTTGACTTTAATTTTAGAGTCCATTTCAGACATAAGTTTGTCAAAACAATCTTCAGGGATGCTCATGCTTTGAAGAAGTGTTTTTGCATTGCTGTCTGCTTCCCATCCGCCGAGTTCGGCATACTCAGTTTCAAGTTCGCCAGCACGAATACCATCTTCGTCAGTGAAGTCTTCCTTCATGTATAAAGCGTCTTTTTCCTTTTGAATTTCCATAAGTCTTTTGTGTCCAAGGAGAACTGTGTTTAAAACAGTTTCATTGTCATATTTATTTTGATTTTGTTCTAACACTGACATTCTTTCGCCAGGGGTGATGATAACTTCACCAGTGTTAGGTTCAAGTTCACCGGTCAAAATTTTAAGAAAGGTTGATTTTCCTGCACCATTAGCACCGATAATGCCATAGCAGTTTCCTTTTGTAAATTTTAAGTTTACTTCTTTATAAAGTGTTCTTCCGCCGAATGCCAAAGAAACATTTGATGTTTGTATCATAAGTTCTCCTTTTCAATTTGATTAGATTTGATTTTTTGTTTGCTAGTTTTTTCCACAACTGAAGGTTTTGTTATTTCACTTTGCTTTTCAGTTGCTTTTTGCTTGATAGGAATTTTTTTAGTTTTTGCTTTTTCGCTATTAGACTTTTCCACAATTTTAGATAGTTTTAAATTTTCCTTTTCTAACTTTTTGTTTTTGATTTCTTCAAGTAGGTTTTTATATCTTGTTGGATATTTTTCTTTAATTTCTTTAAGCAAAGTTTCAGTGTCAATATCTTCAACAAAAGTATTAGACATAAATTCGCTTAAAACCGGGTCTATGGAATAAATTTCCTTAAAAGAGTTTTCTTCGTTAAAGTTTGTGTTTTTAAAATCTTTCAAACTTTCTCTTAAAAGAATTTTTCTTAAATTTAAAAACAACAAAATTTTATTTTTATAAAAATCATCAAAAATATCACTATTTTTTAAAAATTTTTCTATTTTTATTGTATTTTTTAATGATTTTTTATAATTATTTTTAATTTCTTTTTTATTTTCAAAAATAAATTTTGGCAAATTAATATTTTTTGATAATTCATTTAAGGCAAGTCTTTCTTTAATTAAATCTTCAGATAAAACAAAATCATTTGGCAAAGGATTGACTTTAAATTTTTTATATGCCTTGCCAAACTTTTCATTTATGAGATTCAAGTAGTTTAAAACTTCAAAATTTATTTCCATATGGTAAGTATAGCGAGTAATTGCCTATTTGTCAAGAGAAAAAGGTTTAACAACGCAAAGAGATATGAAAAAATCCACATAAACTTATCCACTTATCCACAAATTGTGCTTAGAAAAAAATATCCAGAAAATTATTTTTAAATTATTATAAAAATTAAATAGAAAATTAATTAGGAAATTTTTATTTTAAAATATAATTTTATATATTTTATAAATATTCTTATATTTGTTTGCGAAAATTATAAAAAAAATGTATAATTATTTTATCTAAATTAGCAAATAATAAAGGGGTAGATATGAAGAAGAAAAGAAAAGTATTAGCTACTTGGAAAGTTATTCTTATTGTCATTGCATCCATAATTGGACTTATGGGTGTGACAACTTTGACTATGTATTTGTTAGGATATTTTAATGAAGAGATTATTAATCCTAATGATATTTCTTTTGTGCAGAATGAAAATTATAATGCTAAAAAAGGTATGTTTGAAGTGTCGGAAAACTTTGAACTTACTTTAACATCTACCACTCAAGATGTTACCGAAAGAGAAGTTACCCTTTCTCTTTCTGGAGCAACAAGTGAAAATGGCTATATTGATAATGGCATCATAAGAGTGCCAGAAAAGGTTAGGTTAAACACTCCTTTTCAAGTTACCCTTTCTTCTTCATATAATGACGACCTAGAAATGAATTACATAAATGGTGGAATAACAACCTTGAAGGCAACTTCTGAAAATGGACTTATTCAACCAACTTCTGCAGTTATTGCAGTTGATGTTCCTGTTTATGAAGTTTCCGGATATTTATATGATGTTGCAGACAGCGAAATGAACGAACTTACAAATGTTGTTGTGGGTTCTCAATTTAAAGTTAAACTTAATTACACTCCAAGCGAAAGTGAAAAACTTTATAGCGGAGATGAAAACAAACTGTTTTTCTATTACAATCTTGAATATAACGACATTGAACTTGATTACACAACACACACCTTTACTGCTAAAAAGATAAGTGAAGCAAATGGCGATAAAATCACCATTTTGACTTTCTCATCAGCAAAATATCAAAAGGAATTTTTAGCTGAATATAATGCTTATCTTGCTGAAAATCCAACTTACCAAGATAGTTTTACGCTCATGAATCAAAGAGCAAATCTTTATTTTGGAGAAAATCAACTTGCTTGTAAAAAATTGGATATTGAACTTAAAGTTGTTGATGTTACTGTTGATAATTTCAGACTTACAAACACCAGTTTCAAAGGCACTGTTGACAAGTATCTAAATTTGGCTTCATCTTCAACTTCTCCTGTTTTCGATGGCAATTTTGGTGTGATTATTCGCGACAGTGAAAACACTCCATTAAACTCTGTATATGCAAAAAATGTTGGTATTGCATATATTGGAGAAACAGACGGAGTTAAAATTAAGGGGTCAAGCGTTGTTAAAGTGGTGGAACAAATGGTTGATGGCAAAGCAGAATACACTTTAACAGAAGAAAATTATGACATAAATGCAAGTTATAAAATGCAGGTTAGTGAAGATGGCTTAACAAGAACATATTATTTTGTTTTACCTGACACAAATGGTAGCAGTGATGCTTCTAACTATTCTTATAAAATTTCTGCAACTGAAGATAATGTTGAACAATTTAAATCGGCTTTGTTTGTTGAAGAAAATGGTGAACTTGCAATTTACTTTAATGCTTCTCAAACCTTTGGGGATTTGCCAGTTATCAACATTGATTTCACAATGAGCGCAGAAAGTGAACTTCATTGGGACGATCAAAGCACAATCAACCTTGTTTATGACTCCGATGCGGGAATTTCAGACTCGGTTGACCTTTCAACACAAATAAGTGTTCCAGAAAACAATATTTATCAAACAGTTAGATATTTCCTTTTCTTTGACAATGGAAGTTTGGAAGGTAATTTCAATAATGCAATTTCAACAAAACAGCCAGTGGAATACTCTATTTCTGGAGAAAATCCTGATATTTCAGTTACAATTCCGGGTTCGGCAACAGGCATAACAAGCATATATTTATACGAACTTAATGACAGTATGCTTACTGCAAATGGGCCTTATGACAAAAATATTTATTTGATTTTTGCAACTGTTCGAACAGACGCTGAAGGCAATATCATTATGAAGAATGGAAAATATGATATTGTGTTAACAAGTAACTACAAAAATTTGGTTATTGACTCGACTTTGAAATTTAGCGACATGGATTCAACTTTAAATATCACTTCATCTGTTCAAGATTATTTCTTGCATGAAGACGAACTAGGCGAAAATTTTGAACTTTACATCCCTTCAGTTTTGGTTGAAACTGAAGATGAGACAACGAGTGACACCTTTAAATTTGATATAACACTTTCAAATTCACTTAATGTGTCATCAGACTTAAATGAAATGCAAGAATTATATAACTCTCAAAACTTGAAGATTGAATTTAGAGATGCTGATGGAGAAAAAACTGACTATTTGTCTTTTGAAAATGTATCCTTTAATAGCAATGAACTTGCAAGCACAATAACAATTTCTGGCGACGTTGTGATTTCTAGTGCATATACTAACACTGAAGGAGATTATTTTACTGCATATCTTGTGTTTAACAATGGCAAAACTGTTAGAGAAAAACAATTGACCTTTACCTATGAAACATATACTTTTGATAATTTTATGCTCTATGCACAAAAAGTTGATAGTGCTGAGTATCAGTTTATTCTTGATTATGCTGACAATCCAGATGAAAATCCATACATTAATCCTGTAACCAACGAGCCTGGAGTTGTTCAGGTCAAAATCACTGCTGATGATGTTAGCATAGAATGGAATGGACAAACTGTGACCGACCCAGAAAGTGGCAGTCCTATCAAAAAACTTTCAGATCTTCTTCAAGTTTCCATGTTTGACCAATTTGGCAGATTAATTATGGTTGACGATGTTGCATCCTACACTCTTCAAGAGTTAAATGGACTTAACTATGTTATGATTGGCAACAATGAAATAACCGGATTTAGAGCAACTGGTGGCAATCCTGTTGATACAATTTTAAGAGCGACTGCAACTTCAAAGGATGGTTCACAAGTTACAACAAACTTCCAAATCAATTTCACAATTCAAAGTGAAGGTGTTTCCAAAGTGGAATATGATGCCACAGAGTTTGTTAAAGACATTGACGATGAAATGACAGAACTTCAAGGCAATATTGGAGAAGTTACAATTAAAAAATATTTGACAACTGATGATGTAATTTCTCTTAAAGATTTAATCAATGTTTACATTGGAGATAACACAACACCACTTCAAGATTTAACCTTCAAACTTGACAGTGCTTATTTAAGTGAAATGTCATCAAAAAATTTAACAGATTTGTTTAGGACAGCAAGCAATCAACCCGCAGGTGGCATGATTTCACTTTATTCTGATGTTAGTTGTGTTGATAATTATTTGGTAGATACCACAGATAACATTGTGGCTCTCAAAATTATGAAACCATTTGCTCAAGAAACAACCATATACTTCAATGTTACAGACAGCAATAATCTTGTTAACATTAAACTTAATTTTGTTATCTATCAAAATGTTGAAGTTACTCCAAAATTTTCTACATATGAAAGCCAATATGAAGGATATTTAACAACAGCAGGAAATGGCGATCTTAGGAACAAAGTTTTTGGCGGAGAAGTTCTTGATTTAAACACATACTACCCAATAAGTTTATCCAAAACAAAAGATGATCAACCAGACACAAGTTTCAACTGGGGTGGCGGAAGATTAAACATTTTAACTGATTCCACAGATCTTGTTGATGTGGCAGGTTCCGCTTTGGTATTTGCTGATGTCAAAACCTACGAACTTGTCAATGTGACAATTGTTTATGGCGAAATTGTCAATGGTCAAACAAACACATATGCTTTCAAACAAAGTTTATCTTTTGTTATCAATCCAAACTATGCGATAGTGGAAAATGACAAGAATATAGACCTATCTCAAATTGGCGATGGAATAAACATTGAAAACACACATTACAACATATATAAAGCAACAGATTATATTAACTATATGAAAGGGGCAACCTTGGATGAAAGTAGCAAGGTGGAATTTGCTGGGAACTTTAGATTAGACAGAGTTGAAGGTGGAATTTTAACTTCAGACAGCAACAGTCCAATTGTTAAAAGAGATCAAGAGAACCCAATTCCATACACCGCACCACTTGGCACATATATTGAAACAAGTTTCAATTTGACATATATTGGCGATGATGCTGGTACAGGAGATTTTCAAGCATTGTATTTTGTGGCTCGAGATGAAAACCAAGCAGACTTTGTTGGAACAGGCAAGAACAGTATAACCTTCAATGTGGGCTATGGCATAGATGCTTATGATACAATCAACAAGATTTTTGAAGAAAATAACAATAGTTATAAACTACTCGAAAATGAAAATGGCTATCAACTTATCCTTCTTGAAAGCATGGCTTATAAACTTAATGATGGTTGGTATGGCACTAGCACAGAAAATAGATATTTAATATTTAATTCTGACAATTTCAATGTTGGAAAACTTGACCAATTTAACTTTGACACAGAAATAAGGTTCCAATACAATAATATCGACACAATCATTGTGCAAGTAAGATTAACAAAAGTTGGGCTTGACTATATTGTTTACACAAACGACTATCCTTTTGATATCATTACTGGAAATGCTGACACTTTGGTGGAAAACAATGTTTTTGAATCAATTGTTGCAGGCATACAATCAAAACAAATTGTATATATTGATAAGTATGATGAAAATTTTGAATTGTCAAAAGACCAAGTGGGCTTCCACTATAAAGTTTCAGAAGGCAGTAACTATGGTGCAAATCTCACGATAAGTGATATAACTGCTGGCTATGAAAACTTGATTAGCATTGTGGATGGCGCAACAACTGGCAGTAAAAACAGTATTAAAATTAATTCAATTGTAGATAATGGCGATGAAATTTATGCGATTATACTTTTAACACTCTCTCAAAATTCTGGCAGTGGAAATATCTATTATGAAATGTATTTCCGCATTAAAGTGGAAGCAAACTATATTCTTCAAAATGTTTTCTATCCATATAATAATGAAGCAGAATATATCAATCAAAGCGACTTTACAATAAATTTTGAAGAAGCATTCAACAGCACAAACGCTTCTGGCGATGCAGTTGGAAGAACTCGTTTTGCAAAACTTCAAAACAAGGAAACTGGCGATGTTGTGGATGCTGATGCTAAATATAAAATTTATGATGTTGCAGTGAATGGCGAATCAGTGGCAAAGGAAAGTTGGACACAATATCTTGATTTAACTTTGGATGAAAACACTGGAATTCTAACTGCTCATGTTAAGAATGAAGACGCGTTAATTACAATCAAAATTGCAAAATCATACTTTGAAAATGATATTGAAATTGTTAATTCAGAAAGAGTTTACACAATAATTTTAAACAACACTCCAGAATATGTTTCTAACGTTTACAAGATTGAAGAAGATGAAGAAATAACTCTTGGAAAAGATGGAAAAGACTATATTGAAAATATCCAAGTTGGAAAAAATGAATATAAATATTTTGTAGACTTAAAAGAAAACAGTGAAAGTGGCATTCAAACACCAGTAACAAACATGAACGCACATTTCACTTCTGAAGATGGCAAACAATTGCTTGTTCCATTCATTAAAGAAGGAGATGTGATTTACGCAACTAATGAAGGTGGAACTTTAAAGGATGAGTTAGAAATAACAGCAGAAATACTTGAAACTCTTAATGGCGAAGAAACAGACAGAGTATATATTACAGTAGAAGAGCTTGAAAATGGCATTTCAAAAATCACTCTTCCAAGTGGACTTTCAGTTGGCGAACAAACAAGTGTCACAGAATTCTATGTTGAAACAGAAAAAATCAATTACTTCATGTTTGAAAAACAAGCAAATTCTGAAATTTTTGAACTTTCCTTTAAAACTGTCAGTGCTTACACTCAAGACATGGAATTTTCTATTGGTATTTACACAACATATGAAAACGCCTTTAATATCAACTTCAAAATTAATGGTGGATATACAGTAACATTCACTGAAAATGTTTTAAATGGAACACCATTTGCAAGCGGAAAAGAATATCAGTTATCAGATTTTGTTGAAAAGATACAAAATATAGGTGGCTCAGAACTTCAAACAGCCTTTACATATAAAGTGGCTGGTGAAACAGATGCAAGTGTTAAAAATAGAATTAATATTAATGGACAAACCTTTACAGTGGCTCACTCAGAAAGAGATTTCGGTGTTGTGATTGTTGCTGAATATTGGAAAGACGAACAATTGTTGTTTACCTTCTCATTCACACTTAATTTTGCTAAGAGTTTTGATAACTCGGTTGTTCGTGAATATAAAGATGACAACACATATTATTCTCAACATACATTAACTTTTGATTTAACAAAAGGCAACTTCTATGATGCAGTTAAGGGTTATTTGGAACCAGAAGATTCAATTGTTGACGAAAATTCCTTCATTTTCCAAGGCGATGGAAGTTCTTATGGAATTCAAATTGAAAATGTAAGTGAAGAGCAGACTGCAACTGAAAACATGACAATTGTGTATATGTTTAATGGTAACCAAATTTTCACTTTCCAAGTTAATTATGTATATAACATCAAACCTAATGTTGTCTTGGAAAATCAATATCCAACACCAGATGGTAGCACTGAAACAGGCGAAATGATTGGCGACGAGTTTGTTGAAACTGAATTTGTTAATGATAAAGACAAGATAAACAATTTCTTCAACACTGCTCCAAACTTCACAACAAGTGATGCAAAAGGCAGAGTAACAATTTCACCACAAGGACAAGAAGGTGTAAGTTATCAATATCAAGTTGGAATCAATGTAACAGAAATATCAAATGTTCGTCTTGTTGCAACTGGCAACACAAACAGAGAAATGACAAGTGCAGGCATACTTGTTAACACAACTTTAACCGAAAGCACAATGCCAACATATAATTTTGAATTTAACTTGCAAAATAATGGCACTTCTGGATATGTTCTTTTCACAATCACAGTGAATCAAGTTTCAATCACATACAGAGTTAATGTTTCAAATTCTTCAGTTGTAACTGTTGAAACAAACGCAACCAACAGAGAAAACTCTGTGGAAAAAGTGTTTGCAGAAGATATGAAGAATTATGAAGAAGAAAACATCTTTGGTTACAGCAGAATGCTGAAATATAAGTATTTGACTGGCATTTCTGTTGTAAACTACTGGGTAAGATTTGAAAAGGAAAATGAAGCACCACTTATTTATCAACTTCAAATAACAAAAGTTGGCTCTGAAAATGTGGAAGACCTTGGCAAGAGTAATGATGGCTATACTTTTGAAGGAGTTTATACAACCAAAGACAACGCATTAAACAAAGTTAACAAATCAGACGAAAGAACAATTTTTGAAACAAATCCATATATCACAAACAGAATTGTTTTAGTGTATGCGGGCTATAAGGTTTCTTCTTCTGTTGCAGAAATATATTTGTATGAAGACGCTATTGACAATACAGAGAAAATGTCAGAGTTTGAATTTGAAGAAGATGATGTTCAAACTGAAAAGACATTGAAGATAAGTTACACTTTTGCAAATGATAAAAATACAACTCAGCACGCAACAGGATTTTCATATAGTGTTAAACTTACTGTTGAATTTGAAGTTGTTTCAGATGCAGTTACTCAACATGAAACTTTGCAAGCAGGTAACGATTACAATCTTCTGTCACTGCAAGGTTTTGGCATCAGAAATGCAAGAACTGGCGAACTTTACACTTCAACAACTATGGCAGAAAATGGAGAAATCAATCTTCAAGTTTATGGCTTCTCTGATTTACCAGTTGCTTATGAAAATGGCAAAGTAAGTGAAAATGGAAAATATGACGCACTTCAAGTGGAAGCAGGTCAAATTCACGACCAATTGATAAAAGATGGCATACATTACACAGGCATTAAGCCAAGAGCGGGAATGAGTAGTATAAATGTAGGCAGTAGCACAGACTTTACAAACAACTATATTACTCTCACTGCTCAAAGACAGAACGAAAAGAATGTGGATTGGAAAATTCAAGCAAGGGGTGCTGCAAACATGGGCAACTTTGTTATGCTTAAAATCACTTACAGCACAACGTTTGCTGGCAAAACAATCAGTGTCAGCGACAACTTAAAAGTGTTAGTAAATCCTGCGTATAAAGTTTTAATTAAAACAGATGACACCACAAATGCATACAATCAAGCACAGGAAGTAACTTTGGAAGGTGGTGGCAACCATAATACTTATATGACAAACACAGCCGAAACACCTTACATAATTACAATATTTGAAAATACTGTATCAAATTCAAAACAAAGCACAGAAAAATTATATGCTGCTCTTGGAGAATATCCACTTTTGCAAGCAAATCAAGGCTCAACAAACTTAGGATATACCTTCACATATAAGTATACTTCTGGCAGTGGCGAATTTAATAGTTATGCCGCTGGAATAAGTTTAACCGATGGTTGGACTGGAAAACCTGACAACCAAAGCAGTAGTTTAAGCTTTACAGTTACACAGCCACCACTTGGAGATAAAAATTATTATATTGATGCGGTTGACCCTTATGACTTCCAAATCAGGATATATTTCAGAGTGCGTGCAGGGCTCAACCCAGAAATCGCCGATATTAACAAAACAACCTTAAAAGAAGGTGACGACATTGAGTTTGGTTCGGTTTATAAGTCAATAACTCAATCAAAAATCTCTTTAAGTGGAATACTTGAAGGCAATGGTAATGGATTTGCCACCGATTATGATTTACACTACAGTAATATTACAAAAGAAGATGATGACAAGACTAGACCTTTACTTAAATACAGCAATTCTAATAACTTTATTGAAGCCAATACAGCAAATAGTGCAGAAAAACCACTTAGTGGACTTGTATATGTTTACTATGATTCTAGCAATAATAAGTATGCTACAGACACATTTAGTGAAGTTCCTGTTAACACATCATTTAGCATTTATGTAAACTATTCGAAATGTGGAATTAGTGTAGACGAAAATAATAAAACAAGAACAGTCTATGTTGAATATGATGGTAAAATTTTAACTCCAGCAAATCAAAATGTGTCATCTGAAACCAACCCAACGTTCAATGCAGACAACGAAGTTCAAGTTTCACTTCGTGGACTTGATGCATATATCTATGATTCAGCAACTTTTGGAATTGGTGGTGAGCCAAGTTACGCTTCTAAAATTCAAGATTTCTATATTTCAAATGTTAAATTTGAAGTTGAAGGAAGTTCGATTCCATGTAAATCTAAAGATCCAAGCACAACCAATATTTCAACAAAAGCAGGTGGATATATTTATAATGACAGCAAAAAAGCAATGGCGACCACTGAAAGCAAAGCCGATTTTACAGTTCCATATTTTGAAGGCAAATATTATGGCACATCAAATATGATTGGCGATGTTGTTATAGTTATAACTTTAAGTGAAATTGGTGGAACTAATAGCACCGAGTTTAGACTTAATGTTACAATTGAAAGATCTCCACAAGGCACACTAAAAGGAAATGAATTCATTGATGGCGAAGTTATTGACAAAGGCGATTTTAATACTAGTGAAGATGGGACAGCAACAGTTTATAACGACACCTTGCAAATTCAACTTGATGCTGGAACAAAACTTGAGTATGCAATCACAACAAGTGCAAGTGAACCAGCGAAAGATTCTTCTGAATGGAAAAAATTAAATAACACAAGAAATTACACACACAGTGAATTTGTTAGAATTTCAGAAGAGACAAAAATAGATGCATCTTCGGTTAATGGTAAGACATCGTATTATATTCATATTAGAAATGCAGCTGGAAATTATCTTGTTAAATATGGTAATAGCAACCTTATTGGATATGGTAATAATGAGAAAAACAATTCAAGCATAAGTAGCCTTGCCGAATTTAGTGATGCTAGCGATTCAAGTGGAAAGGATAAGATAACCTACAACATTGAAAACATCAACGAACTTAACAGCAGTGGCTACACAACAAGAAATGTTTACACAATTGTTGCATTCACACCAACAGCAACTGAAAATGAAACATCAACAACATATTATTATCAACAAAGTGCATCCTTCAATCTTTACCCATATTACGAATCAATCACTCCAATCAACACAACTGCATCTGAATATGAAGTAAGTGATTATTATAAGGTTGAAGGTGGTTCGACTGGTAATACTGACGACTATTATGTTATAACTCCAGCCAACTGGACATCTGGACATATTGATTATAATGGATATAACAATTTAACGGCTCCATCACAATCCACTATAGCAAATATGCCATGGGCTTATTCATATAAAATTGAAGGTGATGCAACAATCGATTCAACAGGAACAATCACAACAGCAAGAGGCTTTGATGTTAAAACAAACAACCTTATTGTTACTGTTTATATGAAAGTTTCAGGCTATGATGGACAATTTAGAGATAGTCAAGGCATTGAACTTGGCACAGTTAAGTTCTATTTGAATGAAGAATCTTCAGTAAGTAGTAGTGCGGTTATTAGTGCCGGTGCTGATACTACAAAATTAGGAGTCATTGGCAATTATTCATTGGTAAATTTAAAGGCAGGCGAAAAAGTTTATAAGGTTGGAAGCCCAACTGAAACATCATATAACAAGGTAATAAGTGCTCCAGCCTCAACTGATAACTATAAAGATAGATTTGTTATACCTGTAAATACAACTTTAGATCTTAGTGAAATTGATTCGAGTAAGTCAAATGTTGAATATAGAGTTGTGAAAGAAAATAGTAAAGATAACTCAACAGTTATAACAACAAATAATATCGGCTCATACACATATACAAGTGTCGGAGAATATAATCCTACAATTGTCAGAACCTACTTAAAAGAAGGGGAAATTATTTTTGAAACATTCAATATATCTGTTGATGTTTACGATCCGGTGGCAGGAATATATGTTTCTCATGCTAGAGAAAAGGGAAATGGTTCTGGCAATCAAGATATAGACCAAAATGATAGGGAAAATATGTCAGAAATCTTAAATGATGATGAACTTAAAGAAGGAACATGGGATTATTATGATGTTGATACAGATAAATATATTAGCATTGACTGCGATGAAACCATGGTCAAAACTTATAACATTGTTGCAGTAAACTCAGATAAATCTGAAATTAGATATTATGTTCTTACTATCATTGTTTACGAAGAAGGTGAAGAATATAACGTTGCCTTAACACCATATTCCACTTACGCACTTAGTAAGTTGTTTGGAGAGTCAACTGTCTATGAAATTGACTCAGATACACATCAAGAAAGTGTGGTTGATAAAGTCAATTTCTCAGATGGAATAAATAGCATAAAGCCAAAAACTTACTATGTTAAGGCAAGTGATGGCACTGTTAAAATGTATACAGTAAACTTTAATATCTACAATTCAAGTGCCAATATGGCAACATCCACTTGGATTAAAGATGAGTTTGACGATAAAGGCAATATGTCCATTTCAAAAGATATAATTTCAAAAGCCATAGGTTTAACAGAAGAAGAAGGAAAAACAATAACAATATATTCTCTTGATGCTAACAACATAATGACTGCAATAACTGGTAATTACACTTTGACGAAAGCAAGTGGCGAAAGCACAAGTTTTACAAGACAGTTCATTGTTAAAACAGAAAAAACTGAAGGGGAAGAAACTAGCCTTAATTACACTTATTACACAATAACCTTCTATGCATATGAAAAAGAAATTAATGTTACTTCAAGCACAGTATACACAAACGCATACAGATTGAGTAACCTTGACAATCTTGTTAAAGAAACAATTGGCGGAGATTTATCAGGTTATGCGGTTAGTTGGTATGTCTATAACAACAATGCTTTAAGTTCAATTTCCACAATTGAAATTGATGCTGATTCTGTTGAAAATGGCATTTATATGGAAGATGAAAATATTCCAGTTTACTATGTAAATATCAATGGCGTTTATTATGAAGTCAATGTAACACTTTACTCCGCTTCTTTAACCAACAATAACATAATTATATTTAGAGACGCACAAGGAAATATAACTCTTAGTGAGATAGCAGGAACAATCAATGAAAAATTAAATATTGTCGACGAAGAAGCAACAATAACATCTAAGTTTTATGCATTAAATGAAAACAACACTCCAAGTGCAAGCGAAAATACAAACTTTAATTTAAGTGTTGAAGCGACCAAACAAAAATATTTGTATGTGGTTACAATTGAAAAAGTAACTGAAGATGCGACTGAAACTACCACAATTTATGCCATTATCACTTTAACATTTATTGTTCAAACTGATGTTACTGACGAGAAATATGTTTTTGAAAGCACAATAACTTCTGGAACTTTCAGTCTTAACACAATAACAAGCGAAGTTAGAACTCGCTTAGGAATAAGTCAAGTTGAATATTATGAGTATAGCACCGAAGGCCAAAGTTATGTGTCTATAACATCATTATTTGGTCTTGAAGAAGAAAAAGGCGACTATATTTTAAGACCAGTTTATGTTAAAAATGGCGTGGACGAAGATGGCAAAGATGTATACACAAAAATTTTGATTTTACTTAAAAACAACCAACCAAAAAGTGATAGCGAGGCAGAAGCATGAATGTTTGGTTCTGGATATTTATTTCAACTTGGATAATTAATTTCTTACTTTTTGTTTCCATGGTCTTTTTGGAAAGAAAAAAGTTTACAACAATCATGTGTTGGATGGCGGTTTTAACCGCCCTTCCAATTGTTGGATACATTTTCTATATTGTCATGGGAAATGGCTTGTCGCTGAGAACTCGCCGAATGATAAACAAGCATAAGTTATACAAACTTGGCTATAACGAAGAAATTAAAAAAATTCTGTTCATGCAGGAAGAATTGAAACAAGACCTTAAAGAAGATGTTGGCGTTGTGAAGTGTTGTTACAGTTATGGCAGTATTCTTTGCCCAAATAACGACATTAAGTTTTACCGCTGGGGAACTGACAAGGTGGAAGATTTGAAACGCGACCTATTATCTGCAAAAGAAACTATCAATATGGAATATTATATCTTTGCTGATGATAATATTGGTAAGGAAATTATGAATATTCTTATCAAAAAGGCAAAGGAAGGTGTTAAGGTTAAGTTTATTTACGACTCCATTGGTTGCTTGGGAGCACCAAGACGCTTTTTCAGAAAGTTAAGAAAAGCGGGTGGATATGTTGCTGAATTCTTCCCACCTTTTGGGCATATACGTATGTTAAATTTAAAAATGAACTATCGTAACCATAGAAAGATTGTTGTTATTGATGGCAAAATTGGCTACACCGGTGGCATGAATATTCGAGATGACCATATTTATGGCACAACAAAAAAAACTTCTCCTTGGCGAGATACGCACTTGCGTATGGAAGGTAGCGGAGTTTACATTTTACAGAATATATTTTTAAACGATTGGAGATATTGCAAAAAAGAAAACAAATCGCCAGAAGATTATGCAAAGGAAGGGTATTTTCCACATATCAACATTGCAGGATGTGTAAATTTACAAGTCCTTTCGTCTGGACCAGACACGCCAACACAAACAATTAAAGATGCTTATATTAAAATGATAACAAATGCAAAAAAACATGTTTTCATTCAATCGCCATATTTTGTGCCAGATGATAGTTTTATGTCAGCAATAAAAATCGCCTTGGCAAGTGGTGTAAGGGTTGGCATTATGATTCCTGAAAAGCCTGACCATAAAGCAATTTTCCATGTGTCAATTTCATATTTAAAAGAACTTTTAGATTTGGGAGCAAACGTATATTTGTATAAAGGCTTTATGCACAGTAAGGCTTTACTTGTTGACAACAATCAACTTTCAATTGGAACTTGCAACACAGACAACCGCTCTTTTGCATTGAATTTTGAAGATACAGTTGTTATGTATTCAAAGGAACTTAATAATGAATATAGCAAAAGTATTATTGAAGATATCAAAAATTCTGTCAAGATTGACCAAAAATATTATCGCGACAGAAAATGGTATACCAAATTTTTGCAAGCAATTTATCGTTTAGGCTCTCCAATTTTATAACAAAAAATATCTACTTTGTGGTAGATATTTTTTATCCACAAGGGAGTGAGAATATGTTTATTTATGTCGAATTTTTTTAAGCAGTGTGGATAAAATGTGGATAACTTGTGTATAAATGTGGATAACTTTAAAATTTTGTGGAAATTTGGCATTTTTCTTTATCTTTTTTTAACTATTTGGTATAATATTTTTAGGAGTTAATACTGTGGACTATAAAAAATTTATTGATAAAAAAACCGCTTATGACGGATTTGTGAAATATAGGAAGAAAATTTTAGATTCAGAAGAAAAAGGAACTTTTGAGGATGTTTTTTCTGATATCTGTGCCAAAGCAATGATGGGAGATGCAATTGCAGAAGATTGTGTGGCATATTTTTACAGCAAAGGTATTCCCGGCTTTTTAAATCAAAACTATGAACTTTATATGTCTTGGCAAGTTTTGGCTGCAGCCAATGGCAATTGTTTTTCCATTGAAAAACTGGAATTTTTCTTGAAATATGTTTTAGATTTGATTTTCACAAAGGATGATATTTTAAAAGAGGCAATCATAAGGGGGAATATCACAAAGGACAATGCTCTTTATGTCATTTCAAATTTGCTGTGTGAAGGTATTGTTGATATTCTTAAAATTGACCCTAAAAAATTAATACAAAAAGACAACACAGAAGAACCTTTTTCTCTTGAAACTAACAGAAAATTTGTTAAGGCTTTGGAAGATTCTGTTGTGCCGGTTGCAAAATATTTGATTTCATAATAAATAAAAAATTAGGACTATCCTAATTTTAAACCATTAAATTTTGGTGCTTCCACCGGGATTTGAACCCGGGATCTAAGTTTCGAAGACTTATGTGATATCCATTTCACTATGGAAGCATTTTGTAAAACGGACATCTGTTCGTTTTTCTTTTTTATTATATTCTCTTTCTTGTGTTTTGTCAATTTTTTGTATTTTTTATATAATTATATTATTTTAGTTGATTTTTTTCTTTTTTTTATCTAAAATATTTATATATAGATATATTACTAATAAATTAGGTTATTTAGGCTATTAAAAGGGGATGCTATGGCTGAAAAAAAGAAATCAGGACTTAAAAAAATTTTGCTCACAATTTTAATATTGGCAGTTATTGGCTACATTGCTGCGGTATGTATTATATATTTTACTGGCGAAAATGTGGAATTTACCGAAGTGCTGACAAATGAATATGCATTTCTTGGGCTTGGTGTGGGAGCAGTGCTTGGAATTGTTTTTCTTTTTATGACAAGAAAGAAAACATCAACATCAATGGTTGGTGGAAAAACAGTTGGTAAAACTGCCGAAGGCGTGGAAATGGATATTTCTTATAACGCCAAACTTTTAAAAGGTGATGATTTAAAAAAGCAATATGGAATTATAAGCACAACATGGTCACAATTACCATCGTTGAAAAACACTGGGCTTGTTGTTCAAAATACTGTTCATAATGGAAAGTATGATATTTGTATGAAAGATGAATTTCATGCCATGGTCATTGGTGCAACCGCTTCTGGTAAAACATCTTTAACCATTTTGCCAACCATAAGAATTTTTGGGCATTCAGGAGAAAAACCGGATATGGTTATTTCCGACCCAAAAGGCGAACTATATCAAAAAACAGCAAACATATTAAAAGAAGAAGGTTACAGAGTTTATAAATACGATTTGAGAGAACCTTTCACTTCTTCGCGTTGGAATCCTATGTCTCATGCCTATGATTTATATCATAAGTCTTTGAATTTTCCTAATGAAGTAAAAAAATGCACAAATGGCACAAGTCCACAAAAATCAGGTTACCAAATTATCAATGGTGAAAAATATGGTAACGAATGGTATGGTTTCAATGGTGTGGCATATCCTGATGTTGACCAAGTGAAAACAGCAGTTGTAAGCACTCAGGAATATTATAAAGATTTGGCATATAGCGAATTGAAGGAAGTTGCCAGCACTCTTTGTCCAAGAAGTCAAGCAAATGATCCAACTTGGGAAGATGGGGCGAAAGATTTCCTTTATGGTGTTATGCTTGCCATGCTTGAAGACAGTGCCAATCCTGAACTTGGCATGACAAGAGAAAAATTTAATTTCTATAATGTATACAGAATTTGTATGTATCGCGACCTTGACCCAGACAATCCTTTTGAAACTTTAAGAAAATATTTGCTTGAAGGAAGGGATGAAAGGAAAAGTGAAGTTTCTCAGTTGACATCTGGTGTTGTTAATACTGCTGTGAACACATCAAAATCATATTTCAGTGTGCTTAGTGGTAAAATTAACTTTATGCAAGATGTTGGTATATCATATTTGACATCTGATAATGATATTGACTTTAGTGATTTTACTGACAAACCTTCAGTTTTATACATCTGTATTCCAGATGATAAGGAAGAAAGATATACTCTTGCCAACCTTTGTATTTCTCAACTTTATAAGAGATTGGTTGATAAGGCCAATTCATATAATTCAAAAAAATTACCTCGCCATGTTTACTTTATTTTGGATGAATTTGGTAATATGCCACCAATTCCAAAATTTGACAGTATGATTACAGTTTCTCGTTCAAGAAACATTATTTACGAACTTGCCATTCAGTCTTACACACAACTTGAATCAAAATATGGCAAAGAAGCATCAGAAACAATTAAAGGTAACTGCAACATTCAAATGTTTATCGGAACTGATGACCAAAACACAAGAGATGATTTCTCAAAGCGTTGCGGAGATGTTCAATTGCTTTATGAAGAAGTCAGTAAGTCCAAAAATGAAAAGAATTCCGATGGAAATTCCAAAAATATTTCCACTCAAAGAACAACTCGTCCACTTATCACACCATATGAACTTGGGCAATTGCCTTTTGGAACAGTTATAGTTAAAATTTACAGACTTCAACCAGCAAAAATTGAACTTACAAGAGTTGATAAGGTTCCATTTTTCCATGTCAACGATGTAAAGCCTCAGGTTGGAATTATGAAAAGTCTTGACAAACAAAAAGTTTATTATGATATTAGGGAAAGGAATAAAAAACTTTTAAAAAGTTCCAACCCATTTGATTTTTAAAAAATATGCTTAGGCATATTTTTTCATTTATTTTTCAGTGTCAACATAGATTTTTTTATCATACATAATGACATGGAAAAATATAATGATGAAAGAATGCCAGAAAATTTCGAACAAATGGCAAGAGCATATTCAAAATCGTTAAAAAACAAGGGCTTTGTGTTTATTAAGTTGGAAGACGAAGAATATTCTCTTTTACTTGATGAAGTGGCAATTTTATTTTGCAAAATTCTTGCAGTTATCGACAAATTGAAAACACATTTCAATTGTGAAAAGTTAAAAGAATTGACAATTAAAAACCAACAAGAATTTAAAAGAAAATTTAACCATTGTCATGATTTTTGCTATAAATGCGTGGAAAATATTGATCTTGCTTTTTTATCGCTTATAAGTTTGGAAAATATGCTCACTCTTAAACTTATGATATTGGCTGTTAAAAGTGGCGAACTTGAATTTTGCCATGGCATAATAACATCAAGAACTCATCTTTATGCTAACAGTTTTTCCACAGAAGGCTTTGTGCTTTCCTAATTACAATAACTAAAATATTTAAAGTGCAACTTTTTATTTTTTGTTTGACAAAAATTCATTTTCTTGGCTATAATTAAAAAATAAAGGAAATGAATATGAAAAATAAAAACACATATCTTGCCTCTCTCGTTGGAACAGTGGTAAATGGTGCTCATACAGTCGCCCTTATTTACTTAATTGTTCATTTGTTCTTAAGCCTTTCAATAGCAGGTGTCGACAAAACAAAACTTGGTGTGCAAATTGCACTATATTTTGCCATGTTGATTGTTGTTGGCGTGGCTTTAAGTTTATCAATAGTTTGTGTGGTATATGAATTGAGAGAAAAGCCTTTAACAAGTGAAGAAGGCAAGAGAATTGTTTTATCGACTGTGTTTTTTGATTTCTTTGTTGCATTTTTGTTTTTTATTAATATCTTCACAGGTCAAACTGCCATGGGCGTGGTGTTTTATATAATTTGCTGTTTACTTCTTGTCCTATCTGGTGGACTTTATCTTATTGATTACAACAACAATATTAAAATGGAGAGAGATAGTAAAAATAAGATTGACAACACTGCAAGCATGGATGATTCTTTTAAAAAGATTGAAGAAATTGTGTTTGAAGATAAGAAGAATGATAATGACAAATAAATTTATTAAATAGTGCTGATTGCACTATTTTTTATATAAAATATTCAAAAATATTGCAAAATTTTACAAAAACATTTGTTTAATTTTTCAGTTTATGGTATAATATCAAAGTCAGTCCTAAAAAAGGCTATACCGCTTTATAACAATTTAATTGTCAGCAATTAACTGAAAATATAGATAAAAATTGAGAGAAATCTCGTATATTTTTTCATTGCTTACATAAAAGGAGATTATAATGACAAAAAAGAGTGAAATGGAAATGCGTATGATAATAAAACACAGTTTGATGCGAGTGGGATTTAAGGTTGACTCTGTGGGTTTTGCTTATTTATGCTATGCTGTTGAACTTGTTATTAAAAATCCTGATTTAATTCACAATATGTGTAAGGGCGTGTATGCCAAAGTGGGCGAAAAATTTTGTGTGCAAAATGACTTGACAATAGAGCGAAATATTCGTTATGCGATTGATAAAACATATATAAATAAAAGTTTTGTTGAACTTAATCATATGTTTAACATGAACCTTTTCACCATCAATGACAAACCAACCAATGGCGAACTTATTAAACTTATGGCAGAGTATTATAATATGTCTTTGTATAAAAAAGATTTAATTTGTTAGCACCATTGGTGTTTTTTATTTTATACCAAAGATAAATTAAATTTCATATTTGTTTTGTTAAAAATACAATTTTTGGTATACTAAGTTTGGGAGATAAATATGGGCGTATTTTTGACAGTTGCCACAATTTTAATTGTTGTATTTTTTGTTGCAATAATTTGTTGGGCGTATTTTAAAGATTACAAAAAAAGAAATTTATCAAATTACACAGCAAACATTGTGTTTGAAAAGTATAATAAAAAAATTGATAAGGTTATTGAACTTTTTAATAATGAAAGATTAACCAAAGAGTTGAATGGCTGTAAAATGACCATTGAAAAATTGGATAAACCAAATGAAAATCTAATTTTTCAAAATATTAAAACGATTGATAACCTTGAAGATAATTTTGAATTAATAAGTAACATTCAAAAGGAGTTTAAGCATAGGGGCATTGTTCAAGACAGGGTTACTCTTTTGAAAAAGCCTTTGACAATCTATGATTTAAGTGATTATGAATGCAAAGCGAAAAATCCAAAACATAAGGCTATTTTGCAGTTTGAAAATGGATTAAAAAAAGTTGCTCTTGAAGAAAAATTTACAAAAATTTTAAGTGCAAGCCCTTGTTACAGTTTTGGTAATATATTTATGTTTTTACCAAACAATATTTTAAAAATAGATTTAGAAAACATTTTTGCGTGCGAAATTATTGATTATGATAAAATTGGCATAAAAGTTTGGCAGAGTGGAGAAGAGTGGATAGATTTTGATGGCTCATATGATTTGAATGAAACAGAGCATAAATTTCCTGAAGGTGCAGATGAAGAAAATATAGAAATCAAGGAACTTGTCCTTCAAAAGAACTATGTTTTATCATTCACTTATGGCGTGATGACATATGATATAACCAGAAAGGAAGTTATAACAAAAAAGCAAGAAGAGTTGCAAAAACTAACAATGCGTAAATTTTAACAGGCAATGCCTGTTTTTATTTTAAACTAGAAAAAGAGTTTTTTAATTTGCATTAAATTATTTGCTATAAGCAAGTTAAATTATGTATAATTGTTCGGTAAAGTGCAAAAGATGAAAAAGTTTTTAGTTGAAAATTGGAAATATTTTATTTTTCTACCAATCATTGTTGCTTTGGTTGTTGGACTTTATTTTTCTTTACCTAAAAGCAATGATAGCAAAGAAATTTATATAACTGCCAGCGATATAGAAGCAAAGGTTGGAGATTTAATTTCAGTTAACTATTCAGTGAGTGATAAAAATGCTGTTTGTTCATTGTTAGTTTTAGACGAAGATATTGCAGTTGTTGATGATAATAAACTGCTTGCAGTAAGCGAAGGCAAAACAAAATTAATTATCGAAGCAAGCATGAACAACAAAACAACAAGTAAAACTATTGATGTTGTTGTTAGTGATAAGGAAGAAGAAATACCAAATAGTAACATAGATGAAAATGAAACACCTTTAGATTCAAGTGAAATTAAAGTTGTATGCTTAGGAAATGAGATAGATTATCTTCATTTTCTTTTGGGCGAATTTAAAGTTATCACAATAAATTGTAATTCAGCAGTTGAAGTTTCAACTTATGATTCTTCACTGATAATTGAAAAAATTGAAGGCATTGCAAACACTTATAAAATAAGTTCAAATTCAAGCGGGTTATTTCAAATTATCATTAAATCGCAGGACGCAACAAAAATTTTAAAGGTGTTTGTAAATAATTAAACCAAATAA
>CALWFX010000050.1 GCA_944377765.1 uncultured Clostridia bacterium
ACAATTATATCAAATCTTTTTCTTTTTTTCAAGTTTTCAAATAGGTTTGAATGAATAAATTCAATTTTAACATCATGCTTTTTTGCATTTCCTTGTGCTGTTAAAAGAGCAGACTTACTTACATCAAGTGCTGAAACCTGTGCTTCGCTGTTTTTTGCAAGTGTAACTGCAATTGCTCCGCTTCCTGTTCCAACATCCAAAACCTTTGTTTTTTTATTGCAAAATCTTAAAACCTGCTCCACCAAAATTTCTGTTTCAGGTCTTGGAGTTAAAACTTTTTTGTTGACATCAAACCTAAGCCCATAAAATTCTGTGTAACCAAAAATATTATCCACACTCTCGCCATTTGCTCGCCTTGTGGTTGCTTTCATGATGTCCTTATATTCCTTTAAAGAAACACTTTCAACAAGTTTAACTTCTGCCCTGTTTTTTCCAAGCACTGTTGCAATTATCCAATCTGCATCACTTTTGTCAGTTACATTATTGGCAAGTAGTTTGTTTCTCACTTCAGTGTAGACAACTGAGAAAGGTTTTCTATCTTCATTATCCATAAATTTCCTATCCTTTTGTGTTGTTAAAAAATTAATTTCAGTAAGTGCAGTTAAAACGGTTTCTATGTGTGTGATTGATGGTCGCATTGTCACAAAAAACGATGTTACAAAGCAAACTGATTTTAAATAACTCCAACCGCTTTTGTCAATAAGCCACAAAATTTCATAGCATACCATCACACAAACAATAAAAATTGCCAAATTAACTAAGAAATTTAAAAAATACCCTAAACTTATTCCAATAAAGGTTACCACAAAAATATCTAAAAAGAAAACAAAAATAAGAAAATTTAAAAAATTCAATGGCTCACAAAGTCCATTTTTATACTTTCCCCTTGCGTTTTCCTTATATATTGACACCAAATCACAAGCCCTGTTGAAACGAAAAAACTCCCTTATAACAGGAAATGCTTTTAAACTTAATAAAAATAGTGCAAACAAAATTATTCTAAAAAAAGATATGAGAAAGTTTCTTAAAAGTGTTGAACCATCCGCTCCAACAAGAAAGTATCCAAGTTTTCCCGGCAAATAACCGATGATTATTCCAGAGAATAAAATTCCCAAAATTGCCATGGCGATATAGATAAAAATTGAAAACTCTTTTTCATCTTTCTTCTTTTTTTCACACACCTTTTGTGACCAAAAAAGCACCTTGAAAAGAGAAATTAAGCCAAAAATAAAATACTGCAACCCTCTTGCAAATGGAAAATGCCAAAAAATCACTTTATTTTTTGTGTTCTCACTGAAAAGCCTTTTGCCACCATCGCAGTCAATAAGAGATAAAGCCCTGCGGTTTTCATTTTGACACATTGCCCCATTAGAGCATGGAAAAAACAAGTTCTTCATGCCATAATTATTGACTTAAAGTTAATAAAAATACTTTTAATCTTTTTCAATTTTATCTTAAAATGCAAAAATTACTTCTTAGGATATTTGTTTTTTGGAACAAAATTATGCACTCTTAAATCGTTTTCCGCAACCATAATGTCTGCAATGTCTTTACCTGTATAAAACTCCGAAAATATTACCTGCCACTTACCATTAATTGCCTTTTCACTCATAACAGCCCCAAAATCGCCAACTTTAACTCCTGCTTTTGTGTATGCAGGCTTTTCATTTATAAGTTCAACTAAATCTAAATATTTCATAATAATTCCTTTTAATCTATTAATTCTTATTATCATACCATAACATTTTTATTAAAGATACTAATAATATCCAATTTAATTTAGTATTTCTTAAATTTATTGGCATTGACTTTTATTTAATATGTTTAAACCACTTGACAAAGTTATGTTTTTTGTGTTATTATTGCGTCAGCAGTAAAAAACTGTCCTTGTTTTTGCATTTAAGCAAAAACCATTAGTCCAAAAGGAGGTAGAAAAGATGAATAAGTATGAACTTATGTTTATCATCGCTTCAGATGTAAGTGAAGAAAAAAGAGAAGAACTTATCAATAAGTTTAAATCTTATGTTGAATCTCACAAAGGCACTGTTGAAGGCGTTGAAAAAGTTGGTATGAAAAAGTTTGCTTATCCAATCAACTTCAAAAACGAAGGTTTCTATGTTATTTTTAATATGACAATGAACCCAACTGAAGTTGATGCTATGAACAAACTTATGACAATCACTGATGGCATTGTTCGTCAAATGTTTGTTAGAAAATAGGAGAAAATTATGAATAAAGTTATTTTAATCGGAAATCTTACAAGAGATCCAGAACTTACAACAACCAATAGTGGCGTTTCTGTTTGCAGATTTTCCCTTGCTGTTACAAGAAGGTTTGCAAATTCTGAAGGCGAAAGAGAAGCAGATTTCATTAATATCGTTGTTTGGAGAAATCAAGCAGAAAATTGCCATAAATTTTTGAAAAAAGGCTCTAAATGTGCAGTTGTTGGTCGTCTTCAAACTTCAAGTTATGATGCTCAAGATGGTTCAAAACGCTATACCACAGATGTAATTGCTGATGAAGTTGAATTTATCAATTCTTCTCGTGGTGGAAGTGATGACGCTGGCTCATTTGCTCCTGCAAGCGAACCAAAATCTCAACCAAAACAAACCGCTGAACTTGAAGAAATTGATGATGATAGCCTTCCATTCTAATAAATTTAATTTTTGTATGTAAAATAAAAATCCACTTTGCGTGGTGCAAAAGGAGAATAATATGAGCGAAGTTAAAACCGAAGAAAAGGTTGTTAAAAAATTCCGTAAACCATCTAAAAAGAAAGTTTGCGCTTTCTGTGTTGCTGGAGAAAAAACAATCGACTATAAAGATATTGCAAAAATAAGAAAATATGTCACAGAAAAAGGTAAAATTTTGCCAAGACGCCAAACAGGTGTTTGCTCTTACCATCAAAGAGAACTTGCTAACGCAATTAAAAGAGCAAGAAATATGGCATTACTTCCATACATTGGTGACTAAAAGGAGAGAAATATGAAGGAAAATTTACATCCAGATTACCATGAAGTTACAGTTGTATGTGCTTGTGGAAACACTTTTAAAACTGGTTCTTGTGTTAAAGGTGATACCATTAAAATTGATATTTGCAACAAATGTCATCCATTCTACACAGGTAAAAAGAAAGTTGTTGACGCTTCTGGTAATGTTGAAAAATTCAATAAAAAATATGGCAGAAACTAATTGTTCTGCCTTTTTATTTTTTCTCAAAATATTACTCGTTATAACTTTTTCTCTTGATATTCTTTCATTTTTTGTTGTAACAATTCATTCTCTTGTTTATTTTCCTGTTTGGTTATCTCAAATATTGTATGAAAGTTGTCGTTTTCGTCATATCTTATTTCAATCTTATCTCTTGAAACAAACATCTCTATATTTTCAGTAAAAACTGTTGCTAAACGCTCTCCATTTTCTCCAACATTGCCATTATTTGGTATTTTGCAATTATATGCTATTATGCCCAAAGTTCCACAAGCCCTTCCTTCTTCGTCGGTATATAAATACGCCAAGCCCTTTTCCTTTAACGCTTTCCTAATTAATGGAGTTGCAACTTCAACAAACTTTTGTAACTTTTCTCCGCTTAGCGCAACCATTTTTCTTTCAACTTCTGCAATTCTATCCAAGCGCTTAGCTTCTTTTAGAAAAACATCATATATTTTTTCACTTATACTTTTAAATTCTGAATAGTTTTCCAAAAATTCTTTTTCGTATGACCTAAGTGGCTTACTTGATGATAAGGCATAGCACCACCATTTCAAAGCCTCTCTAATCATAACATCTTCGCTCACTTGCCTAATTTCATCCATAATAATACTCCTAACTTTAAAGTTAATCATATTTTATCACTATCTTGTCCCCATGTCAATATCAAAAAAAGCAGATAATTAAATCTGCTCTTTTATTCCAATTAATTCTCTTCTTTTAGCATACAACAGTTTTTGTATTTCTTTCCGCTTCCACAAGGACATGGGTCATTTCTACCTATCTTTTTTGCTGTGTTTACAACTGTTTTTTGAATTTTTCTTTCCTGTGGGCGTTCTTGTGGGTCATATTTTTTTGCCACTGTGTTTTTTAAATTTGTTTCTGGTCTTGGTTCTGGACGTCTAACTTCAATTTTTGTGTTCAAAAGCACAAGACAAGTGGTTTCCCTAATTCTTTCAATCATTTTATCTAACATTTCAAACCCATCTTTCTTATATGCTAAAATTGGGTCTTGGTTACCAAAACCACGAGCAAAAATTTCATTTTTCATGATTTGCATATCGTCAATATGGTTCATCCAATTTGTGTCAACAACTTTCAAAAGCACAAACTTTTCAATCTTTTCAAAATCAATACCAATTTTTCCTGCTTCCTGCATTCTTTCAAGATAACGATTTTTAACAATTTCCAAAAGTTTTTCGCTGAAATCTTCAATATCAAAACCTTCGCAAAGTTCTTCAGTTATCAAATTTTGACCTTTTTCAAGAAGACCATTTTCCACTTCTTTATTAATTTTTTCATAATCCCAATCAAAATATGGTTTTTCAGGGTCTATACAACGATTTGCATAAGTTGCAATAAGATGTGGCATCATGTTCATAATTTGCTCGTGAACACTTTCTCCATCAAGCACACTGTTTCTTTGCTTATAGATAATTTCTCTTTGAGCATTCAAAACATCATCAAATTGAAGGACTGTTTTTCTGATTGCAAAATTCTGCATTTCAATTTTCTTTTGTGCAGATTCAATTTGTCTTGACATAATTTTAAGTTGAATTGGAGTATCTTCTTCAAGTTTAAAGAAAGTTGCAAGTTTCTTAAATTTCTCTCCAGCAAAACGACGAATAAGGTCATCTTCAAAAGAGATGAAGAATACACTTGAACCCGGGTCACCTTGACGAGAAGCACGACCTCTTAACTGATTGTCAATACGCCTTGACTCATGGCGTTCTGTTCCAATAATGTGAAGACCACCTGCTTCTTTCACTTCTTCTTTCTCTTGGTCGGTTATCTTTTTAAATTCACTATAAAGTTCATTATATCTTGCTCTCGCCTTATTTAAATCAACACTATCAACAGTGTTAAAAGCAGTTGCATAAGAAATTTGTTCGTCGGTATAATTTTCTTCCTTCATCTTATGCTTTGCCATAAACTCTGGATTACCACCAAGCAAAATATCAGTTCCACGCCCTGCCATGTTGGTGGCAATTGTAACAGCACCCTTTCTTCCTGCTTGAGCCACAATTTGACTTTCCATTTCGTTGTTTTTAGCGTTCAAAACAGTATGTTTAATTTTAGCTTCTTTTAAGGCTTTTGAGATAAGTTCACTCTTATCAATTGTAATAGTTCCCACCAAAATTGGTTGCCCAGTTGCATGTCTTCTTTTAATTTCTTCAACAATTGCCCTAATTTTTCCCCTTTCGGTTGAGAAAATAATGTCTGGCTCATCTTTACGAATATTTGGCAAGTTTGATGGAATTGTAACAACATCAAGTTTATAAATTGCATTAAACTCTGCTTCTTCAGTTTTAGCCGTTCCTGTCATACCAGAAAGTTTGTCATATAAACGAAAATAGTTTTGGAAAGTGATTGTTGCAAGAGTTTTGTTTTCATCCTTAATTTCCACACCTTCCTTTGCTTCAATTGCTTGATGAAGACCATCATTATATCTTCTTCCCGGCATCAAACGCCCAGTAAATTCATCAACAATAACAACTTCACCATCTTTAACAATATAATTTTCATCACGAAACATAATGAAATTTGCCTTTAAAGCGTTGTTAATATGATGGTTAAGTTCAAGGTTATCAATATCAGACAAGTTGTCGAGTTTAAAATATCTTTCTGCTTTTTGAACACCGCTTTCAGTTAAGTTTAAAGCCTTTGTCTTTTCATCTTTTTCATAATCTTCAGGTTTTAAGGTTTTTGCAAAGCGTTGTGCTTGAATGTATTGTTCACTTGATTTCATTCCACGACCAGAGATAATAAGCGGAGTTCTTGCTTCATCAATAAGAATGGAGTCAACTTCGTCCACAATGGCAAAATAATGTCCGCGTTGCACTCTCTGCTCTTTTGTTATTGCCATGTTATCACGAAGATAATCAAAACCAAGTTCATTATTTGTGCAATAAGTGATATCGCAAGCATATGCTTTTCTTTTTTCAACTTCGCTCATATTTGAAACTGCAATTCCAACAGAAAGCCCTAAAAATCTATATACTTTTCCCATCCATTCTGCGTCACGCTTTGCAAGATATTCATTGACAGTTACAACATGAACACCCTTTCCTGTTATTGCGTTAAGATAAGCTGGAAGTGTTGCCACCAAAGTTTTACCTTCACCAGTTGCCATTTCTGCAATACGCCCTTGATGAAGAGCAATACCGCCAAGAATTTGCACATAAAAGTGACGCATTTTCAAAACTCTATCACTTGCTTCACGCATAACTGCATATGCTTCAGGAAGAAGATCCATCAGACTTTCTCCATTTTTATACCTTTCTTTAAAATCTTCAGTGCAATTTCTTAAATCGTCATCACTATAAGCACGATATTTTTCTTCAAGTGCAATAACTTTATCTGCAATTTTTTTCAATTTTTTTACTTGTGATTTATTTTCATTTCCAAAAAGTCCCATACTAACTCCATTTTAATAATTATATCAATTTTAGCAAAAAAATAAAAAAAATACAACCTTTTTAAATTAAAAATTAAGAGCAAAGTATAATAATAAAGTAAAAACAAACAAATTTAAAGTCAAAATTTGACATAATACGCTTTATGTGGTATAATTTAAAAAATGATGTGATGGAGGATATATGACTAATTTAGAAAATGAACAACAAAATATTGAACTTGCTACTGAAATTTTTACCGCTTTTCCTGAAGACTATAAAAAATTTACCGATACATTGCAAATTCCAGAAGAATTAAAAGATGAAAAAGAAATTGAAAATTTCAAAGCACAAGAATTCATAAAGTTTGTAATATCTGATAGCAATAAAGAAGGCTATTCTGAAGATTTTGTTAAAATTTCAAAAGTATACCAAGATCCGCAAGAATTAACCACTCGCCTTATTTACTCTTCTTTAAGAAGTGAAAGCTTCACTAAATACATACAAGAAAATAATGCTGAGCCTACATCTCAAATTTTAAGGTTAAAATTTTATGATGTCGAAAAGCAAGATGAAAACCTTAAGGAAGAATTTGAAAAAGCAAATGCTCTTGCAGAAAAATATGGCAAATCAAATGTTATTGCCACAGCAATTAGATATGCTATGACTTACAGCAATGATATGCCTAAAACCGATAGCCTTGAATTTTTTGCCGAAACTATTAAATTTTTTGAAGAAGAAAGTAAACTTGTTGATGGCAAACTTACAGATGATTTCTTAGAAAAAGTTAGTATAACAAATATCTTCCTTAGTGATGGTCCAACCAGTCTTACAAATGCACAAGTTCTTGCCTCTCAATATGCAAAAGAACATCTTGAAGGAGAAAATGGGTATCTTCAATTTAAAGCAGAAAATGAAGATAAATTTGAACATTTAAGTGAAGCTGAACTTGAAAGCACTCTTGCCAACATTTTCTATGCGCGAGAAATGTTAAAACAAGGTAAAGTTTTTGATATCAAAACTGGCACTTTTATTTCTAAAGAAGAATTTCAAGAAAATTTATTTAAAGAGAACACTCCTGTTGGAAGAGATATTATTGGAGAAAGTGGAAGTCTTACTGGAAGTAAAACCAAATCACAAGAACTTGTGGAGTATAGAATTGGCGACAAAGTGATTGGCGTAAGTCAGGATATCAAGTTAAACAACAACTTCGCTCCACAAAAACTTATCTCAACAACTGATAAAGAAAACCTTATCAGCATCATTCGTGATGGAAAAATTCTTGCAAACTTCACAAAAACTGATGATGGAAAAGTGAGATTAACTTTTAGCGATGATGAAACCTGTCGGAAATTTACTAGATTTTATAAAGATTACAAAATTGACGATGCTAATGTCGTTTATGATGATAGTGGCAATATTCAATCAATAACTTTTGACACTGTTATGGTCGACCAAAACTTAGATATCAGAGTTAAAAGTGCCAACAATAAAATTGGTTGTGTTTTCTCTGCGTTTGGGCTTCAAATCAGTGATGGCGAACACAATGCAGTTTATAGGAATAACGAAATTCAAGGTCGTGATTCTTCTGAAATTCCACCTTTTGACATTGCTTTAAGTGATGAATTTATTAGAGCTAGCATTGAAGCACAACAAAATGAAAGAATGGTTGACGAGAGAGCTTTCAGAATTGTTGAAAGTGGTAAAAATGGTTACACTAATGCAAAAATCACTAACCAAGCATTTAACACCGTTTTAATTGGTGCAATGTTAAATTCTCAGAACCTTTTAAAAGTTAATGAAGGTTACCAAACACAAGAATATGGAAAAGTCCAAGCAGGATATATTAAAACTCATGTTTTCACAACAAAAAATACTCATGAAAATAATCAACCTGAATTGGAACAATTCAAATTTGTTGAACACATAAATTCCAAAGGTCAAAGAAGACTTTATGGGTATTTCAGCATTGAAAGAAGTGTTGATGGCAAAACCGAAAGTTTTAGAAAACTTAAAACACGACTTTATGAAGTTGGAAGTATCGACTATTATCCACCAAAGAAAGAAGGAGAAAAACCACAACTTCAAATTGTTTTAAGAGAAGGCGGAACAAGTGGAAATGCTTATACTTTAACCTATCCTGTTGATGAAGAAAATCCAAATTTGGCAAAATTTATGCAAGAAACAGTGCCTACATATCAAAGTGACTTTCAAAATTTCAATCAGGCAACCAGTGAAAATATGTATATTACAGCAAGGCCTTATCAAAACGAAACAGAAATAAATCCATTTTTAAGAACAGCAAACTTAAGTAAAAGTGAACGAGAAGCAGAAACTACCCCTACAGGAACTGGCGGAAGTGGTGGAAGCGGTGGTAATGGCGGAAGTGGTGGAAGTGGGAATACAACTATCATTAACGATGACCACAGTGTTCACGACAGCCACAATGTTACAGGTGGAACACCTGATTTAACCGAAACCAATGACCTTTTAAGACAAATTGCTGAAAACACCAAAAAAGATAAGAAAGATGACAAAAAGGATGACAAAAAAGATAAAGTAGAACCAGACAAAGAAGGTGATAATCCTTTCAAAAAATGGGAAAATTGGCTTGGTGCTTCCATGGCTCTTATGGTGATTGGCTTCTTTGTGCCTTTCCTTATTCCAATTGCAATAGCAACTCTTGGAGCAACTGTTATTGTCAGTCAAAAACCTTGGGAATGGGCTAAAAAGGCAGAAGAAGAAAGAATTGGCAGAGCAAAACTTGCTGTTGAACTTGACAAACAAAAAGAACTTGTTAAATCAAAAAATCTCACTCGTCTTGCACAAATGAATAAAAATTATGCTGATGAAAAAACAGCAATAGAAAAACATATAGATGCTCTTAGAAAACAAAACGAAGCACTTGAAAAGCTCAATTCAAAAGGTAGGCTAACTGACAAACAAAGAGAAGACTTAACAAGGCAATATAATGAATTAAATGCCGAAATTGACTATATTGAAGATCGTTTACCTAAAGCAAGAGGTGAACATGACACAGAAGTTATAAATGCTGCTGCTATAGGAAATAAGATAGCCGAGAAAAATTCCAGATTGACGGAACTTGGCAGACAACAAGAAACTTATCTTGGCGAAAAAACAAGATTGGAAGGCGAACTTCAAGCTAAGGAAACTGAATTTGAAAAGTTTAAAAAACAAAATCAAGAAAACATGAACAAAGAGCTTGCTGAAGCAAAAACTGATGATGATAGAGCTGCAATTAGAGAAAAATATAAGGAATTCGAAGCTAACAAAAAGAGAGAATTAGAAGAAGCACGTGCTAAAACTAAACAAGCTCTTGCTGAAAATGAGAAAAACAATCCAGCAGCTGAAATAGAAAAATTGACTAAAGAAGTTGAAGAAGAGAGAGAATTACTTAGATTAACTGAAGAAAAAATTTCCAAATTAAAAAGCGAGATTGGCGAATTAGAAGCAAAACTTCCTACTCTTCAAGAAAAAAGCAAGGCATTGAATATTAAACTCGACAGAGATGAAGTTTTGGCTAGCCTTAGCGTGCTTCCTGAAGAAACAAGACTTGCTATTATTGAAAACAATAATAGACAAATTGAAGCATTAACAAAACGCTGTGAATTACTTGATAGAACAACTGAAATAAATAAAAAATTAATTGACAAAATTTCAAAAAACGAAAAATATAAGCAAAGAGAAATAAAGCAACCATTAGATAGTTTTGATACTTCTTCTTATGAACAAACTGAAACCAGCAATCATGAAACAATTGATAATCAAGAAAAGAAGCAAGAACTTAAAACTTTTGCAGATGGCATTATGACAAGACTTCAAGAAGCAAAAACTCAAGAAGACATTGAAAAAATATTAAAAGAAGTTGATGAAAGAAGTGCAACTGCAACTGATACTTCAGCTCTTAAAGCACAACTTGCAGCGCAAAGAACAAAGACTTCTAATCTTCAAGTTGAACTTGCCACTCTTAACAATAATTTAAGTGGAATGATTGGCGAAGAAAGAGATAAGCAAAATGAAGAAATTAAAAAGAAAGAAGAAGAATTAAAGAAAAGCCAAACTGAAGAAGAAAATTTGGACAAAAAAATTAAAGAAACAGAAAAATATGAAGATGGTTTCAAAAAACTTAAAGATATGATAAAAGCAAAAAAAGAAGAATTAACTGCTTCAACCGCAACAAGTGCTTCTGCACATATTCCAGATGATGAACATACCGCACATTAATAATTTAAAAGGAAGATCAAAAGTCTTCCTTTTATTTTTATTATTCTTGCAATATTAATTGAAAAAAGTTTTTATTTTTGCTATAATATACAAGACTTTAAAAAATTGGAGAAATAAAATGAAAATTGGTGTTGTTGGGCTTCCTAATGTTGGAAAAAGTTCCCTTTTTAATGCAATAACAAATGCTGGAGCAGAAAGCCAAAATTATCCTTTCTGCACAATTGAACCAAACATTGGTGTGGTTGATGTGCCAGACGAAAGGCTTGAAGTTTTAGGCAAAATGTATAACACTCAAAAAATTACCCCTGCAAGCATTGAATTTGTTGATATTGCAGGACTTGTTGCTGGTGCCAGCCATGGCGAAGGGCTTGGAAATAAATTTTTAAGCCACATAAGAGAAGTTGATGCCATTGTTCATGTTGTTCGTTGCTTTGAAAATGATAAAATTATCCACGTTAATGGCACTATTGACCCAAAACGCGACATCGAAACAATTGAAACAGAACTCGCTCTTGCCGACCTTGAACAAGTTGATAAATTTTTGGAAAAAAATTCAAAACTCGTCAAACAAACTGGAGACAAAAGTTTGCTTACAACAGTAAATATGCTTTCAAAAATTAAGGAAGTTTTGGAAAAAGGTGGACAAGCAAGAAGTTTAAGTTATAACGAAGACGAACAAAAAATTTTAAAGAACTTTGCCCTTCTCACTGCAAAACCTGTTATTTATGTTGCTAATATTGGCGAAAACGACCTTGCAAAAGAAACAAATAAATATGTTGAAGTAGTTAAAGAAATTGCCAAAGCAGAAAATGCAAAAGTTGTTGCCCTTTGCACGAAAATTGAAGAAGAACTTGCAAGTTTAGATAAAGATGAAAGACAGATGTTTAAAGACGAACTTGGAATTAAATCAAGCGGACTTGAAAAGTTGGTTGTGGCAAGTTATGACCTTTTAGGACTTATGAGTTACCTTACCGCTGGCGAAAAAGAAGTGAGAGCGTGGACTATCACAAAAGGCACAAAAGCCCCTGCCGCCGCTGGTAAAATTCACACTGACTTTGAAAAAGGCTTTATTAAGGCAGAAATTGTGTCATATGATGACCTTGTTGAAGCAGGTTCATTTACTCATGCAAAAGAAAAGGGTAAAGTTAGAATTGAAGGAAAAGACTATGTTATGCAAGATGGTGATGTTGTGCTTTTCCGCTTCAATAACTAACACACAAGTAAAAATAAAAGAAATAAGGAATAATATGGAAATT
>CALWFX010000051.1 GCA_944377765.1 uncultured Clostridia bacterium
ACACAACAGTTTATATCTTATATTATAGATATCACTATGGCTTGACGCTTAATAGTGGAGAAGGCGTTGTGGCATTCACTGCAGATGAAGTTATTGACGGAACAGTTAACCGCAACCCTGCAGATAATGACTATCGTGTAACTTATGGCGCTGATGTAAAGATTATTCTCAACATCGAACAAGGACATAGTCTTAATGGATTTACAATTAAAGCAATTGAAGCAACAGGAACAAAATTGCCAAATGATGATTCTTCAATTGAAGAAATGGCAGAATTTGAATTGACCTATAAGGAAGAAGAAAGTGCATATTATCTTGGAGATACAAAACTCTTCACTTTGGTATACACAGATAACTCTTATTACTTATTATCTTCAATGCCATCTTATGATCTTGAAATCACTGCAAATGTAGCACCTAACAAATATAATATTACCTATTATAGTTATTGGGATAAGGCTGACGAAAAGTCTAAAACTGAAGAAGTAACTTATGGCGAAGCTTATGTTATTAAGAATATAACTCAGTTTGAAGGATTTGCAAAAGCAGGCTGGGATTTCCTTGGTTGGGCAACAAGTGAAAGTGAAGCAGATAACAAACAAGCAACATATGCTGTTGAAGATTTTGCAGATAATGCTGAAATTTCATTCCCTGCTTATGATAAAATTAACGACTTAACACTTTATGCGGTTTGGACGCAAGGCAAGTCAGCATTTACTGTTGAACACTACTTCGAGAATTTGGCTGGAGAACATATTATTGATGGCGAAAAAACACAACATGAAGTTGGTCCAACTGAAAGCCTTGTTTTGGCTGCTACTTATGAACTTTCTGTGGAAGGATTTGAAGTTAACAAAGATTTGACAACAGAAAGTGGCACAATCACTGCTGATGGAAAACTTGTTATCAAAATCTATTACGACAGAATTGACTATAAACTTACAATTCAAGGCAATGAAAGCTTTACTTCTCTTGGACTTGAAGCAAGCGAACATGTATCTGACGCAAACTATAGCGCAGAAACAGGAATATTTACTGCAAATGTAACATATGATGCAGAAGTTACCTTAACTTACACAACTGTTCCGGGTTACACATTCAGTCACTTCACAGTATCTTCTGGAAATGTAAGTGTTGATGGCAACAAACTTACAATGCCAGCAGAAAATGTTATTGTTTCTGTTGTTGCGAAAGCAGAAACTTACACTCTTACCTTTGTTGGTAATGGTGGTTCAATTGCTCAAGAAGAAGGCGAACCAATAACAACTTACACTCAAGACTTTGTTTATAATGAAACTGCAAATCTTAACCCTGTTAAATTCACAAAGGTTGGTTACACATTTAGTGGTTGGACAATTAATGGAATGCCTTATGAAGATAAAGCACCACTTCACTATACATTTACTGAAGATATAACTGCAACTGCAAATTGGACTCCAAATTCTGACACTGCATATCAGATTGTTGTTAAAGTTCAAAACTTGGATGGAACATATAAAACATCAACTGGTTATAGCATGACTGGCACAACTGATAGTGCTATCACTGAAGAAAATGCAATCACTGCATTCAGAGCAAGACTCACTGAACTTAGAATTGGTGATGTTGAAGGTTATAAAGGTTTTGATTTCAAAGGATTTGAAGGATATACAGATACTGACCCAACAATTGGTGGCGATGGTTTAACAAGTGTTATCGCAATCTTTGACAGAAAGATTATGACAGAAAAATTTGCAATTGATGGCGAAGGAATTGAAAAACTTGTTGTAAACTACTTCTCAATTGAGTCTAAGGAAGAAAAAACATTTGACTATACTGTTGGTGCTGAAAGCGACTCAATCAGAATTGCTTATGGTGAAACATTCACAATTCAAGTGGTGTTTGAAGCTGGCTATGAATTTGATGCAATTGTTCGCTATATTGGCGAAGATGCAGATAGAACATGGAATGCTTCTGACCTTGGTGCAGGACAAGAAACAAACACATTAACAACAACTGCTGGACTTGAAAACTACACCTTTAAGGCAACATCTTCAAGAAAAACTTTCACAATCACATATCACGACAATTTCAAAGGACAAGACAAAATAACAAGTGAAAAAGTGGTTTACCTTGATGAAGTTACATTGCAATCTCCATTCAAGTATACTGGCTATACTTTTGAAGGTTGGTCAACAATAAAAGATGAAGAAAAAGAATTTGAACCTAATGAATATATTGCATCTTACACATTCACAGACAACCTTGACCTTTATGGAATTTGGACCGCAATCACTTATACAATTGAATATAAAGGCTATATGTCTGGTGAAGGCGAAGAGATGACTTCAACAAGTGCTGTTTATGATAAAAAAGTTCCATTAAATGACAATGTATTCACTCGCGAAGGACATACCTTTGTTGGTTGGTCAATTCTTGCAGGTGGAGAAAATGAAGTTGTAACCGTGGCAACACTTGAAGAAATAGTTGAACCGGGTTATTACTACTGCGAAGCTGATAGCAAATATTATGCTTACAATGTTGCAGACACTGAAAAAGAAACTGTAACCTTGTATCCAGTTTGGAAGGCTAACACATACAAGATTACTCTCCACTATGACGAATCTGACACACAACCAGCAAAAGAACTTGAAACAGAATTCTTATATGATATTACTGGTAAAATTCCTGCATTCAACACTCTTGGTTGGGAGAAAGAAGGCTTTGACTTCCGTGGCTGGTATTACATGGATGACAATAGCGAAAAACAATATCTTGGAGAAACAACTGGAGTTGAAAATGAAGTTACAGTTCTTAACTTAACTCTTGAAAACAATAAAACTGTTGACCTTTATGTAAATTGGGTTGAAGGATTGACAACTTACAATATTTACATCTTAAAGCAAATGCTTAACCTTGAATATGATGAAGGATTAACAAATTCTGAAAATTACATTGCGGTTGAAGGCAGATTTGAAGAAATTACTGGCGAAAGTGTGACATCACAATATGCGTATGAAACATATATTGCTGGTAATGAAGATTATAAGGATATAACTGGTTTCACATATGATAGTAAGATTAATAAGTCTTATGAAATTCAAGCAAATGGACAAACAAATGTCTTTGTATACTACTCAAGAAATGCTCATACTTTGAATATCACAATCGGAACAGGTGTTGAGTCTGCAGAAGCGGTTATTCAAGGAACAAATTATTCTGAACTTGATTCAGATGGAAACACAATGAAGTATAGCATTTACTATCAAGGCTCTGTCACAATGCAAGCAACTGCAAAGGCTGGATACAATACGCCAGTGTTTGTAAGTGACACATCTGATGTGACAGTTGAAGAAGGCAATGTGATTGTAATGCCTGATAAAGATGTTTATATTTCAGTTTCAAGTGAACCAAAAGAGGATACCAAATATAGCATTGAAGTTTATCTTGCTGATGTTGATGGTGAATTTGAAGATACAACAACATTAACTACAAAAGGACAAGGCACAACAGACACTGATATCAGTGAAACAACATCAAGAGAAATTGCAGAAAGCGAATTTACTGAAAAACTTGTTGGTTACTATTTCCATGAAAGCAAGTTTGCTGGAACTCAAACAATTGCAGGAGATGGTTCTTCAGTAATTAAACTTTACTACTTAAGAGAAGATTTTGACGTAACATTCTCTTCAAGTTTAATCAACAGTGCAGTTCTTCCAGACAAGGTTACTGCTGTTCATGGTAAAGAAATTTCTGTTACATTCACTGTTAATGTTGGTTACAACTTGCCAGAAGGAACACAATTTACAGTGACAAGTGGAGAAGAAGAATTTGACCTTGACTTTGATGTTGATGACACTAGAAAAGATGAAGGCATCTATGGTGTAACATTCATAATGCCAACAAGCGATATTAATATCAATATCAACACTGCTCCAAATCCAGATACGGAATATAAGGTTATCTATAAGTTTGAAAGCATTAACGCAGATGCAACTTATGACCCTGAACTTGATGAAGAACAAGAACCACTTTATGGAGAAACTGGAAAAGTTATCACAAAAGAAATGATTGGAATTGGAGATGACTTTACTGCTCCTGAAGGCTTCTACCTTTCAAGAACAGATGTTGATGACCTTGAGATTAGAATCGCAGGAGATGGTTCAACAATCGTATATGTTTACTTTATGAGAATTAGAGCAACTCTTGTGGTTAAAACTTATGACTCTCACGAAGGTATTGTTGACAAAAAGGTAACAGTTAAGGTTAATGGCAAAGAAGTTGTATCTTCTGGAACTGGAGATTTGGGTGACGAATATACAGTTGCATATGAACAAAAAGTTGAAATTTCCTTTGCAATTAGCACGGGTTATGAATTTGATGGATTTGTTGTTAGTGGCAATGTAAAAGATAAACAAGAAGATAAAACAACCTTAACCTTCACAGCAGGTCCAAAAGTTTCAGATCCAAGAGAAACAATTCGTGTTGAAATCACAGTTACTGCTACGGAATCTAAGTTCCATGTTGAATATTACTTACAAAATATTGTTGACATTGAAGAATATTATGAACACAATGTAGACAACTACACATATCTCAACTGGAATGTTGAACATTCTGCTTTAACAGGCTCTAACTATAATACAAATGTTATTGTTAATGAATTCATTACTGGAATTTCAAGCCTAGATGGTTATGAAACAATAAAAGATAAACTTGTTGGTTATGATTTAACAGAAGACTTGTTCTCAACAGGTGGCGGTTGGGTAACTGCAACAGTCACAGAAAATGGTGAAAACAAAGATATAACAGACTTTATCTACATCCATGGTAATGGTTCAACTGTTATTAAGATTTATATCAACAGACAAGTTATCAATGTTGATGTTAATGTTGATGATGACAGCCATATCACAAATGTTGATGGTGATCAAGATTATGTTTATGGCTCAGTGGTTACAGTTACTGCTGAAACAAATCCTGGCTATATCTTCGATTACATGATGTTCAACGACAAGAGAATAGATAAAGAAGATGCTAATCTTGATGTTGTTTATGATGAAGAAACAAACACTCAATCAATTACCTATGAATTCACTGTAACTGAAGAAACCTTTGTGGTTGATGAAGAAACTGGAGATATGACAATTGATATTCAAGTGTATAGCACAGTTGGAACTGCAAAATATACAATTGAATTATATAAGCAAACACTTTCTAACTCTTCAGACATCACATTTGGCGAACCAGAAGTTATTGAACTTACTGGCACAACTGAAAGTGTGATTGATTATGAAGAATACACAATTGCTCCAGGTGGCTTTACTTATTCCGAAGACAGAACTGAGCCACAAGGCGATGTTACAATTGATGGCAATGGCACAACAGTTATCAAACTTTACTTCATGATTAAGACAATTACCTTTGAACTTACTTATGGTGAAGGGGTGACAAATGTTGTTGTGTATAGCACTGGTAACACTGTTGTTCAAACTTCAGTTATTGACCAAGTTTACACTTACGAAGTTGCATACACTGACTCTATTTACTTTGAAGTTGAAGTTGAAGTAAGTCATGACTTTGAGGGTATTGGACTTTATAAAGAAGTTGAAGGCAAGGAAGGAGAATATGATTATGTTCATATTAAAGACTCTGAACTTCCAACATTCAGATATGAAGTACCTGCTGAAAGCTTCAAACTTCAAGCAATGGCTAAGATAAAGATGTTATCAATATTCTACTATTCTGATTCTGATGCTTTGATTTATGAATTTGCAGATGTTAGACCATATGGACTTGAATACACTATCATAAGCAACTCATTTGTTAAAGAAGGATACACATTCTTAGGCTGGGCAACAACTGCAGACAAAGCAAGACAAGGCATTATTGATTATGAAGAAGGTGCAACTTTCACAATCACTGGAAATGTAAGTTTGTATGCTGTTTGGGCAGAAAATGAAGGTAGCAACTGGTGGATTTGGATTGTTATTGCTCTTGCTGTAATTCTTGTAATCGTGATAATAATTGTTATTATTGTTGTGGTTAAAAAGAAGAAAGATAGAGACAAAATTAAATCTAGATAATCATCATACTAAATAAAAAACAGGGAAATCCCTGTTTTTTTATTTTTGTGAGCAAAAGATTATATTAATAATAAATTTGTTATTGACATATTCAATTTAAAAATGCTAAAATAAAGTTGTTTTGGGGGTATAAATGAAAGAATCTACTAAAGCAGCAAAAGAAAAAAACAGGCAAATTGTTGAAAATGAAAACAGGCAATATTTTTTTGAATACGCTTTAAAAAACAAAAAAGTGCCAAATATTGTTTTAAATGAAGATAAAGAATTTAATTTCAATTCCTTTTTAAACACTTTGAAAAATGATTATTGCAAAAATTTCGAAGATTTAATTTGGGCTATATATAAAACATACATCAATTATCAAGGTGTCAACAATTTTGACGAGGCAAAGGAAAAAGAAATAAACGAATTTTTAAATTTTACTGCTCAAGATATGACATCAAACAGTTTTTCAAGGGCAAAATCAATTAAACTTTATGAAAAGTTTTTAAATGATTTCATATATAAAAACGACTATGAGAAATGGCATAGTTTTGCCAAAACTGAAGATTGCATGATGGCAACATTTTATTTGATTGATACAAGGCTTACAGAAAGAATGAGAAATATTAAATATTTCAACTTTTCTCAAATTTCACATAATAATTTTATTGCAAAGTTTAAGACTTATCTTGAAAAAGCAGGAAACACAACTTTTCTAAGTTTGCCAAATTTGGTTTTTGATGGAAGAACTGATTTTATGGCTATGCAAAAAAAAGAAATAGATAGCAATGCGTATGTTCAAGAGTTTTTAATTAAATCTTACATTGATTTTGGCAAAAATTTAGCAATACATTACAGAGAAAACATCAATGGTAAAAATTCAATAATAAAGCGTGAAGACATAGAAAAAGATTGGGAACTTTTGAAAGAAGCAAAGATTAGTTTGGAAAATATGTTAAGCGAAGAAAGCAAAAAGCGAGCAGAAGTGGCAGATGTTATTGAAAAAACAAACTATCTTCTTAGTGATGACGAGTTGTTCAAATTTATTGACAGGTGCTCTTATGAAGGTAAGCATGGCGATTATTATATTTCTGTTCAAGAGGCAATAAAAAATCCAACCACGAAAGAAAGCCAAGAAATTATAAAGAAATTTTTGCGTGATATGAAAAAAGTTACTGAATGTTTAAGTTATCGTGATGAAAATGGCAGAAGTTATCCAGTAAATTATTTCAAGGTGTTAAGAAACAATCCATCAGACACTTATATGCTAATAAATAGTTGTAAAGAAGTTGTTTCAAGTGATGAAGCAAAATTTTTGGAAGAAGTAAGACGCCTTATGAAGTTTAGTTTTGGCGAATTAAATAATACAAAAGTGGTAATCAAACATCACTCACTTTCAGAAAAAGGGAATTCTGTTTCAGTTAAAAATGTGGCAAGGTTATTAGGTATTGATTCCATGACATCATACAATAACTTAGATAAAGAAGCACTTTCCAAAATTCCTGAACAAGTTGAAAGAGTAATGAAAAAGGAAAATTTACCAGAAAATCTTTCTTGTATTAAACTTGTTTTTCAAGCATGCCTTAATGGTGTGCCAGCGGTTAAAATGCCACCTTCATTTCGCGAAAAAGAAAAAATTAGATAATAATCATTTGTTAAGATGCTCATTCAAGATCAGTTTATTAACTTTAATTCTATTTTCATAATAAAAATGTCCTAATTTTCGGACATTTTTTGCTTTAAATAAAGGATTATTTATCTTTTTGGAGTATAATAAGAGTAATTGAGTTTATTTTTTAGGAGTATGTGATTGCAAAACAAAGGTTTTTCTGTTGAATGGCTTCAAGAACTTAAAAGGAAAAATGATTTGGTTAGCATTGCATCAAACTATCTTCACTTAGAGCAGAAGGGAAGAAGGTTTTGGGCGTGCTGTCCTTTTCATAATGAAAAAACACCTTCTTTCACTATTAATGGAGAAGATGGCATTTATTATTGCTTTGGATGCAAGGAAAGTGGCGATGTTATAAAGTTTATTGAAAAAATGGAAAACATTGATTTCTATGGTGCAGTTAAAATGCTTGCAGAGCGAGTTGGTATGCAGTTGCCAGAACTTAAATCGACAGAAGAAATTGTGAAAAAGCAAAAACTTAAAGAAAGACTTTTGTCTTGTTTAGATTTTGCATATAAACATTATCAAGAAAATTTGTATAACAAAGATGCAAAGGTTGCTCAAGACTACATAAAGATGCGTAAGTTTACACGAAGAGAACTTGAAGATTTTAAAATTGGCTACTCGAAAGACTGGACTGATATTGTTGACTATCTTAGAAGCAAAGGCTTTTCTGATTATGAAATGATAACAGCGGGAATTTGTGGCAAGAAAAATGAAAGGCTTTATGATGTTATTGGTAAAAGGTTGGTTTTTCCAATTTTTAACTCCTTTAACGAGTGTATTGGGTTCAGTGCAAGGCAACTTGAAAAGTCAGACTTTGCCAAATATTTAAACACTGCAGAAACGCCTGTTTTCCAAAAAGGAAAAATTGTTTTTGGAATAAATTTGTTAAAAAAGTTGAAACAACAACAAGGGCTTAAAAACATCATTTTGGTGGAAGGGCAAATGGATGTTGTTGCCATGCATAAGGGCGGATTTAAACAAACTGTTGCTTGCATGGGAACAGCATTAACAAAAGACCACATCTATGAACTTAAACGATACAGTCAAAATATTGTTCTTTGTTTTGATAATGATGAAGCAGGCACAAAGGCAACTTTAAGAGCAATTGAGATGTTCAGAAATGAAGATGTGGAACTTAGTGTTGCTAAACTTTCTGGTGGAAAAGACCCAGACGAAGTTTTAAACAATTTAGGCAGTGAAAAACTTCAGGAGATGATTGATAATGCTGTGCCGTACATGGACTTTTTAATAAATTATCACTTAGGACAGTATGATTTAAATAAGCAAGAAAAAAAAGAAAAGTTTATTAAGGCGGTTCTTGCTGAAATAAAAAAACTTGGAAGCGAAACAATGCAAGAGCCATATCTTGACAAAATTAGAAATTTGACCAATATACCGATTGAAATTTTAAGGCGTGATATTGGAAATGAAGTTCAAGTGAATAAAGTTTCAAACAATATTCCAAAAGTGGAAAATGGCGAACATGGAGATTATAAAGCGGTGGAATTTGTTTTAGCATCTCTTTTGCATCACAAAACTTATGTTAATAATGAAATTGATTACAGAAAACTTTTGGAAGGATATGAAGAATATTTGGATATAATAGATAAAAATCTTCCACTCTCTTCGCTTTACGATTTTGAAGGAACAAATGAAAACAAACTTCTTTTAAGCATGATAAATTACAACTTTAATTTATATAATGGTGTGGAAGAAAAATATTTTAAAGAATGCTTGTGGTTAATTGCAGAAGAAAAATTAAAAAAAATGCAAGCAAAATTAAATGCGGAGTTTAAATCTTGTTCAGATTTGACTGCAAGAACAGAAATTGCCAAAAATCTTATGAAGGTTGCCAGCAATTTAAAAAATAAAAATTTGGAGGGCTTTTATGTCAGAAGAGAAAATTGATGAAGCAAAACTTAAAATGGTTCACGATAAACTTATTGGACTTGCCATGAAAAAGGGTTCAATAAATGAAGATGATATTTATTTCAGTTTGTTGAAAGTTGGCGAAAATGCAGAAAATATTCAAAAATTTATTCAAAGTTTGGAAAAGAAGAATGTTAAAATTATCAAAACTAATGAAGAAGATTTATTAAAAGATAGTTTTGCAGATATTGCCATGATGCCAAATGTGGATGATCCAGTGAAGATGTATCTTAAAGATATCGGCAAAGTTCCACTTCTTTCCATGGAAGAAGAAAAAGAATATGCTCATCGTGCAATGCAGGGAGATGCGTATGCAAAATCAGTTCTCTGTGAAAGCAACCTTCGTCTTGTTGTCAGTGTGGCAAAAAGATATGTCGGCAAAACTTCAATGTCTTTTCTTGACCTTATTCAGGAAGGCAACATGGGACTTTTGAAAGCAGTGGACAAGTTTGACTATACCAAAGGTTTTAAATTTTCAACATATGCAACTTGGTGGATAAGACAGGCTATCACAAGAGCAATGGCTGACCAGTCAAGGACTATCAGAATTCCTGTTCACATGGTGGAAACAATCAATAAATATGTTAAAGTTGTTAGAGCTTTGATGCAAAAACTTGGCAGAGAACCTTCAATTGAAGAAATTGCTTCGGAAATGGGAATCAGTGTTGCAAAGGTTTTGGAAATCAAACGCACTTCTCAAGACCCAATTTCTTTGGAAACTCCAATGGGAGAGGAAGATGATGGAAAAATGGCTGATATCATTGAAGATGAATCAACACAATCGCCAATTGAAAGTGCTTCACAAAGTTTACTTCGCGAACAACTTTTGGCAGTGATAGACACATTAACTCCAAGAGAACAAGAAGTTATTCGTCAAAGATATGGACTTATGGATGGTAAGCAAAAAACTTTGGAGGAAGTTGGCAGAGAATTTTCTGTTACAAGAGAAAGAATTAGACAAATTGAAGCAAAGGCTTTAAGAAAACTTAAACATCCAAATCGTAGTAAGCGTTTGGCAGATTTCGTTGAATAAGGTGGGCGGAAGTTGCAATTTTAAAAAAATTGCACACAAAACAAAGTTTTGTGTTTTTGCTAAAGCAAAAAAAACTTCCGCCATGCTGGAAAAATAGAAAAGGGGAATATTATGGATTTAAAAAATTTATTAAAATATCAAGAAGTGGATGCAAAACTTTATAATGTTGAACAAAAACTTGTTTCAAGCCCATATAAAAAGAAAGCGAACGAACTTGCACAACTTGCAAAAAAAGCGCAAGCAAAATCCACAGAACTTGAAAATGAAGCAAACAACATTTTAAATGAAATTGATGATATGAAGGAAAAATTCAGTCAAAATAAAAAAAGTTTGGATAGCATATTAAAAAAAGATTTAGACAGTTTGTCAGTAGAAGAACTCGATAAGTTTGCTCTTTTGAAAGGTAAGATTTTAAACAATTTAAATTATCTTGAAAAAATGCTTCAAAAATGTGCAGAAAATATTAATAACACCTTATTGGAATTTAACAAAACAAAGAAATTATATGACGAAGCAAGAAGACAATTTGTTGAATGCAAGAAAAAGATTGAAGAAGAAAATGAAGCTTTAACACCAGTAAAAGAGAAACTTGAAAAAGAATTGTTGACTTTGGAAAAAGATGTTGATAAAACTTTAATGGCTGAATATAAAAAGAGAAGAAATGACAATATTTTTCCAGTTGTTGTTCCACTTGAAGGAAAAAATTTTTGTGGTAGATGTCGCATGGAACTTCCAATGGCTGCAATATCAAAAATGAAGAACACAGGCGTGATAACCTGCGAGCACTGCAAGCGACTTATTTATCAAAAAGACTAAGGAGAAGAAAATGGATAAGTTTAAATACCTTGAAAATGATTTTAAAGAGATTGAAGTTGATGGAAAAACTATAAAAGCATATAGAATTCAGGCTCTTCAAGATTTTGAAAATTTAGGAACAAAGGGAAATAGTTCCCATGGTATTCTTGTAAAAAAAGGCGAACTTGGTGGATATGTTAAGAAAGGGGCATTGGCACAAAATGGGTCTTGCTGGGTGGATGAAGATTCTGTTGTTGCACCAAGCACAAATTGCGTTTGTGTTTTTGATGATGCGTTTGTGTCTTGTTCAACTGTTGTGGGTGATTTCTTAGTGAGAGAAAATGCCAAACTTGCATATGCAAAAATTTTAAGCGACAAAGGTAACTTTTCAGAATTTTCAGGCAATTCCTTGGTTGGAAACGAAACAGAAAGTGTTGGTTCTCTTAAAGCAAGTGGTGATGTCAATGTAAGTAAGTGCAAAATTTCTGGAAGTGTGGAGATATTAGGAAATAGTCAACTTCAAAACTGCGTAATCAAAGGTAAAGGTTTGGGCGACAGATTAACCATTAACTTAAATAGTGATAATTATTTAAATAAGTTTATTAATGACCAAACAATAACAGAAAGCGTTATATTGGACAATTCAAAATATCATAAGAAAAGGAAAAGCAATCTTTTTAATACTATAAGATATATGTAAAAACTTTATCGACTGATAAAGTTTTTTATATAATTTTATTGGTTTTCAATATATGTTTAACAACATTTATCAATTTTTCAACTTCTTGAAAGGTGTTTGCAACAGAAAAGGATACTCTCACAATTCCCTTGTCAAGAGTGCCAAGTGCTTTGTGTTTTAATGGAGCACAATGATAACCACTTCTAACACAAATGTCATATTTTTCATTTAGTAAATTAGCGATTTCGTCAGAGGTGAAATTTGGAATATTGAAAGCAAAAACGCCAGAAGTGTTTTCTGTGGTTGTGTATATTTCAACAGGGAGTTTGGAAAGTTCATAGTGAAGGTAGGTTGTTAAATCTTCCATTTTTTCTTTTATTGCCAAAAAGTTTTCTTCAACAAAATCAATTCCAGCACCAAAGCCAAAAATTGCAGGTGTGCAAATTGTGCCACTTTCAAATTTTTCAGGAGATGACTTTGGTTGATAAAGTTCCAAGGAATTTGTTCCTGTTCCACCAAAAAGAATTGGAGATAAATCTAAATCATAATCTTTAATTAGGCATCCAACACCTTGTGGAGAGTAAAAACCTTTGTGCGGAGAAAACACAAGCATATTGATGCCTTGGGCTTTCATATCAAACTTAAAATGTCCACCACTTTGGGCACCATCCACCAAAAATTTGATATTTTTTTGTTTCAAATTAAATCCGATGTTGGTTAAATCAATGGTATCGCCATTCACATTAGAAATGTGATTGCATATCACAAGTTTAGTATCTTCTTTTAAAAGTGGTTGAATATCTTTCCATTGCAAAGAGCCTTTATTTGTTTGGGTGGCAATGGAATAGGTGATTTTGCCTTGGTCACATAAAAACTGCAAAGGTCTAAGCACAGAATTATGTTCGTTTTCTGTTGCTATAACATGGCAAGGTGCATGCAAATTGCAAAATCCTAAAATTGCCAAATTTAAGGCATGGGTGCAACCACCAGTAAAAATAACATCTTCTCCATTCACATGATGTCTAATTTTTTCCCTTATATTTTCAATTTCCATTGCAGTTTTGATTGCTTCTTTGTGTCCACTTCTTCCCGGGTTTGCAGAAAAATTGGTTAAGGCATTAAGAACGGCGCGCTGAACATTTTTTGGTTTAAGCAGTGTGGATGCGGAGTTGTCAAAATATATCATAACTCTCCTTTTGATTATTTCACATAGTTTTTATTATTAATATAATGATAATAGGGGGATTTTTGTGCATAAGGAGTAGAGTATGAATTATTATATTGCAGTTTTTAAATCTCGTTCTGCCACTTTAAGTTTTGCAAATTTGTTAAAAATGAAAAATATTCCTTGTGCTATTGTTAACACTCCAATTTGGATTGGAAGGGCTTGCGGAATTTCAGTGAAGTTTTTAAGCGACTACTATTTTAATGTTAAAGCCTTGCTGAGTTCTAATCCTTCCTTTGATGGAATATACAGTTTTAATAGAAATGGTGGAACAAGAATTATAAAATAAAAAGCAAAACAATTTGTTTTGCTTACATACACATAAAAAAGGTAAATAACCATAAAATAATTTAATGAAGTATGTTTTGGGAGTTTTTCTTTCTTTAAGTTTAATTTTCCTTTCAATGTTTGGTGTCAGTGTGATTTATGGCACAATTTTTCCATTGAAATATGAAGAAGAGATTGCATATGCAAGTGAATGCTATGGCGTGGACCCTATATATATTGCAAGTGTAATAAATTGCGAAAGTGGATTTAATAAAAATGCAGAGTCAAACAAAGGGGCAAAAGGGCTTATGCAACTTATGCCTTCAACAGCAAAATATTTAGCAGAAAAACTTAATTATGGAGATTATGATTTAAACGACATTGATGATAATATAAATTTGGGGACTTATTATTTATCAATTTTGAAAGATAAATTTAAGGATGATGACCTAATGCTATGTGCTTATAATGCTGGGCCCACGAATGTTTTGAATTGGCTTAATAATAAAGATTATTCAAATGACGGAAAGACATTACAGAAAATACCTTTTAAAGAAACAGAAAATTATCTAAAAAAATGCCATAAGGCAATTAATTATTACAACCATAAACGAGAATATTTTAATATATAAATAAAAAAACGGCTCATTTGCCGATTTAAACTGCCATATCATTTTCATATAAGGATAAATTATAATATTCTGCGACCAATTTTATTAATTCGCCACAAGTTGGTTTATCGTTAATAGAAAAAATTTCCATTTTGAAAAGTTTATTAATTTCAGAAAAACTCTTGTTAATATAAGTATTTTCAATTGAGTGACGGATGCTTCTTTCAATGCATAAATCGTTATTGACCATAAACTTTTCACCAACTTGAACATACAGACCTTTGCAAAGATTGTGTATAAGTTTAGGATTTAAAATTACAAGTTCAATGGCATAGCAAAGATAGGAAAAACCAATCAGATCCACCCTGAAGCCAATGCGAATGAGAGTATATTTTATCACTTTTCTCATTTTAAATAAATCTTCATTACCCACTTTATATTCTCCTTTTAAAATTTCATAATAGTATAATTTTCCGCAAAATAAAATATTAGACCAAGCGTCTCAAAGGGTTTGGCCTAATATTCTTTTTGATAGAATATAACCTTGGGGTAAGAGATCGGAATTTGCCATATGAAATTGTATTTGTCATTTTTAACGACTTTTTAATTATAGCACATTTCCTTTTTAATAGCAAATAAAAATAAGATAATTTTCAATATTTTACAAATATTTTTAATTTTGCTTTTCAAATATAGCAGTAACTTTGCTTGATATATTTATTTTGCCAATAATATTTGTTTCTTCATTGAAAAAGGCTTTATAAAGTGTAGGACTATTATATGTGTTTTCTTCCTTTATCTCAACAAGTTTTAAATCTCCAAGCATATTTGCTTTTGTTTTTGCATTTTCAATTGCCTTTAAAAGCGTTTCGTTATAGACAGAATCAACATCTTTAATGCTGTAGTTAATGTTTTTAATTGTTGCTTTATTTTCTATTAATATATCAACATAATTTTTTATATTGTCAAGGTTATCAATATTAAAAGAAAAGTCATTTGTTGTGTAATAGCCAAGTAAAGTTTTGCCATTATTGTAATCATAACTTTCATAAGTTGAAAAATAGTCAAGCGTAATATCATCTTTTGTCACACCTAACTCTGCAAGAGCATCCAAAAGTTTTTCAAAAAGTTCATAGTTATCATTTTTTGATTTTATTCTGTCTAAGTCCAAGGTTTGAATTTCAGCAGATATTTTGGCTGAGTCAGGGGTTACTTGTGTGCAACTTGAACCAGTTATCACAATTTTGTTTAATTCTGTTTCTGCCATAACTTGATAAGCATTTAGTTCGGTTATTAACACTGATAATGTTGTAATTAAAAGTAATATAAATAAAATAAATTTCTTTTTCATAATTTCTCCTTTGTAGTATTGTTTTATAATTTTTTAAAAATATTTATATATGGCAAAAAGCAACAAAATATTTGTTTTTAATTTATTTTTCTTTTTATTGTGCAAATTGTTAAAATAATTGCTAAAAAAAGATAAATGTGTTAAACTTTAAATATATAAGGAGAGAAAAATGAAAAGCAAAAGTATTAAGATAACTGTTTTGGCAGTTGTGGTTATGTTGTTAATTTTGCCTTTTTCTTTTTTGCTTGCGGGTTGTGGAGAAGAAAAGCCATCCACATATTCAGTTGATTTTTCTAAAATTGAAGAAGCAGTTGGAAGTGATTATTACATTAAACTTACTGAAAAAAACACAAGTTACTCGGAAGATGGGGAAGTGGTTGATGATTATGAATACACAAGAGAACTTACTCATTCAGATTTAAATGGTGATTTTTATAAAGTTGCAAAAAAACTTAATGGAGAGACAGAAAGATTTAGTTTGTTATATCCAGATGGAAGCCCTTTTGTGCTTCTTGCATCAAGTAACCTTGAAGTGGAAAATGAACCAACCTTTGAAAAATTTGAAAAAAATATTGGAGTAAAACCATCGCTTGAAGCAATTTTCCTTAATGGTGGTTGGACAATTGATAGTGATAACAATGAAATTATTGAGCCTGATTTTGAAAATTTTGGCATTTTTGATTTTGTTTATGAATCGGTGGAAGATATCACTTATCTTGGAAGAGAGTGTGAGAAATATAATATAGTTGAAATGACAGGTGCAGATGTTGTTGGATATTTTGTTATAGACAAATTAACACAAATGCCACTTGCTTTGAATGGAACAGCCTATGAAAAAGGTGTGAAATACCAAACTATTATCATTGAAACAACTGATTTTGAAATTGGCGAAGTAAATATGCCAGCATCACAAATAAAGATACCATTTTTCCAAGATATTCAAAATGTGGAAGACTTTGGACTTACTTATGTTCCACAATTATCAGAAGAAATGAACTTGGTTGAAGGGCATTATGAGAGTGATCAAAATACTTTAAAATTTGTATATAGTTTTGGAAATGATATATATGCACAAAGTGATTTGATGGAAAATTTCATTGATGCGGGTTTAGTCTATTATTCTTTGGAAAATAAAGACAACGAAGGGGTAATTCTAAATGAAATTCACGATATTTCTGAACTTGCCACTTTAATGCAAAGCGGAGATGGAGAACTTTATGGATATGTGGAAGAAAATGCAAATTCATACATTAAATTTGAGTATAGTGAAGGATTTATGAAACTCAATTTTATTAAAAATATTTAAAAAATAATGCATTGCATTATTTTTTATTTTGGCAAGCAAATTAACACTATTTCAGTGGCATACAAATTTCCGCCATAATATCTTAAATAAAACTTATAATTTTTGTTATATGAGTATATTAATTTTGGTAAGTGCCAAATATCTGTGTTGTTGTGATAAACAGAAATTAAAAGTTTTGGTGTTTCTTTTTGAATATGTTTTTTAAGTCCTTTAAGTGCATTATATTCATCTCCTTCAATATCCATTTTAACAAGAGATATTTTGCATTGTAAATCATTGTCAAGTGAAACTGCTTTTATCATTTTATTGCCATAGAAGCTAGTTTTATTTGCAGAACTTGATGCGGTGTTTTCATTTATATATAACACTTTATTTGAGTTTGACACAGCAAAATTTTTATAGATGATATTTTTATATCTTTTAAGATAATTTTTACTGAAATTTAACATATTAGGAGTAATTTCATAGCAATAAATTTTTTTATACGCTTTCTCGCCATAGGTGCTTATGAAATCAAGTGTTGTTTCGCCATAATAAGACCCAATATCCAGAAAAATCTCATTTTCCATTTCTGGCATAAGGTCTAAGTCAAAATATTGTTTATATATTTTTTCTTTAATTTTATCAAGATTGTTAAAATCAAAATTATATAAATTGTTTAAAACAGCATAGAGAATAAATTTAGATTTTTCATCTTGTAATTTATTATATAACCAAATATAATTTTTATAATTTTTTTTAAATGCTTTTGCTTTAAGTTTAAAACTTTCATATTCAATGTTTTTACTGTCAAGTTTTCCCCAAAAAGGATATTCTTTTAAAAATTTTTCATAGGAAACTTTAATTTTATCTGGTAAGAATTGAAAGCGAAAAAACATATTTTCAAAAATTTCTTTTTCTGTTTTATTTTTAAATTCACAAATAATGTTAAAAAATAATTTATCTATAAAATTTTTCATCAAAATCTCCTAAGTGTTTATATGAAATAAGTGATGTTTAAAGTGAATTTTTTGTTTTTTATTTGGTAAAAAGATGTATTTTAGTATAAAATAATTTTAGGAGGAATATTTATGAGTAAAATTAATGTTGTGCAATATGGTTGTGGAAAAATGAGTAAATACACAATGCGTTATTGCCTTGAAAAAAATGCAAAAATTGTTGGAGCATTTGATTGCGATGAGCAGAAGATTGGCAAGGATATTGGAGAAATTATTGGGGATGGTAAAACTTATAAAGTAAAAATCCAAGATGCCAAAAATTTGGAAAAATACTTATTGTCACATTCTGTTGATATTGTTATTGTTACAACAATGTCATATATTAAGGATATGTATGAACCACTTCTTATTTGTGCAAAGTGTGGGGTTAATGCAATTACAACTTCAGAAGAGTCATTTTTCCCACAAAACAGCAGTCCAAAAATTTATAAGATGATTGATGATTTGGCTGTTGAAAACAACTGCACCATTTGTGGCAGTGGTTATCAAGATGTTTTCTGGGGAAATCTTATCAGTGTGCTTGCAGGGGCAACTCAAAAAATAACAAAAATCAAAGGTTCAAGTTCATATAATGTTGAAGACTATGGTATTGCA
>CALWFX010000052.1 GCA_944377765.1 uncultured Clostridia bacterium
AATTATATATAGGAGTAGCACTATCACCGATACCACCTCCATCATTTAATTGATAAGGTGGATTGCCTACTATTGCATCAAATTTCATTTTACCTCCTCCTTGAATATTCCATTCTGCTTTGTTTAAGATTTTGCTAATAACATCATCTGGTTTGCTTCTTAATTGTTTAATCATATCTTCTATTGTTAAAACATTAACTTTAATATTTTTGTCATCTCCAACCAATGTTCGCTTTGTTATTTTTTCAGCCATTTTAGTTCGGCATACAACAAATATATTGTTTTCAACTGTTTCTTTCCAAATAGCTTTATCACTTCTATGTTCTAACGGGCTTTTTAATCTTTCTCTAAATAATGAGTAAGTTATATATAATGGATATAATCCTGTTTTTGAATTTATTTCAAGAACTTTGGTTTCAGTATTTTTTAATACTCGATTTGTTGCTTGCCCTCTATCAATAAATCTAGGTTCGTCAAGAACAACTTGATAATTTTCATTATAAAAATTATATCCACCCAAACAATCGCCCATATGCATGTTTACAACTCTCCAAGGAGTTAGAACTGTTTCTTTATCAGGATTTCTAAATTTTAAGAATAATGGCGTCAATCGTTTAATTCTTTCATTTATGGATAGTTTGTTTGCCGCATTCACTTGATTTCTTAATTCTTCATTGCACAGTTCAAACATTTCAATATCTATATACTTTTTAAATAATTTAAACCTTTCCTTTGTAGCATCTTTGGGCATAAATTCTTTCCAAGAATCATCATCAATCAAAGAAGTAAAATTATCATAAGTAATATCAACATTATCCGCCAATGTTAAACCATACACCATCAAAGGAATTTTTGTCATAATTGCATTTAAAATTTTTACAGCATTATTTGCTTCTCTTTCTTTTTCTCTTTGTTCAGGTGTTTTAGGTTGTTTATTTGAAATCGTTACAGTTGAACCATCTTTCCTATCTAAATCGTTTTTATTAACTATAACTTTTCTTGGTACTTTTGTTTGAGATGCACCTTTTAATATCTGATCACACCCTTCAAAGTCTTTTAAATTGATATTTTCTAGTCTTAATTGTTCAAGATTATATATCCTTTTATTTTCAAATCCGCTATCAACGATATCATCAATATAAGCAGATTTGAGTTGTTTAATCATCATTGGAACATCATAAGCATTCATTTGAGATCCATTTATTGCAATTACAGGGCAAAATTGTAAAAGCTTCTCCATAACTCTTTTAGTTTCTGGACTATTAACTTTACCTGCTTGATTGGAAAGATGAGCAGACTTTGCTAAAACTTTTAAGGCTCTATCTGGAGCGAATTCAAAAACAAAACAATTTTTTTTTATCTTTCCATCTATATTAGCAGGAGATTGCACTCTAAATATTGTTTGCATATATCTTTGAGCAGAAACCACCGAAGAACCATAAAGCATAAATACCGCAGTCCATTCAGGGACTGTAACACCTGTTGTTAGCCTTTGACAAGACAATGTAATTGTCCTTTCATGCCTATCAATAGCATCCCTGACCTTATCTAATGCTCTTTTTGTTTTGCTAATTGCTTCTTCATTATTTTCTTCAATTTCATCACCATCACCAGCGACATTTACAATTCCAAAATTCCCATGGCCGAACACAGAATGCTTCCTTAATAATTTACTTAACGCCGCCGCTTCTTTAACGCCAGGCAACATCCAAAGCGTATGCTTGAAGTAATTTTGATACTCTTTTGTAGAAAAAGGATAATTATTCCCTTCGTCTTCTTTTGACAAAAGATTTAAAAAATTTTCTACATCTTGCTCATGCACAAAAGAGCCAATTTTTTCTTTACTTACTGTAATACAAGAACCATCATCTGCGATATCTTCATCTTTATTGCCAGTCCAAACTCTAAAAAATTCACCAAAATTAAACATTTTGTCATCAAGGTAATGTGGATTGTTTATAATTGTACCTAAATCGTAGGTATAAACATTCATTTTAGGCATTTTTGAGTAAGGGTTTTTAGGATTTAGAAAATAATTCCAGTTTTGTTTAGCTTCCTGTTCATCGATATAACTCCATGAATATATTTCATCATCATCGTATTGATCGATTATATTGAATGGTGTCCCAGATAGACGCAAAACTTTTGTTTTATGTTCTTTGCTTTTATCAATTAATTCATTAAAAACATTTTCTCCACGCTCTGTTAATGTCCCTTCATGAGCTTCATCTATGATAAGCAAATCCCATTTTGTATCATAAAGTTCTTGGTTTTTAACAAAATTACCACCAACTAATTTTGCACCTCTTAAATCCTGCAATGAAGCAAAGCATATAATATTGTTATGTTTTATTAAATTTTCAACTGGTAGCCCAAATCCTTTTACCTTTGAACCAAATTTCCAAGTTGAATCTTTTTCATAAAAAACTTTTCTAAAATCATCAAACCATTGAGCAATAACCTCTGGGCGGTGCGTTGCAATAATAACTCTTTTTATTTCACCATAAACTTCAGGTTGTTTACTTAATCTCTTAACTAATTCGAGAGCAGTTATAGTTTTACCAAATCTCATTTTTGCATCCCAGAGCATAGAATTGCTATGTTTAAATGCTTTCATCGTTTTGGTTACTGCATCTTCTTGGTTAGGATATAAAGTAACTCCTTGAAATGGAGAATTGATTTCGCTATTATCTAAAGATTTTTTGCCAGCTTTTACTGCTTTTATAGCATTGATTGCTGTTTGTAAATCAACCTTAAACCAATCTCTAGGATTTGCATCTAACTCAAATTTCGCACGCTTAATACCTGAGTTCAATAATACCTCGTGGACATCTTCATCTATAAAGCCTACCAGTTCTCTTTCTTTTCCGACATTTTTTTCTATAATAGCCCATTCGGTGTGCTTTAAATTGTAACGAATTGCAGCAGTTCCTGTTTGTTGATTTATTCTATCTTTAGCACACTTATTTAATAAATCAGTATTCTCTTCATTGATACTTATTTTATTATTTGTAGTATATGATGCTTTACCTATTTTTAAGCAATGTTTATGATCTTCATCTGGTATTTCATAAATATATATGAGGTTATATGCAAAAGGTGCAAGTAGTTTGTTTTCATCCATTTGGTTACTCATTATTTTTTCTCCTTAAATAAATTTATAAACTTTATCGATCTTTTTGTTTCCCAGTTCATTACTTTGCAATAGATACCTGTGTGCATTGAATTGTTATTTTTCTTGCATCCAGGACATTCTTGTGGCTTAATGTCATCGTCAAAAAGTGACATTTGTAATTTTGGTACAGGTTTGCAACTGTCTGGAATAACAAATTTTAATCCATCCATCTGCCAAATGTTCCAAGACAAGATTTTTGCTATTTCTTCAAGATACTCTTTTATTGGGTAAATCTCAAATCTATCAACATAGTAATCAATGAAAGTGAATAACAAATTTTCTCTTGCAATTAGAAGACTATCTCCTTGCCATTCAAATCCATAAATTGATTTAAAAGCGACAAGTGCCCAATCGTGCCAATCTTTTTCATTATCAACATTTTCATTTAATATTCTTAATTTTCTATCAAGAAGACCTATTCTTTC
>CALWFX010000053.1 GCA_944377765.1 uncultured Clostridia bacterium
TGGGAACAAATATAAACAATGTGATATGTCGAACAGAGTATGGCGGACTGACGCAGAAATTTGCAACATCAGTTCAAGGCTTTCAATTTACAATTAAAGTATCTGAATATGGATGCGTGTCATAAAATCAATAGAAACAGACTATGTCTGAAAAAAGAATGGAATATTTCCATTCTTTTATATTTTATTTGATATTCTTTCTTTAAATTCATTTCTATTTTCATTTTCTGAAAAGTGTGCTTTTCCGCTTGCTTTCAAATCTTCAAGTAATTTTTTTGTTTCTTCTTCTTTAAATTGAACCACAACATCATCTTTCTTTCTTTTTCTTGTCATTTTGCTTAAAATCTTATTAAAGGTTTTATCAAATTCGCTTTCATTTTTAGGTATTTTTGATGTATCAATAATTCCTCTATCATTAGGTTTAAGTCCATATTTCTTTTTGAAATACCATTCTTTAATATAGAACGCTAAAACAATAACAAGAACTGTGCATAATAGCATTGTTATAAGAGTTATAATTACAGGAACTGAATAAGTTGTTATCGAGAAAAGTTGACTGAGCCCTGCAAGGCAACTAACAATTAGAACGCCAGAAACGATACAGCAAATTGCTCTAAGTAAATTAAATGGCCAGCAGGTCCAAACAAGGTTAATGAAGCCAGTGAAAATGACAAGTAAAGTTGAAAGTGATGTGAATTCTGCTTCGGTTAAAGTGATTGTGTTTTTGTTTAATATAACCACAATTAACACATTAATAAACATGATTAAAGCACTTGGGATTGATTTTTTAAGAACTTGCGGGATAAAGTTACCTTTAATAATGTCGTTATTTGGTTGGAATGTTAAAATGAAAGATGGCAATCCAATAACAAACATTTCAAGTGGCAAAAGTTGTTTTGGTGTGAATGGATAGGATATGGAAAGTATCAATGTTGTTATGCATAGCATGATTGTGAAAAGGGTTTTCATAAGGTATAAAACAGATGACTTTTGAACATTGTTAACAATTTGTCTACCTTCTTTAACAATGCTTGGAAGAGCACTGAAATTGCTTTCCATGAGAACTAAGTGAGAAATATTTCTTGCAACTTCGCTTCCATCTGCCATAGCAATTGAACAATTTGCTTCTTTAAGAGCCAAAGTATCATTTACACCATCGCCAGTCATTGCAACAACATTTCCTTGTGTTTTCAAGGTTTTCACAAGCACATGTTTTTGTTCTGGAGTTACTCTTCCGAAAACTGTAAATTTGTTGGCAAGTTGAGCAACTTCTTGAAGGCTGACATTTTCAAGTGAAACATATTTATCATAGCCTTCAACACCAACACGCTTTGCAATTTTTGAAACAGTAATCGCATCATCGCCAGAAATGATTTTAATTTTAACATCATTTTTCTTGAACCAGTCAATTGTTTCAATAGCGTCTTTTCTTATGTGATCTTCAAGAATAAATAGAGCGATTATTTTTCCATTTTTTCCAGCAAGTTTTTCATTGTAAGCACCATTGCTTTCAACAAGAGCAATAACACGATAACCTTTTTCCATGTTCTCTGTCATAATCTTTTTTTCTTGTGCAGAAATTGGACATTTAATAAAGGTTGGAGCACCAATGAAATATGTTTTATTATTCTTTAATGTTGTGGCACTATATTTTCTTTGAGAAGAAAATTCAATAACTTCTTTGACACTGCTTTCAATATTTTTTCCAAAATGGCTTAATAGGGCAAAACTTGTGGCATTCATTGTTTTTTGATGTTGAAGAATAACTTTCATTATATCTTCAATCTTTTTCTTTTGTGTTTTTTCAGTTCCATCCAAATATTCAACTTTAACAACATTCATTGTGCCATCTGTTATTGTTCCTGTTTTATCTAAACATAGAATATTTGCTCTTGCTAGCATTTCGATTGAATAAAGATTTTTAACCAAGGTTTTCTTTTTGCCAAGTTTGATAACACCAACTGAAAGACCAACTGTAATTAAAAGATACATTCCAGCGGGAATCATTCCAGTTAATGCACCACTTGTGCTTGTGATTGAATCTGTGATACTTGACCCTAAAAGCACGCTTTCTTTGAAAAAGGTTAAAATTCCAACTGGTATCAAGATAAGAATAATAACTTTGATAAGGCTGTTTAGATCTTTAAAAAGGTTGGAAGTTTGTGGCTTAAAATCTTTTGTTCTTTCAGCAACTGTTTGAATGTAGTTATTTTTTCCAACTTTATCAACCCTTGCATAGCATTGACCTGAAACAAGGAAGGAGCCAGCGAGAAGAACATCCCCAATATTTTTTTTAATAGAATTACTTTCCCCAGTAAGTAAACTTTCATTTGCTTCAACATTTCCATCAACAATTATACAGTCAGCAGGAATTTGATTGCCATTTTCAAGAATCATGATATCATCTAAGAGAAGGTCATCGCCTTTAATTTCTTGCATCAGTCCCATTCTGATAACTTTAATTTGTGGGGCGGTTACCATTGATAATTTTTCCACAGTTTTTTTTGCTTTTATTTCTTGAATAATGGAAATTGCTGTGTTTGCAATAACAACGAACAAGAAAAGCATATCTCCCCAAGCATTAACACACATAAGGGCGACAGCAATAACCAGCCATATGCAGTTAAAGAATGTGAAAGTGTTTTTGCAAATAATAGATAAAATTGAGTTTGATGTTTTAATTTTTGTGTCGTTAATAAGTTTATGCTCAATTCTTTCATTTATTTGCTCTTCAGAAAGCCCATGTTCTTTGTCGGTTTGATACCTAACAACAGGAATTTCAATTTGTTGAACTTTCTTCTTGTTTCGACTGACGAATTTTTTATTTTTCATATTATTAAGTTTATTTATTTTTGCCAAAAAAGTCAAACATTAAATCAATTTTCTTGACTTTTCTTTTAAATTGTATTAATTTAATATTATATATTTATAGAGAAATTTATTTGTGCGTTGGAGGAAAAATGTTTATTCCAGTTTCAGAAAGTTTAATGAAACTTTCAAAATTATTTCCAGAAGATTTGTTTGTTGTTGGTGGTTATGTCAGAAATTGTATTTTGGGAATTAAAAGTCATGACATAGACCTTGCAAGCAATGTTGACATTGAAGAGATAAGTGAGATTTTAAAAAATAACGGTTATAAAGTTAAGGTTAAAAATGCAAAATATTATGCTATAACAATTTCAAAGGGCAGTGAGAGTTATGAATTTACTTCATTTAGAAAAGATATGTATGCAGAAAATGGAAATCATCAGCCAATTAAAGTGGAAAGAACAGACAAAATTCAAGAAGATGCTTCAAGGCGTGATTTTACAATGAATGCCATTTATTACAATGTAAATAAAGATGAAATTATTGACCTCTATCATGGTGTTGTGGATGCAAAGCAAAAAATTTTAAGATGTATCAAATCGCCAGAAGAAGTTTTGAAAAACGATGGCGAAAGAATTTTGAGAATGGTTAGAATTGTTGGAGAACTTGGACTTAAAATTGAAAAGAAAACGTTAAAATATGCTTTTTTGATGGCAAAGAATGTAAATGATATTTCGCCAAGTCGTAAATTTTCTGAACTTGAAAAAATTTTATATTGCGACAAACGCTATAAGGAAATTGATAGTAAATTTATTAAAACAATCAATCTTTTAAATAGATTGCAAATTTGGAAATATTATGGACTGCCAGCTAAATATATAAAATATAATATGGTAAAAAAAGTTGACGACAGAGTGCTTGGTCTTTTAATTGATATTGTTGACACTGTAAAGCCAGAATGCCTACAAACATTTTTGGAAGATTTCTTAAAAAACCAATTTGGTTTTAACATGAAACAAATTCAAAAAATATTCACATATATTGCTGGTTACTATGATGCACTAAATAAAATAAATAATAAAGAATATTTCTTTAAATATTTTGAGCATGTTTCAGTTATTTTTCCATTGCTATACAAAAAGAGTAAATTCATAACAAATAAATATATGTTTTTTTATAAATATATAATTAGGCATGGGCTTGTTGTTTGTGTTTCAGATTTGAAAATTACTGCGGAAGATATTGCGGAAAATTTTCCAAAGATTGACAAACGAAATTATGATAAAATTTTAAATAATCTTTTAAGCAAAGTTTTTGATGGTAAAGTTAATAACGAAAAAGAATATTTACTTCAAGAAATTGATGCAAATTTGCAAAATTATTGATAAAGGAAGAGAAATCTTCTTTTATTTTTTATTATAAAAATATAATTTTGCATCATAATAGAAATATGAAAAAAGAAAATGTAAATATTGAAAAAAATAAAAAAACATCAAAAAATGATGTAAAAAATGTAAAAAAAATCAAAAAAAATGCAAAAAAGACCGAAATTAATAAAAATAAATCAAAAAAAGGAAAGGGTTTTGTTTGGTTTTTGTCTGTTTCAGCGGTGGCGGTTATCTGCCTTTTGGTTTGTCAATTCTTTTTTGAAAACTCTTTAACTTCCAATGCTACATTCTATGACAATACAAAAATAAATGGAATTGATGTTTCGAATATGACAATGGCAGAGGCAGAAAATGTTGTTTTAACAGATATGCTTAAATCTAGAAATGAAATTGAAATCAATTTGAAAAGCGGTAACAAAAATTGGCAACTTAAAGGAACTGATTTTGAAGTTACAAACAAAATTCAGCCATACATAAAAGAAATTGCTTCATATGGCAAAACTGGAAATTTTTTTCAAAATTTGAAGAAGGAAAAGGAAGTAAAAAATAATGGGTTAGAGTTTCAAGTTTCTTACAAAAATGTGCTTGCAAACTTTGATGACAAGTTAAATGAAATTATTGATGAAGTGGAAAGGCCTCAAGAAAATGCAAAACTTGTTTTTTGTCCAGATAAAGAAGAACCTTTTGAAGTTGATAAAGGACAGAGCAGTGTTACAGTTTTAAGAGATGAACTTTTTTCACAAATTGATGAACAACTTAAAATGGGAAAAGTGGCAAATGTGGAAATTCCAATTGTTGAACTTGTTCCAGAATTCGATGAAGAAGAGTTATTGAATTCTGTTGTTAAACGCAGTGAATTTTCCACATCCTATGCAACTAGTTCGGCGGATAGAAAAAATAATGTTAAAAAGGCAATTGAAAGTTTTAATGGACTTATTGTTGAAAGTGGACAAACTGTGTCGTTTAACGAAGTAACTGGTCCACGAACAAAAGAAAATGGCTATAAAAGTGCACATATAATTGTGGGCGGAGTGTATGTTGATGGAGTTGGTGGCGGAGTGTGTCAGGCTTCGACAACACTATATAATGCCCTTCTTCTTGCTGATATTCAGGTTGATAAAGTTAATCATCATTCGTTGCCAGCATCATATGTGCCATTGTCGTTTGATGCAATGGTATCTGGAAGTTATTCTGATTTAGTGTTTACAAATAATTTGGAAAATCCAATTTACATTAGAACTAAAGCAGACGACAATGAAGTTAAAGTGGAAATATATGGGCAAAATATGGATGGGGTTACTATTGAAAGACGAGCAGAACTTGTTAAAGTTTTGCCACATAATGGAGATAAAATTGTGAAAGATACAAAAGGTGAATATGCAAACAGAATATTGTATAAAGGGGAATTTTTAAGAGTTAAATGGCCAAGAGAAGGCTATGAAAGTAAAGGATATTTAAGATATTATAAAAATGGAGAGTTTGTTGAAGAAAAGGAAATTAGACATGATTTCTATAATGCTCAAGATGGAATTGTGATGGAAGGAGTGGAAGAGCTTGGTGTTGGCATGACATTGCCGGCAAGTGATGTTAAAATTTGCAGTCCACAAAAAGTTACAAAACAAACTGAAGAAAGCGTTCGAAAAAAACTTGAAAGTCAATATCCATCAAACTATAACCCTTGATTATACAATTAAAGACAAAATATTTTGAAACAATATTAAATTTTTGGTATACTATATAATATGGAAAATATTAAGGATGAAAAACCTAAAAAAGAACTTTCGCTAAAAGCAAAAATATTAAGAAGTGTTTTTGTTATTCTAATTATTGCTGGGCTTATTGTGCTTGGGTATTTTATTCTTAATTGGACTGGAGTTTGGGAAAAAATTAACTCGGTTGAAAAATTGAGAGAAATTATTCTTTCTTGGGGATTTTGGGGAAGATTAGGGTATGTTGTCATCCAATTTTTGCAGGTTACATTTTTGCCATTACCTTCAACTGTAACAATAATTGCTGGAACTTTGGTTTATGGTCCACTTCAAGCATCAATTTTATCTTTTGGTGGAATTTTGCTTGGTTCAATTTTTGCTTTCTTTCTTGGAAGAGTGTTTGGTAAAAAACTTGTGGAATTCATGGTGGGTGAAAAAACTTGTGCAAAATGGGTTAAATTTTTGAGTGATGCAAAATATTCCTTTTTTATCATGATGCTTTTGCCAATATTCCCAGATGATGTTCTATGCTTGGTTGCAGGACTTACAAATATGAGTTGGGCATTTTTTACAATAACAAATTTAATTTGCAGACCAATTGGAATTTTAACAGTAAGTTATTTTGGTAGTGGACATTTAATTCCTTATCATGGTTGGGGTTTGGTTGTTTGGGCATTTATTATTGTTGCAGTGATTGCTATTATAATTTTGGCGTATAAATATCAAAAGCAAATTGAAAATTTTATTTTAAGAATTTTCAAAAATAATAAAAAAATCAATAAAAATATTGAAAAAAATGAAGAAAAAATGCAAAAAAATGATAATAATGAATTTAAGAATAGAAAAAATTTAAAAATTCAAGTGGCAAATTGTGAGGCAGAAAAAGAGAAAATAAAAAAAGATGAAAAATAATTTTTTAAATAAGGCATAATTTTTATGCTTTATTTTTTATTATTACAGAAATTCAAGTTTTTACAATTAATCATTAAAAAACTAAAAAATTATATGACTCTTGTTATACATATATTTTTGATTTTTTAGTTAAAATATAAATAAATATAAAAAAATACTTCAAAAAAGTTGACTCGGGGGGGGGTATTTGGTAAAATCAAAAATGAAAAACGTAATAATTTGGGCTTCAATGTATTAATGGAGTTTAAAGAGATAATAAATTATGAAAAAATTTATTTTTAGCCTTATTACATTTATATTATTAGGCATTACACTTGGTGGTGGAGTTTTTCTTTTGGCGGGCTGTGACTATTCTCAGTCTCAAGAAGAAAATAATCAAGAAAATGGAAATAATAGTGATAGTGAAAATGGAAATAGTAATGAAAAAATTAATGATGATATAGAGAATGAAGAGAATTTAGAGAATGATGATGAAACAGAAGATAGTAGTTATGATTTTGATTTTTCAGTTACTTCAGTTTTCTTTTATAATGGAACATGGGCTTATTATTATGGTGATTGGGCTATGCAGTATGATGATTTTTATGCATACTGGAGAGACCAAAATGGAACCAATCAAGTTTTTAATAACATAACATATCGTGAGTATGGAAGGAACTCTAGCAATGTTACAGAAAGTAAAGATTATCAGGTATATGATGTTGTTTATATTCACTACGATGCAAGTGGTGGGCTTTTTGCTGGTTCTCCTAAAAGATATTGTGCCATATCTGCAACAGAAGGTATGTATGCTGTTTGTGGTGTATATACATCTGTCAACAATTCTTATGGTAGAACAAGAGTTGCAAGAGATTTAGAAGTTATTGCTGGTGGTGCAAGCGGAATATATGATTTTTATATTTATGGTTCGAGTGGGCTTACAACCAGTGAAAGCGTGGCCAAAAGTAATGCTTCAAAAAATATGTCGGGTAATTATTATATTTATCATAGAGCAAGATATTATGCTGGATTTTATAATGCTGATGGCAATAATGGCTACTATAACTCTAAATCACTTTTATCAGGTGTTGGCTATTATTTATATTCTGCTCCATCTAGGTCAGGGTATGTGTTTACTGGATGGAAAGATTCTTCAACTAATGTTGTTTATGCTGCAGGAGCATATATAAGTGACTCTTTGGCTAACAAGGATAGAAATTTTTATGCTCAATGGGCTCCAAAAATACACTTGTATTCATATTATACAAGTGATTATTCGACTTTTACCGGTCCTTCTTCAACTGGTGGAACAATTACAATGAAATATACAAGTACTTCTGGAAGTTCATTGACCGCTAGTTCAATTTATAATTCAACTTATAATGTTAAGCAAAATTCAAGTGTAACTTTTAGTACAACAAATAAAAGTGGATATCTTTTACGTGGTTGGTATACGGAAGTGCCAACAGCCTCAAATTCTCCAAGTAAAACAACAAGTTTTAGTTTTACAGCCTCTTCTAATACCGAATACTATTATTATGCTTTATTCGTGCGGTATAAGTCAATAACAATGTATAACCGGTACACTACGACATATGACACTATAAGTATGGGTGTAACTGGCGGTTCAATTAAGGTTTCATATACAAATACATCAAATTCTGCAAGTAGTTATACCCTTTCAGGAACTGCAACCGCTTATAGTTTTTCATCTGTTTATTCAAAAATAGTTACCTTAACAGCGACAGCCAATAGTGGTTATTGGTTTGTTGGTTGGTATTCATCAAGCCCATCAACATCAAGTGAAAGCACATACAGGATTACAACAGCAGCGACATATAGTTTTACTGCATCGGCTCGGTCAAGTATCTATGGACTTTTTGCCAAAACTTACACATTAACAATCAAATACGCCTATGGTGGTTACACCCATTCAACGAATATAACTGCAACAAATTCGACCATTGGACTTAATCAATCATTGTCAGCAAATGGCTCGTATGCATTAACAACATATTGTAGGCCAAGTTCGCAGACAATAACAATTTCAAGGGCTAACACATCATATACATATTATATGGGCAATGGTTCAGCAACGACAGGTTCATTAACAAATTCGTTTACATATAGTTGGTCGACAACAAAAGATGAAACAATCGATGTGTATGTAAGAGAAAGATATACAATAACATACAATGGAAATGGTAACACTGGTGGAACTGTTCCGAGTTCGGTATATAAAGCGCATGGACTGAATATCACGCTTGGAACGAACAGTTTAACGCGAACAGGATACACTTCAAATGGCTGGAACCCAAAAGCTGATGGAACTGGCACGCATTACAATAATGGTGCTTCGTATTCTGGGAATGGGAATGTAACACTATACGCACAGTGGACAGCAAACACCTACTATGTCAAATTCAATGGCAATAATGCAACAAGTGGAAGTATGAGCAATCAAACTTTTACATATGATAAAGCACAAAACTTAACAGCGAATGCGTTTTCAAGAACAGGCTATACCTTTGCAGGCTGGGCGACAACTGCAAGTGGATCAGTTGAATATACAGATAAACAAAGTGTTAAAAATTTAACAACTTCAAATGGTGCAATTGTGAACTTGTATGCCAAATGGAATGTTGTGTCATATACAATAA
>CALWFX010000054.1 GCA_944377765.1 uncultured Clostridia bacterium
TAAGGACGAAGACTTTGTTGAGAAAATTTTTGTAACTTCAACACATGACGACCTGTTTTTCTTCACAAATCTTGGAAAAGTTTACAGTCTTAAAGCATATGAAATTCCTGAAGCACAAAGACAGGCAAAAGGCAGAGCAATGATAAATCTTTTGCAACTCTCTCTTGGCGAAAAAGTTGCAACAATAATTCCTATTAAAAAAGATATTAAAGGCAACCTTATCATGGCAACCAAAAATGGACTTATTAAGAAAACTCCACTTACTGAATATGAAAATATCAGAAAAGGTGGCAAAATTGCCATTAAACTTTTGGATGGTGATGAAGTTATTGGCGTTGATGTAACAAGTGGCAGAGATGACATTTTAATTGCCACGCATGAAGGTAAATGTATCAGATTTAATGAAACCGATGTTCGTCAAGTTGGAAGAGATAGTCAAGGTGTTAGAAGCATTAAACTTAATGAAGATGACTATGTTGTTGATATGGCAATCGTGCATGAAAACAGCAAAATTATCACAATAACAGAAAATGCTTTTGGCAAACAAACCAATGAAAGTGAATTTAGACTTCAACAAAGAGGTGGAATGGGTGTTAAAGCTTGCATTTTAAATGAAAAAACAGGAAAACTTGTTGCACTTAAACAACTTGAAGACAATGAAAATTTTGATATCATGATGATTGCAGATAGCGGTGTTATCATTAGAACCCACCTTTCAGATATAAGCACCTACTCTCGTGTTAGCCAAGGTGTTAAAATTATGAAACTTAAAAATAATGCTAAAATTGTCAGTGTTACCCTTGCTAAGCGCGAAGAAGATGAAGAAGAAAATTTTGACGAAGATACAAACGAAAATATTGATGTTGAGAATGAAACTGAAGAATAATTTTAAAGCATATAAGACCACTTATATGCTTTTTTTTATATTTATTTGAAAAATTTGTTAAAATCGTTAAAATTTTATATCAATAATGTGGTATAATATTATACGAAAAAATTTATAACAAAATTTTGCCATAAAGAAAGGGGGAAGGGCGGAAATTGCCACGCTTCGCGTGCAACAAAATCAACAGATTTTGTTAAAATTTTTGGAAACAAAAATTTTGCAATTTCCGACTGCAAGAATTTTGTTCCATAGGAGAAAAACATGGAAAGAAAAATCTTACAAGAAGAGAAGGAATATTTAAAACAAGTAGAAAACGAAATAGACAACCTTCAAGCAGAAACTGCACAATCAATAAAAGACACAAAAGTTGAAATAGAAAATCAAAAAAAATATTTTGCAGAAAATTTTTATGAAATCAAACAAGATTCTGGAAATGAACTTGCTGATATCAACACTCAAATTGAAAATCTTGAAAATAATAAAGATAGATTAGAAAAACTGTCAAAACGCCTTAAAAAACAGAAAAAATCGCCATATTTTGGGAAATTTGATTTTCAAGCAGAAAATGAAGAAAAACCTTCTTCATACTATATTGGGATAGGACACTTGAATAATCAAAATAATGAAATTAATTATGTCTATGACTGGCGTGCTGATATTTCATCATTATACTACGATGATGCACTTGGAAAAACTGAATATACCTGTCCTGAAGGTATAGTTAAAGGTAACTTGTCTTTAAAACGCCAATTTAAAATTGAAAATGGAGTTTTGAAATATTATTTTGACAGCAGTCTCGTTATTGATGATAATATATTAATGGAAGAACTTTCAAAAAATTCCACAGCAAAAATGCACGACATTGTATCTACAATCCAAAAAGAACAAAATATTTTAATCAGAAGCAATGAACTTCATAATTTGATTGTGCAAGGTGTGGCAGGTTCTGGAAAAACTTCTGTTGCAATGCACAGGGTTTCATATCTTTTGTATAAATATCGTAACACACTCAAAAATGAAGACATTTTAATACTATCACCTTCAGAACTTTTTGCTGACTATATTGAAGATGTTTTGCCATCTCTTGGCGAAGATAAACCATTCACAACCACCTTTGCACACATGGCAAAAAAATTTTTAGGAGAAAACTTTTTAACAAGAGAAGAATTACTTGATAATCTTATCACAAATGGCACACAAGAAGATTTTGAAGACATTGCAATAAAATATAGTTTTGAATTTCTTGATGCCTTTAAAGAATTTTTAAATAATGATATTTGTAATTTATTTTTACCAAAAACTCTTGTGTTTGGCAATCTTGTTATTGAAGAAAGTGAAATACGAGATATATACTATAACAAACTTAAAGGGTTACCTATCTATAAAAGAATTGAAGCGATAGCAGAACATATTGTTGACTTATTCAACATTCCACCTTCAAAAAACATGGCATTTTTCAATCGTGCCAAAAAAATTTTGTATTCAAAAATGATAACAACCGATTGCATTAGAATTTATAATATATTCTTACGCTCACAAGAATTGCGAGAAACTGAAGCAGTTGGAGCATATGACATAGCACAAATTCTTCTTATAAAGGAAAATCTTTTTGGCTTGGAACATAATTACGATGCAAAATATGTTATTGTTGATGAAATGCAAGACTATACCCCTTGTCACTTCTATCTGTTTGAAAAGATATGGCATTGTCCAAAAATGTATCTTGGAGATATAAACCAAAGTATAGATAAAAATTTATCAACAGACTTTTTAAAACTTTTATCTAGGGAAATCAAGGCAAAAGTTTGCTATCTCACAAAATCATACAGAAGCACTTTGCAAATCTCCAAGTTTTCACAAAAAATTTTAGGCAAAAAAGTGGCAAACAATGTCAACAGAAATGGCGAAGAAGTGAAATTTATAACTTGCAGAAATATAATAAAAGAACTTGAAGCATTGATTAAAGAAAAACAAGAAAAAAATCGTAACAAAACTTTGTGTATAATATGTAAAGATAAAAAAGAAATTGAATATCTTCAAGATAACAGTTCAATAATCAATCGCTTTACTGTTTTGGATGAAACAAAAGAGATGTCTAATAATAAAAACATTATAACCACAATAATAAACTCTAAAGGCGTGGAATTTGATATAGTTATCATTCCTTTTGCTAATGACTCTAATTATCAAACCGAACTTGACAGAAATCTTTTATATGTTGCATCAACAAGAGCCTTACACAACCTTTGCTTTGTTGCCAACAAAAAGCCAAGCAGGTTTTTAACAAAACAAACAAATGATTAATATAAAAATGATGTTAAACATCATTTTTTTAAACTTGCCAATGTATTTTTATTCATAGAAATTTGAATAATTTTAAATGATGTATTAAATAAAAATTATTTTATGCATAAAAGTGAAAAATTAAACATAAAATACTACCTTACAATTTTTATGTAAAACCGCCTAAAAGCACGAAAAATGTCAAAAATATACATTTTTTAATGTGGAAATGTGGATAACTTATGTGGAAAACTCCACTTTTTTGCTATTTAACTTCTTTTGTATAATAATTTAAAGAAATGTATAAATATAATTGTGGATAAATATTTCTTACAAATTTTCACTTTTTTAACCACCATAATAACTTAAATAATTGACTTTTTGTTTATATTTGTTTATACTAATATAATAAATTTATTACAATTTTAGGAGAAAAAATGACTGACAAAAAACTTATCACTCCAAGAAAATTACAAGGCTTTTGGGAACTCATGCCAAACGATGAAAAATTGTTTGAAAGCATGCTTGACAATTTTAAAAGAGTTTTTGAAAACAATTGTTTTCTTCCTTTAGACACGCCTGTTGCTGAATATAGTGATATATTGCTTGCAAAAAGTGGTGGAGATTTGGATAAGGAAATATATAGATTCACTAAAGGAAGCAATGATATTTGCCTTAGATATGACTTAACTGTGCCTCTTGCTCGCTTTGTTGCAATGAATGCAAATGTTTTAGAGTTTCCTTTCAAACGCTTCCAAATTGGTAAAGTTTATCGTGGGGAACGCCCTCAAAAGGGAAGATTTCGTGAATTCTATCAGTGTGATGCCGATGTTATTGGATTGGAAAACTTGCCAATTTCATATGATGCAGAATGTATAAGCCTTTATGCTCCTTGTTTTAAATCTATCGGCCTTGACACAACAATTGAGATTTCAAACAGAAAAATTCTTGCTGGCTTTTTTGAAAGTCTAAATTCAACAAACTTAACCGACCTTATGATTATTGTTGATAAAGTTGACAAACTTCCAAAAGAAGAAATAAATGCAATGTTTAAAGAAAAAGGGCTTAACGATAAAGATATTGAAAATACCTTTAAAATTATTACTACCAAAGGAAATATTGAAGAGATTAAAAAAGAAATTTCCTTAATATCACAAAATCAAACCTTTCTTGAAGGAATCAAAGAACTAACTGAACTAAACACTTATCTCAAAGCCATGAATGTTGAAGATTATATATTTAATCTTTCCATTGTTCGTGGTCATAACTACTACACTGGCACTGTTTTTGAAGCATTTATCAAAAACAAACGCTCACTTGGTGCCATTGGTGGTGGCGGAAGATATGATAATCTTTGTGGCAATTTTATTGATAAAAATATGCAAGGGGTTGGCATGAGCATTGGTATAACCCGCCTGTTTGACATCATGCAAACAGAAAATATGTTTGAAAATAATAAAAATTTAAGCACCAAAATTGGAATTATCACTTTTGATGAAACAAATCTTGATGGTATAAAACTTATGACAAAACTTAGAAATGATGGGGTTTTAGCAGACAGAGTTGGAGAAGGTAAAAGTTTTAAAAGCAAAATGAAAGAATCAAATCGTCGCAATATTCCTTTTGTTGTAATCTTAGGTGAAGATGAAGTTAAAAATGGAATGTATACCTTGAAAATCATGGAAACTTCTGAGCAAAAAACTTTAACTTATGACGAACTTTTAAATGAAATAAAATAAACTTATTAAAGAAGGTAGAAATGGAAAAGAAAAGAAAAAAAATATTAGTTACAAGTGCACTTTTATATATCAATGGGCTTCCACACCTTGGCCATGTGGTTGGATGTTGGCTTCCCGGTGATGTTTTTGCACGCTTTAACAGAACTTATGGCAATGACACAATCTATGTCAGTGGAACTGATGACCATGGCACTGCAAGTTACATCAGTGCAAAAAATCTTGGCATGGACACAAATGAATATATCAGCATGATGAATACAAAAATGAAAGATATAGCAAAAAAACTTTCAATAAGTTTTGATATTTTCAGCGGAACAAACACAAAAATACATAACGAAGTTACTTGTGATGTGTTTAACGAGCTAAATAAAAATGGCTATATTTCAGAAAAAGAAAGTAAAATGTGTTATTGTGAGCATGACAAAATAGCTCTTGCTGACCGCTTTGTTTATGGCACTTGCCCATATTGTGGCTATGATAAGGCATATGGCGACCAATGCGACCAATGTGGAAAAACATACGACCTTGAGCAATTAATAAATCCAAAATGCGCCTTTTGTAATCAAGAAGCAGTTTTTAAAAACACAAAACATCTATATATCCGCCTTGATAAACTCCAAAATCAACTTAAAAATTGGATTGACAGCAAACAAGAAATATTCAGACCTCATGTATATAACATGGCAAATAAGTGGATTAATGAAGGGTTAAAACCAAGATGTATCACTCGTGATATCCCTTGGGGAATTAAAGTTCCACTTAAAGGTTTCGAAGATAAGGTGTTCTATGTTTGGTTTGATGCTCCAATCGGCTATATTTCAATCACCAAAGAACTTGGTGGGGAAGAAATGGTAAAAGATCGCTGGCAAAACGAAGATTGTGAAATTTATAACTTTATTGGAAAAGATAACATAGATTTCCATGCGGTTTTCTTTCCATGCATTGAACTTGGAAGTAAAAAATATAATTTGGCACAAAATGTCGTTGGTTTTAACTTTTTAAATTTTGAAGGTCAAAAGTTTTCAAAATCTAAGAAAGTAGGAATTTTCTGCGAAAACTTATTTAACAGCGACATAGATATTGACGCTTTAAGAGCATACTTGCTTTCAATTTTCCCAGAAAACAAGGATAGCGATTTCTCATATGAAGGCTTTAAACTTAACACAAATGCTGAACTTGTTGGAAAATATGGGAATTTCTTTAATAGAACACTTAATATGATTAATAAAAATTTTGCTGGAGAACTTGGAATATCTTATGAAGATATTAAAGATAATTTAAACGAAAACGATAAAGAAATGATTGATGCCATTGAAAATTGCCCAAACGAAATTGCAAACCTGTTCGCTAAAACAGAATTTAGAGCAGGGTATAAAGAAATTATGAGATTTGCTTCCATTGGTAACACCTACCTTGAAAAATCTGCACCTTGGGCACTTATTAAGAATGGCGATATTGATGAAGCAAAAAAAGTTTTATATCTTTCTCTTAACATGGCAAAAGCACTTGCAATCACAGCAAGCCCAATAATTCCAAACAGAACAAAAGAAATTTGGGAACAACTTGGCTTTGAAGGTTCTCCTGATGCCCCAGATATGTGGGACGAAGCAAGCAAAATCAATATTTCAAAAACACATAAAATTGGAACTCCAAAACCACTTTTCATGCGTTTGGATGATGAAATGATTGAAAAATATAAAAAAGAATTAACATTAAATTAAAAATAAATTAAATATTATTTATTAATAATTATTTTAAATTAAAAAATTTAAATTTAAATAAAATTAAATATTAATTAAAATATATAAATAATTAAAAAAATAATTAAAAATTCGAAAATAAAAGGTTTATAGCCTTTTATTTTTTTATTTATTTAAATATTTTTATTTATTAATAAAATTAAAATAAATTAATAATAAAAATAAAAAAAGAGATATTTAATATCTCTTTAATTATTAAATTTTTATAATTCCCGCCTTTTATGCAACTATAGAATTAATATACTGTTGTCTATAATATTCGTTTGTATATAATGTTTTCCCTGCTCCTGTAACATAAGAAGACCCACTTACAGATTGAATTTTAATTGGAATAATAATTATATCAGAGATGTTCATTTCGGTTTCTATTGAATCAATAAAACGTAAATTTTTCCTATAAATCTCATCACCATTTTGAGTTTCAACAATATAATTTTGACTAACCCCTAAATAAACATCCATATCTTTTACGCCACTCATTCCAGTCAAACTTTCCGCATTAATACTTAAATTATATCCAGTTTCACTTATTGAAAAACCTAAAATAGATTTTTCCAATGACGGATTTGGATTAACAGAATTTATTGCTAATTTAATTGCTTCATAACCAACATTTGTCAATCCAAGTGCTTGTGCCATTATTATCATTAAATTTGGCATAATTTCATTTGTTTTATAAGAATATGTGTATGTTTTATCTTCAGTTTTCCCAAATCCCCAGAAAGGTTTATATCCATAAGTGTTATTTGTAATCGTAAGTGTATCATTTTTATATTCTATCGTTGAAATTCTTTTGTCATAACCACTTAAAGCATAGACTGTATAATCATTATTTCCTGCAACTGCTGTCCATGTAATTTCTCTTTTGGCTGGAATATTTAATTCCATGTAAAGATAAATATCTCCACAATCACTTATCTCAGCTAAAATATCAAATGCAACATATATGTCTCCAAACACAGGAATGCTAATTGTTGTATCACCCTTAAAATTGAAACCTTTTGTGTTAAGTGTGTTAACTGCAATATCCATAAATTCTGGCAAACTGCTTAAATTGTGATGTTCATTTGCTGGATTTTTTGTAAAATAATCAAAGTTTTCAGCATTGAAATCTTTTATATCAATATTAACACATACTGTTTGCCCATTTAAAACAAGATTGCTTGCATTTATTTGTCTTAATTTTAATATACCATTTTCTTCATTTAAAATAATGTTAATTTCACATATATTATTATCAATATTTAACTTAATACTTAAAATTTTTTGTGAAATCTCTCCATCAATGCTTTGAATGGAAATACTACTTATCATCTTTAATATGTTTGAAATATCGCCAAGTAAATTATCAACTTGAGAAATATCGTCCGATACATCATTTTCAGTTATGCCCAAAAGTGAGTGAACAAAAGAGAAATCAGTTGTGCATTCTTCAAGTTGCCAAGCATTCATCATATCTTCGCCAAGGTCAACATTCATAAAGCCTAATATCATTGATATCATATCACTCATGTTGGCATTATCAATTCTGCCTCGGAAATAACTATTTCCCAAATATTCACCATGGCTGTATGAAATAAACAAACCACTTTCATCAACCACTTGCTCATTACTATTATAAAAGATTGATAAATCATGTTGAGTTCCACTTGCAAGCAAACTTAAATCGCCTTGAACTTTAAGCATTTTGTCGCCAAAAAGTTCAAAACCACCTTCGCCTTCAGTTACACTGACATTCACATCACCCGATAAACTTGTTTCGCCTAAATTTACATTTAAACCAACTTCATAATTAAAGCCATTAATATATTCATAAACAGCATTTACCATTTCAAACACTTCTTGATAAGGAGTGAAATCTGTTAACAATGTGTTGCCACCATTTACATAAACACTTTCAACAGCAGAGTAATTTTCATTAAATTTAATATTGTCTATAAAGTTTGAAGATTTGCCAAGAGCAATATTTTCTAAATATACTGCAAAATTTTTCTTGGCAGTAATTGGTTTTTCATTGTTTAAAAGATATCCTTCATAACTATCATAAATTTCAGTGTTTGGATCAACAATATTTGCTCCAATTATAACTTGAGTTGGCACAATTTGATTTTCCACTTTTGCACCAAAGGCTTGCAAAACAATATCTGCAAAATATGCTTGCTCACTATAATATAGTTTATCATTGATATTTGCCTGAATGCCACCTTCAACCCAAGCCAAACTAACATTTTTTAATGCAGGCAAAATAACACTAAATGTGTTTAAAGTTGCAGTATCTAAATTTACTCCAAAAGTTTTTAAAATTTCAGTGATTTCATTTAAAGTGTTTTCGCTTAAATCTAAAGTAATTTTAAGTCCTTGCAAGTCAAGATAGATTTCATCACCAATTAAATAGATATAGGTATTTAAATTCATTGATGAAGTGTAAACTCTGATATATGGAACTAAATTTTCGCCATTTTTTACAAGCACTGCCAAAATATTGCCATAAAAACTTGTTGTGCTGTATCTTACAGCCAAATCAGCAGATAAAGCAAAAACATTTTCCTTTAATTTTACATTTTCAACAATGTTAAATATAGATGAGATATCTTCTTCCTTGCCACTTGGAAGGTAATCAAATTTAAAGTCTTTTTCATTTACACATAAATTTAAAATGTCAAGATTAATCAAAAGGTTTTCAATGTTTAAATCTTTTAAACTTAAACTATATTCTTTTGAAATTTTATTTAAACGCATTTCCAAATTATAGTTTTTGTAAGTTAAATTGTAGACAATTTTATCTTCAAATTCAGTTTCCTTCAATGTGATATCATTCAAAATTTCTGGCAACATGGAAATATCAAAATTAACTAAATCTACACCCAAATATTTTGATATGGTTTCAAGTATATTTCCCGTTTCAGTGGAAATTCCAAATTGCTCGCAAATTGCTTGAATGTCCACTTTATCTAAGTCTAGTTTTAAACTTTTTCTGCCAACACTGACATACAAAATCTTATTTTCTTTTAAATTTTCACCATATAATACTAAATCTATAACTGCACCATCATAACTTGCTGTTAACATTGCATTAAAAGACATTGTTTTAATATCAAACTTAACTTTGCCATTTAAATCAATTTCAGTTTCATTGCTAATAATGTTTGAGTCAATATCAAAAGTTAAATTTTCAACTGAAACAAAGTTGGAAGCAATATCAATCAAATTTTCGCCATTAACAAATTCATTTAACGCACTTAAACCGCCATTTATTTTTATATTTTTAACTTCATCATAATTGTCGTTAAATTCAATATCTTCAAGGTGCTCTGTCATTTTCCCTAACTTAATATTGTTAAATTTTAAGTCAAAATTAAGTTTCTCACTTTCAGGCATAGAAATAACAGCACTTAAATTCAAACTATCTGGTAAAATATTT
>CALWFX010000055.1 GCA_944377765.1 uncultured Clostridia bacterium
ATTTATCATCACTTTCTTGAATTCTTGATTGTAAACTTGCAACATTCTCCTGAAAGTTTTTGATTGAAGTTTCTGTTCTAACTCGCTCTTCCTGACACTTTTGTATGTTATTTACAACTTCTTCATAATGCCTTGCAAATTCACTTTCACTACATCCCAAAAGTCCGACAATTTTATCATTTAATGCAAGTAATTCTTTTTGTTTTTGTGAAATGAAGTTATCTATATCTTTAATTTTTAAACTAATCTCATCATTTTCATTAAAATTATTCTCTTCAACAATTTTGCTTTTCTTAAAGAAGAATAAGCATATAAATATCACAGCCAACGCAATAAAAACACCAAATGCAACAATCAAATATATCAAATTGGTTGCAAAGTAAACCCCAATTCCAACCAGTGAAATTATTAAAGAAATTATTGATAAAATCAAAAATAACTTGTTTTTTTGTGGTTTTTGCATATTTTTTTCAAAATTTTCTTCATTTTTTGATGTTTTGAAGTTGTTTTTTTCTTTTTGTTTTTCATCAATATAAAGCTTTAAAACATCGCTTTGTTTTTCTAAATTCAAATAATCTTTTTGTTTTTCGTCAAGTTTATCCAACTCTTCTTGATAGCGCTTTGCCTTATCATTATAATAAAGTAAGTCATCTTTAAATTTAGCAATCTTTTTATTTTGTTCATTTTCATTAAGGTATAAATTATTTAATTCTCTTTTATCTTTTTCAAGGTCAATATTTTTTAATATGCCTTTTATCTCTCTTTCTTTATTCTTAATTTTTTCAACCGCTTTTGACAAAACTCCAATGTCATCATCACTTAAATTTCCAGTTGAAAGAGTTGCTCTTATATTGTCATTAACTTCACTTTCCAAATGTCTTTGACCAAAAAATATTGTGGCATCAAAAGTATCTTTGCCAGCTCCAAAAAGTTCTTCTCCAATATTTTCAGAAAACAATTTTGATGGCAAATTATTGTCAGCATTAAATAAATAAAATTCGTCTTTTGTTTGAGTTCCTTTAAAAACTCTTCTTAAAATAAAGTTACCTTTTTCACAACTAAAAACTATTGTTCCACCATAACCTTCATTAACACCAAAAGGCTGATACTGAGTTCTGTCTGTCAGTTCCTTGGCATTCTTTTTTTTGTTAACCCCAAGCCCATAAAACATTGCCTTAATAAACATGGCAATGGTTGTTTTTCCATATCCATTTTCTTCGCAAATAGAATTTAATTTTTCATCAAAGCTTAAGTCAACATTTTTTAATTTTCCAAATGCGTCTATATGGCAAGATATCAATTTCATAATGATAAGTCCTCCCCTTTTAACGCTTCAATTCCAATGGTGGCAATTTTTTCCTTTTCGTCATTTGATAAACTGCTATCGGCAAAAACATTCTTAATAAATTCTCCTTTAAGCGAAAAGGTTTCCTTGGCGTATTTGTCTAAATCAAAATCAACTTTGGTTTCATTCACAATATCAAAATAGAGAAACTTATTTTCAAATTCTGACTTTAACATATCAATCTGCAAAGGCTCTTCTTCTTTGCGTCTGCCTTTAAAAACAACTTTCACAATGTCATCTTTATTTAACAGTGCAAAAATTTCCTTCAACTTATTCACAATTTGAAAATAATCAACATTTTGTGTTACATTAAGTTCAATAACACGAAAATCATAACGACTGAAAGGAATAAAACTTAAATTTAATTTTCCATTTTCAATATCAAGAAGATAAAATCCTTTTTTCTCGCCAATCTTGCTTACATCGTTAAAATTTCTGCCTTCCAAGCATCCGCTATATTGCCAAATGCCTCTTTCATCAATTTTTCCACTTCCACCATTGTGAATATGTCCTAATGCCAAATAATCTATGTTTTTTCCTGCTAAATTATCAGTGTATATTCCATTAAAATATTGGTCAGAAGTGTTTACTGGTCCATGTAGCATTAAAATATTGAATTTATCTCTTTCAAAACTTATTGTCGAATAAAAGGACTCATCAAAATATCTTGAAATTGAAGCCCCGCCAACCGAAATATTTTCATTTAAATTTATTCTTTTAAAACTCTCTTGAAAATGAATGAAATTTGCAGGTTTCTCTTCCAAAGAAAAAGGTATTAACCTTTCGTCATGATTGCCATTGATATAAAAAAACTTTATCTTAGGATGATTTAAGATGACTTTTTTGAAAATTGATAATGAATTTTTTGTTGGCACAGCCACATCAAAAATATCGCCACACAAAAGTATTGCTTGCACTTCATTATTTTCAGCAAAATTTGCTAAATCAATGAAATTTTGAAGCAGTCTGTTACGCTTAATCTTACGCTTTTCAGCACTTAATCCCTTCATTTCTTTAACATCAATATGAAGGTCTGCACAATGTATTATTTTCATAATTTAATTATATCAAAAGACTTTTTAAAATCAAAATAAATCATTAATAAAAAAGACTTTATATCAATAAAGTCTTTTAAAACTAAATATAGTTAAACAGCATCTTTTAAGTTATATTCCACATTTGAATTTGTGTAAATTGTGATTGTTGCTCTTGAACTAGATTCTTGATTTATAATTAAAGGATTTTTTGTTCCTTCGTAGCCAATGTTTACTGTAATTTTATCATCACTTAAATATTGACTTTGATTATCTTTTTGATAAGCAGTTGAAGTAAACACTCCTTTATTGGTTACATTAAATGTAATTTTACCTTTGTTTGAAGTAATGTTCATAATATGATTTAATGCACCTTTAAAACCAATTGTAACATTTGCATTTTCTGTTTGAATAGTATCTTCTGCATAAGTTGCATTATCAACAAAATTAACATGTAAATTTCCATCTTTCATTGTGGCATTCACAAGTCCATTCATCTCATCAATTTGAACCCAACCGCTAATTCCTGCAATGTTTGCTTTACCATTTAATTTTCCAATTATTACATCAGGATTTGCATCATTGCTGGAAGACATTGAAAAATCACCATTAATCTCAGTTATTCTAACATTTGGAGACATCAATTTATCTTCTGAAGGAGTGAAAGAAAGATTTCCTTGAACTTTGCCAATTTTATAATTTCCCTCATAACAATTTACTTCAATATTAGAAGCGGTCAAATTGTTTATAACAACACTTCCTTTATCATTGATAATACTTATTTTGCCTTCGCCTGAAGTTTTAACTGTGTCATATTCAATTGAACCTTTATTGGTTTTAAGTCTGATATTTCCAGAATTAAGAGAAATTCCATTCAGTCCTGTTGCAATCATAGAACCATTATCAGTTGAAAAACTTACACTTGTTGCACCTGCAATTTCTGTGTTTGTGTTAACATATATATTTCCAGAAGATGTTTCTGCGGTTATAGATTTTGGACTTACAGTGTGAGAACCCGGTGTTGTGCTACCAAGAAAAACATTTCCGCTTGTTGTGTTAATTTGAAAATCTATATTGCTATAATTTCCGCTTGTTGTAACAACTCCATTATTTATCTTATACGCAATGTTGATTGTAATTGAAATATCATCTGATAAATACAAAAATCCAACAGGTTCAATAACATCAATGGTTAAAACGCCATCATTTAAAAGAACATCATATTTAAATTGTCTTGCTTGACTTGATGTTGCAAAGCCCTTCGCATTATTCACAATTTGAATGCAGTCTTTATTGATATTTTCATGTCTTTGAATGGTAACATCAGCAATTGAACAATCAACTTCAATTCTTTTTAAAGTTGTAAAATCAATTGGCGTTTCGCTTTCATCCGTAGTTTTGGTTATCTGATAAGTGTCATTAGCAGTAAAGTATTGCATCCAAAGAATAGTCTTTCCCGGATTAAACAACAAAACAACTAAAATAATTAAGAAAATGGCGATAAGTAGTAGCACAAATAAACCAAAATAGAAAAAGAACCCTTTTCTTATTCCACCTTGAGCCATAGATACCTCCTTTAAAATTTGAAACACTTATAAATCATAAATTTAAATAAGTTATGTAAATTACAAATTTATATGCGTTGCTATCTAATAATATTATAACATTATTTGCATATCTTGTCAAGAATAGGCATCAGTCTAAAACAGCCTTAATTCTTCTTATTCCAGCAGAAGAACTTTCTTCTTTAACAATCTTTAAATGATGAAGGTCGGAAGTGTTTTTTGCATGAGGTCCTCCACAAATCTCTTTTGATACATTACCAATTGTGTAAACCTTAACAACTTCGCCATATTTATTTTCAAAAACACCAACAGCCCCACTTTTTCTTGCTTCATCAACACTCATCTCTTCGTAAGTTACAGGTATAGCCTTTGAAATTGCATCATTAACAAAATCTTCAAGTTCCTTAATTTCATCCTGAGTCAATTTATGGTCAACATTAAAATCAAGTCTAAGCCTTTCTGGAGTTATGTTTGAACCTTTTTGCATAACTTGAGAGCCAAACATTTTTCTAAGTCCAGCCATCAAAAGATGTGTTGCAGTATGCAAGCGGGCACTTTCTTGAGAAGTATCTGCAAGCCCACCTTTAAATGTTCCAGCAGAAGCAGTTCTGCTTTTTTCTTGATGCTCTTCAAAAGCTTTTTTATAGCCTTCTTCATCAACATCATAACCCTTTTCCTTGGCAAGTTCTTTTGTAAGTTCAAAAGGAAAACCAAAGGTATCATAAAGTCTAAAACAAGCCTTTCCTGAAATTATATTTGGCACAACTTCGCCTTTTGATTTTGCAAATTCTTTATGTTTTTCAATGCCAAAAATAACCTTTTCAAACTCTTTATGCCCTTCTTCAAGAGCCTTAGAAAATTTTTCAACTTCCTTGTCAAGTTCAATTTTAATAAATTCTCTATTTTTCTTGATATCAGCATAATCTTCGCCATGTCTATCAACATACATATCAATGATGTTATTGAAATACTTTGTGTCAAGCCCAATATTTCTTGCGCAGTTGACAGCACGACGAATAAATCTTCTTAAAATGTAACCTTGTCCAACATTGGAAGGCACAACTCCTTTTTCATCTCCCAAAATAAACATTGAAGAACGCAAATGGTCTGCAATAATTCTGTATGAACGAGTGGCACTTTCATTTTCTTGATATTTAACTTTTGCCTTGTCGTTGATAAAATCTATAACTTGTTTTAAAATACCACAATCATAAATGGTTTTTGAGCCATTTAAAATCATAACAGTTCTCTCAAGACCCATGCCTGTGTCGATGTTTGGTTTTGCAAGTTTTTTAACCTTATCGCCTTCCTTTTCAACAACAAATTGCATGAAAACATCATTCCAAATTTCAATATATTTTCCACAATCGCAGGCAGGAGAACAATCTTTTCCGCATTTTTCTTTGCCAGTATCAAAAAACATTTCACTGTCAGGTCCACATGGTCCAACTCCGCCACCAAGCGCCCACCAGTTATGGCTTTTATCAAGATAAAAAACATCTTTGATACCGCATTTTTTCCATGCATTAAAAGCAACATCATCTTTTGGTGCTGTTTCATCTCCAGCAAACACAGTTGTGGCAAGCCTTTCTTTTGGAATACCCAAATATTTTGGGCTTGTTAAAAATTCATAAGAATATTCTATCATCTTTTCCTTGTCGCATTCGCCCAAAAACCAGTTGCCAAGCATTTCAAAAGATGTTAAATGACTTGCGTCGCCAACTTCATCAATATCAGTTGTTCTTATACATCTTTGAATATCACAAATTTTGTTGCCTTCTGGATGTGGTTCGCCTAAAAGATATGGCACAAGTGGATGCATACCAGCAGTTGTGAAAAGCACAGTTGGGTCATTTTCAGGAATAATTGAATAGCCTGCAATACGCTTAAAGCCTTTGCTTTCAAAAAAGTTAAACCACTTATTTTTAAGTTCAATATCAGTAATCATACTTTCTCCTAATTAACTTTATTATTTTAACAAACACACGATAAAAATGCAAGTATTTAATCTAATTGCAAAAAATATTCATAACTTTACAACCAAATATCCCCAAAAATTAAAATAACCATCAAAAACGATGGTTATTATTGAATATAAATTATATTACAATGGTAAATCTTTCTTATCAAAGCAGAACACGCCAATTATGAAAGTAACAAGACCAATACCAAACAAAATTAAGAAATTCCAAATAAACGAAATGCCACCTGATAAAATTGTTGTTGTGTCAAACAAAGTTATTATTGAAAGATAGTTAAAGAAATTCATTTGGTCAATTCTCATGGCAGATGGAACAACATTAGAGCCAAATAATCCTAAAATTGTGCAAACAAGCATAAACATTGAAATTCCGCCACCAATTGAAAGAGAATGTTTTGTTCTGTTGAAAATTGCTGAACACATGAAACAGAAGCCAGCAAAAGCAAACATAGTTAAAAATGCGCCAAGATTAAAGAGTAAAATTTCTGCAAAATTGATTGCAAAACTATTTCCGCCCACAATCCAAATGGAAACCACACTGACAGCGGTTACCAAAGCAAACATTGTGAAAAGTGCCATCATAAGATAAAGCATTTGAGTGACAGTTACTGTTCTTCTTCTGGTTGGAGTAGAAAGAACATATGCCATTGAGCCAGAATCAACTTGCCCAGCCAAAAGCCCATTTGCCACCATAATAACAAACACCATTGGAAGCAAAAGACCAGCAATACGATAGAAAATTGAACCAATAATAAGTCCATAAATATCCATATTTCCAAGTTCTTCAAGAGCAACAGCAACTTCCTCATCAATTTGGTCTGTAACACTTTGAGTTGCAAGTTTTAAAGCATCTTCTTTTGTTTGACCTTCCGCTAAGCACAACTCATAGGTTGAAATTGCAGTGTTTGAAATTATTTTTGCAGTGACAGCATATTGTTTTGCTTCAGCATCCTTTTCTTCGTCAGAATCAGCAGTTGAAGTTGCATAAGTCATTTTATACGCTTGGTCATATATCATTGCATTAACTTTTTCACTTGCTCTATTTTTATAGTTATCTGCATTATAAACATATTCTGGATTTAAAACACCATCTTGTAAAGCATCGTTTTTATATGTGTCCATTGCATCTTTGGTTAAATTTTGAGCCTGAGTTGCAGAGTCAACAGCAAGTGCTTCTGTTGCATTTTCTTGTTGCATATAAGTGTCGTATGCAACGTTATAAACAATTTTTAAATATGTGCTTTCTAAGATAGGTCTAATGTCGTTTAATAGAGTTGCACCATTTTCTTTGTCAATACTTACGCCATTTCCTTCTTCATAAGCCACAAGGAAAGAATCAATTGCCATAACCAAAGTTTTTTCATCAACTTGTTCAAGCATCTCACCTATTTCTGGATAAAATGAACTCATAGAACTCATAAGGGCAACAACTTCATTAACGCTTTCTGTCCTTATTTTAGTGAGTTCTTCTCCTGTTGGTTTTTGTCCTTCATGGCTGTTTTGATATTCGCTTATCTTTGTGTCATAGCCACTTGTTAGCACACCCCAAATTGTTTTAAGTGTTCCCTGTTCTTCTTCATTCAGTTCTTTTGTGTATAGTGTGTTTTCAAGTTCAGTTGTGGTTAAATACGCACTATAACTATCAATCGCATTTTCCTTTAAATACGACTCTTGATTTGCCTGTTCAAACACACCTTTCAAACTGTCTCTTATGCCATTAATGTTGATGCTTCCAAGCACAATAATAACAATTGCAAGCATAACGCAAGTTGCAAGAGTAACTGCAACCCATTTAATCCAGTTTGCCTTAATTGATTGTTTAAAAAGTGCTTTACTAAAATAAACCATTTTTAGCCTCCTTTCACTTCTTTTGCCAAAATATCTTTAAAGTGTTTTTCCAAATTGTTTTTCACTTCGGATATAAATTTCAACTTGTAATTTTTAAGAACCTTAAATAATTTGTTTATATCTTTATCTTCAATTTGAACAGTAACTTGAAAATATTTTTCTTGGTCACGCACAATATTGAATTTTGTTCTCTTAAATTTTGAATAATCTGTTTTATTTAAAAATTCAATCTTATAGCTTTTAGTTGTGGAATTTCTAAGAGTAGAAACATCGGCAATATCAATAATTTTTCCATTAAAAATTAATGCCACCCTGTCGCAAGTTTCTTCAAGTTCGTCAAACATTTGACTACTCATCAAAATTGTTTTACCTTTTTTCTTCTCTTCCTTAATTAATTCCAAAAAAGTTTCACGCATCAATGGGTCAAGTCCTGTTGTTGGTTCATCCAAAATCAAAATTTCCTTATCTGCCATAAGCGCTGCAACAATGGCAGTTTTTTGTTTCATCCCCTTACTCATTCTTTTCAAATTTGCGCTTGGGTCAAGTTGCAGTCTTTTAATTAAACTGTTGGCATACTCCATGTTTTTAAGGTTTAAAAACTCTGCTTGCGTCTTTAAAAACGACATACCTGTAAGTAAATCTGGAAAGGCAATTTCACCAGGAATATATGCAACATATTTTTTTATATCATAAGAATCTTTCCAAGCATCCATTCCAAGAACTTTGACTTCGCCTTTTTGTGGTTTAATAAAGCCCATAATATGACGAATAGTTGTTGTTTTTCCGCTTCCATTTGTGCCAACAAAGCCAAAAGTCTCTCCGCGTTTCACATAAAAATTTAAATCAAAAACACCATGATTTTGCCCATAATCTTTTGTAAGGTTGGAAACTTCAATAACTATTTCTTCTTCCATTTAACATTACCCCCAAAATCTTTATCTTCTCTATAAAACTTCATGAAATAGTCTTCAAGTGTAAATTTTATTTGGTTAAATTCTTTAATCTTAAACTCGCTCAATTTTTCAACAAAACTATTGACATCAGTATCCTTATTTGCCACCACAACTTTAAGTAATTTTTCATCCACAGATTTTACGCCTGATTTTATAATGTTGTCAACTCCAATTTTTGCTTTTGGCATACTTTTAACAAACTTATTTAATTCATCTAAATCATAAAAATACACTTCAAAATTTTTGTTTTCATTGTGTTTAATGAAACTTGTTTCAAAAGTGGAAACAATTCGTCCATCTTTGATGATTGCAATTCTATCGCAAGTTGCTTCAACTTCATTGAAAATATGAGAAGAGAGAAGAATAGTTTTACCCTTTTTCTTTTCTTCTTTAATAAAGTCAATAAAATTTTGTTGCATAACAGGGTCAAGACCACTTGTTGGTTCATCCAAAATTAAAACTTCAGGGTCATTCATAAATGCAGTTACAATGGCAAGTTTACGCTTATCGCCAAGACTCATACTTTTCGTATCCATATTTGGATCAAGTTTAAATTTATCTAAAAGATAGTTTAACATATCTGTGTTCTGACTTTTCCTTAAATCCCCCATCATTTTGATAAATTCTTTACCATTCAATCCTTCTGGAAGAGCAATTTCACCTGGCAAATACCCAACATTAGAAAGAATTTTATAGTAATTATGAAAACTTTCCATGCCAAAAACTCTTGTTTCTCCCTTTTGTGGACGAGAAAAACCCATGATATGACGAATAGTTGTTGATTTTCCAGCACCATTTGGACCCAAAAATCCAAACACTTCCCCTTCTTTAACAGCAAAAGAAACATCAAATATTCCTCTGCCATGCCCATAATCTTGAGTTAAATTATCGACTTCAATAATATTCATATTTCTTTCACCTTCCCTTAATTTAAACTATAAAAATAAAATCAAAGTTACAACAATATTTATTGTTTATATTATATATTATATCTAGCATATTCAAAAAAAGCAATTAAATATATATTTTTTTCAAAATTCTTACATATGAAATATTAAAAAAATTAATTGACAAAAACATTAAAGCAAATTATAATCAAAATAGTGTGCTGATGTGGCTCAGTTGGTAGAGCAACTGATTCGTAATCGGTAGGTCATGGGTTCGAATCCCATCATCAGCTCCAAAATATAAATTTAATTTTCTTACATGAAAAAATGCCTGCAAAAGCAAGCATTTTTTATTAATAATACATATTTTTGTATGATGATTTTTTAATTGAACCACCGCCACCGCGATGTCTTCTTGCCAAAACAACAATTAATATTATCAAGCCAATAAGAAGAAGTCCACCACCAACAGAGCCTACAATAATCCAAATTAAAGTTGTATCAACAGTGTTTATTGGTTCTGTGTTAAAAGTAATGCTAAATCCATCGCCATAGTCGTCATCATTCAAATTGTCCAAATTTAAGTTAAATTCATACATTGTTGTTCCATCTTCAAGCACTGTTGGTTCTCCAATTAAAGTGCAAAAGTTTATTTCTGGATTTTTAACTTCGTATGTATTTAATTCTTGGACAAATAGGTCAACATCAAATTCAAAATTTGGTTTAATGTAAAGTTCCATTTTAAGTTGAGTCAATTGTTTCAAAATGGATATTTGAGTGTCAGATTCTGTGATAAGATATTGATTTGAAGCAAGCGACACCATTTCAACGCCATCACTTAAAACAAAGGTAAGTCTGCAAGCATCTGAAATATATTTAGCATAAATTTCAAAATTTTCAGTGAAATCGCCTTGCCCAAATTGAACATTTAAATCTCTATTTGTGGAAATTTTCTTATCAGTGCCATCTTCGCCTGCACCCACCAAATACCAACCATCAAAAGCATAAACTGAATTGTTTTTTGCTGTGGTTGAAATAACATATTTATTATTGTAAATTATATCGCCAATGATAATGCTTGTTGAAGTTTGATTTTGTCCATCTTTATAAAAAACATAACACTCAGATTTGATATCTTCAACAATTTCTTTGTCACCATCATATAATTTATAATTAAAACTTCCTTGAAATTCTATTGGAGAAATGTTAATTTTGTAATTTCCTTCATAGTTTTGAGTGATGCCTTCAATGGTTATTGTGTAAGTTGTGTAACTTGATGGATTTTCTAAATCACTCTCATCATCAGAAACCACTTCTTCTGTCATAGAAATTCTTTGATACCCTTCTGTTGGCAAAAGTTCATAGTGATATGAGTTATCATCATTCATAACCTTTCTGAAAGTTCCAACAGTTGTTGAACCAACCACAATGTTTGCAAGTTGATAATATTTAGAAATTTCACTGCTAACACTTTCATTAAATCTAAAGGTAAAACTTGCAACATCATCATATCTATAATCAGATTCAAAAGGGGTAACGATTGTTAAATTGTCATCAATGGTTGCTGAAACACTGAAAGAGTCTTTAAATGCCTGCAAGGTAAGTCCATTTGTGCGAAGCCAAACATCTTTAAAGTCCCAATGGTCGCCTACTGCAGGATTCCACACTTTGCTTGCAAAATATGCTTCCACACCAGTCATGCCACCCGAACCTTTAAATTCTCTTATTCTTTCTGCAGATTGAACGAGATTTGCTTCCGCATCATTTAAAGAGTAATTTTCATCATTGCCGAATGTTTGTAATTGGTTCACTCCATTATAGTAATAATAAACATAGCTTATATTGTAACTTGATGGAGCAGGCTTTGAAATATATCCACCAATTATGCCAACATAATAATTTTCTCTAATTGAAGGAACAGAAAAACTATCTTCTGTTACACAATTGATAATTTTGCTGTTTGCTTGACTGACATAACCAACAATACCGCCAATATATGCTCTGCCCGCATATGTATCTAAAATATCAACATTAACATCATTAGCAGAATTGGTGAAAATTACTGATGAATTTTCTAAATTTCCCACAACACCACCAACTTTTGCACTGACATCATAGATGTTATCAAGTTGAATTGTTGGCATTTCTCCCTGTCTTACAATGCAGTTTTTAATTTCAGAATCACGAGCATTGCCAGCAAGCCCACCAAAGTTCAGCATTTTAAAGGAAGCATCAAGAGCCCCATCTTCACCCACAACAGTTTCCAAAGAAAAATCTGCTGTAAGATAACAACTATCAATTTTAACATTTTCTGCTTGTCCAACAAGCATACCAATATATGTATTTGAGTTTGCATTCATGGAAACATCAAAATTTCCATCTAAATGCAAATTTTTAATTGTGGCATTTTTTGCATAGCCGAAAAATCCAGCATAACCATTTTTTTCTAAATCGCCTTGTTTTTCAAGTTGAAAACTAAGGTTGCTTATGGTATAACCCTTGCCATCAAAAGTTCCAGAAAAAGGAATGGTTTCTGTTCCAATTGAAGACAAAAGTTGATAGCCAGACATATTGATGTCATTACCAAGTTCAACATTATAACTGCTTAGCGCTGCCGCATCTGGACCATTGTAAGCATTTATAAAATTAAAAAGTTCGCTTGGTGTTGAAATAACAAGTGCTTCATTTTCTGCCATAGTTTTTTTAGGCGAAAGGAAAAACAAACCACATATAAGAAGTGGCAAACAAAGAAGTAAACTTAAAAAAGAAATTGTTTTTTTCATATTTCCCTCTTTTTTATAATTTAACACAATTACACTTATTTTTCCAAATATATTTGCAAATTATTTATAAATTTAATTATTTAATTCTTGACATTATTATTTAAAAATTAAATTAAAATAAAAAAATCAATTTTTATTAATTTTTTTAAAAAAATTAACATTTTTTAATATTTTTTTCTTATTTTTAGGTATTTTTTAATATTTTTTTATTTTTTAATAATATTATTTCATATTTAAAAATCTTAATCTTTTAGCCAATTTTTCTTTATCCTTTTGTATTTCACTTTTTTTGTGAACAAAAGTATTTCTTGGCTTCGTCATCAAATAATACCTAAGTTCATCCAAAGAATGGTCGTCTTTCTTTATTGGATTATCTCCATCTCCCCAAAAATATGACTTAATTTCTCTAATTAAATTGACGCAATTTTTAAAAATATAAAGCCTTGTTTTACCATCAAAAGTTTTTAAATATGATTTCACAACTTGAATGCCTGTAAACATATCTTTATTAACTTTTGTGTTAACAATAATGCCATTGTCATTAAAAAGTTCAACAACTGTCTTTTCACTTGACAAGGTTCTCTGGCTTGCCGCTGGGTCAATTAAGGCAGTAAGTTTGCCAGAAGAATTTCTTTTCCAATTCAATTTGTCTGCAATTTCTTTTATTTTATTTGCATGATACGCCACACTTTTTTCTGCTTCATAATGTTCAGCAACAACATAAACATTACCATCAAAATCAACGACATAAAAATGTGCTGAAAGTGGATTATGAAGTCCGGGGTCAATGGAAATATTATCCTGCCATTCCTTTGGAACATCAAAAGGTTCAATAACATGCAAATTTTCATCAAACTCCGTGTAAACAAGCCCACTTGTGAAGGTAAACTTTCCATATCTTCTTGCTTCAACTTCTTCCGCGGACATATTTTTTGTCATATTTTCAATTTCTTCCTTTAAAAGATATGGATTATCAGCCCACTCCATTTGCTCATACCAAACTTCATTATCATTGTTTTCATTCAAATAAATTTGATTGTAAACCCATGTTAGCCCTTTAAGCGGAGTCATTGTTCCAAAAATATCCCCGCACCTATCCAAAACTCTCATTCTGCACTCTTGATAAATTTCATAAGGTGGCTCTTCGTCAAACCAAACATAGTCAAGACTTGTTCCTTGAAATTTTTCCCTGCCTTGGTCGCAAGATTTAAAACCGATTTTGCTTAGCCCACCGAGTTCGCTTTTCACTAAAATAAAATCAATAACCCCGCTTTCTGCACTTCCTTGCCCACCAGTAAGCATAACAATCTTTTCAATATTTTCTTCTGGCATGTAATCTAAAATTTTCTTTTGGGCAACATCTCTTTGCACTTGACGAGAAAGCGAAACAACCCAACCTTCTGTTACCTTGTTTTTTCGATATGGATGAATGCCAAGAGCAAGATAAACAACTTCCACAGCACCACATTCAGTTTTACCCGACCTATTTCCACCAAAAACCCACCTGTTCCTTTTAAGGCACTTATGAAACAACACCTGCTTTTTGTGAACAACTTTGCCATTATTATATAAAAAAATCGGCAATTTTTTTCTATATTCAAGTTCTTGTTCAATGTTAATCAAACTATAAACAATGTCATCCATACATTCTCCCCATATAAATTGCAAAAAAATCAAAATAAGTAAAATTAAAGACAAAATTCTCTTATTGCAAAAAACTTTAAGTGTTTTAAAATTGAGATATGAAAAAATTGAGTTGTATTTTAGGAATTTTAATATTAATTCTTTACTCATCAACCTTAAATTTCGCTTACGCCGAAAGTGAAAACTCTTATTATGGCAAAATTAAAAGTGAAGAGAGTTATTTTTTCTATTCTGATAATCTTGATAGCAAAGTTTTTAAATTGCCATATTCATATTTTGTTAAAGTAAAAGATATTGATGGCGATTTTTATCAAGTGACATATAAAGACCTTGATGGATATGCCTTAAAAAAAGATATTGCTCTAATGCGCGGGCAACCATCTTCTCCATATCTAAATGCCACTTTCACAAACTATGTGGAATATGCTTTATATGAAAAACCAAACACCAACTCCAAAATTATACACAACTTTGAAAACGAGCAAACCTTTAATTACTATGGCATTCTAAATGGCGAAGAAGTGAGCAGTAAAACAAATGAATGGTATTACGCAAGTGCCACAATTGAAGGAACAACCTATCGCGGATATATCTACTCTTCTATCACAGACAATTTGCCAACAATCAGTTTAAATAGTGAAACTTTTGAAGAGATAAGCGAAGATGTTTTTCTGCAAGAAACAATTGGGCAAGCAGATTTTTCTTCTCTAACAACAGGAACAAAAGTCTTGTTGATTATTGCCATAACCATTCCAAGTATATTTATTCTTTTCTTTTTAATTAAGCCTTCAAAACTCACCATAAAAAAGCAAAAAGTTCAAAAAGTTGGAGGTAATAGAATAAGAAAAGTTCAACATGGTGATTATTTTGAGTTTGATGAAAAAGACTTGTAAAAATTAAAGAGCAGCAACTCTTTCAAGCATTGAAGAAGATATATTCAAATCTTCTTCCTTATTGTTTTTTATGCTTTCATAAAAATTAAGTATCCACCTTTCATTCTTCAGCATATCATTAAGTTTTTTATCATTAAAACCTTTTGCTTTTAATTTCTTATCAAAATTTCTTTCAGCAATTGTAAGTCTTCTAAAAACGCTTCTAACACAAATTCCATGTTTATCTGCCAAATCTTTACATTTCATTCTGTCAAAATAGCGATTAATTAAAAACACTGCATCCTTGATAGGAATATTTTTCAAAACATCTTCAATTAAAATTTTAAGATTAATTAAAGTTATCTTTCTGTCTGCCAAATCAATAAGTTTATTAGAGATAGAGTATACATTGTTTTTAACAAGATTGATTTTAGAGTAATCAAAAGAATTGAGTGCAGTTTTAAGAGTAATTTTATCTATTGCACCTGCAATAGTTTCCAAATAATTATAAGTTACAAGTAAAGTTTTTGTCCAATAAGTTTCATTCATAATTTTCTCCTTTGCAAAACATCCAAAATTATAAAAATAAAAAATTTGATAGTCAAACATATATGACACCAAATTTTTAATATTTTTACAATATTTTACAAATATGTGGTTTTTGCCGTCATAATAACGCTATTTAGACAGCATTTTGCAAGATTTTAACAAAAGAACAACAAAACTTATTGAAAACAAATTACCCCAATTTTTTATCTAACCTTTCCTTCTTTTTTCTTAACCTTCTTTCTTTTTTGTCAAGTTTTTTCTTAGACATCTTCTTTGCCTTTCCTTTCAACTCAACTTCGCTCAAAGATTGTTTCAAAAGTTCTGGATTATCAAGATATTTTGTCAGCAATCGAACACTATTACCATAATATAGACCATCTGCTACTCTTTCATCCAATGAAAGCCCCAAATCCATAATTTTTTCAGTATGAATGTTTCCATCTCTATCACTTACTGGCACATAATTCACTTTTCCAAGCGCTCCAAACATTGTTGTTGTGCCAAAGTTGTATAGATGATGATAAACTTTATTTAATTTTATACTCTTTAAATCTGTAACAAAAATGCTGGTATGGAATGGACTTGCGTTAATAAGAGATTTTGGAAGAAGACCATATCTATCCAAAAATCTTATCATTTTCATGGCAAACTTAAACATCCAATAAGGTATTTTTCCAAGAATGCCTGCGGCTTTTGTGGTTTTATGAACCTCAGCGCCTTGAGCAAGATTTTTCTTTATTTCGTCATCCACAATTTTCTTAACCTCATATATATTTTCTCTGCCTGTAAAATGAAATTTAAGTGTGATTTCGTCAGAATCATCTGTAAGTTTTGGTTTTATTGCCATTGAAACTGTAATTTCATTTCTTTGAAAAATCTGGCAATTCATAATAAACCTATTAACCTTAGGTCTTTCATATATCATTCTTACGCAAGCAGCAATTAATATTTCTGTGTAATTAAAATGCACCCCAGTCTCTTGCCTTTCTTTCAAAATAAAATCATCCATAGGTTTACATTTAATTTGTTGCTTATATAAATTTACGCCATCAATTCGTTGTGGCATAAAATATGGTCCTGCCTTTTCAATAACCATTAAATTTTTAACTCTGCGTCCATCTGCTCTTCTTCCAAACATACTTTTTCTCCTTAATTATTTTTGCTATACTTTTTTCTAATTAAATTTTTCTCTCTGCCATTTTGGCTTGGTTTATAATAAACCCTATCCTTCAATTTATCTGGCATATATTGCTGAGCCACATATCCGCCATAATCATGAGGATATTTATATTTTCCATGTCCGTCTTTATTTGTGCTTGGATGATTTTTTAAATGATTTGGAACAATATCTTCTCTTTCATTTTCTGCGTCATCCATAGCCATATGCATGGCATTTAAAACACTATTAGATTTTTCTGCTTCACATAGATATATTATTGCATGCGATAAATTTAAATAACATTCAGGTGGTCCAAGTTTTTCCACCGCAAACATTGCACAGCAAGCAATTAAAAGCGCATTTGAATCTGCCATTCCAATATCTTCAGATGCGTGCGCAATCATTCTTCTTGCAATAATAAGTGGGTCAATTCCTGCCTTTATTAAACGCTGACTATAATATAATGCCGCTTCTGTGTCTGAACCTCTTAAACTTTTGCAAAATGCCGATAAATAGTCATAATAAGTGCTTTCGTCAATTGACAAAGGTCTTTTGTTTAAGCATTCCGACATTGTAACTTTATCAATATGAACAAATTTATCTTTGGAAAGTTTTGTTGATTTAACAGCAAGTTCAAGAGCGTTAAGAGCAGTTCTCACATCTCCATTGCAAGCAAACGCAAGATAATTTTTTGCTTCGTCATCCATTTTTATATTTATCTCGCCAAGTCCATTTTCTTTGTCGGTTAAGGCTCTGTTTATAACTTTCAACACATCCTTTTCTGTAATTTTTTTAAACTCAAAAACACTGCATCTAGACACAATTGCTCTTGTCATGCTGGTGTATGGATTTTCTGTTGTTGAACCAATAAAATAAATACTTCCTTCTTCAATAGCCTGCAAAACACAATCACTTTGTGCCTTGTTCCATCTGTGGCATTCATCCAATAAAAGGTATGTATCCTTATTAAACATTGCTTTTGTTGTTCTTGCTCTTTCAATAATAGCCTTTGCCTCTGCAACTCCACTTGAAACAGCATTCAGTTTTTCGATGTTGGCATCAAGCATTTTTGCAATTATTCCTGCAAGTGTTGTTTTGCCTGTTCCCGGTGGACCATAAAAAATAAGACTCCCAACATTACCTGTTTGGATTGCCCTTGTAAGTAATTTATTTTTTCCGATAATATGCTCTTGACCAACAAATTCGTCAAGAGTTTTTGCACGCATTCTTTCGGCAAGTGGAATTCTTACTAAGTTATTCATAACAAAAATATTATAACAAATACTTTTTCAAAAAACAATAAAAATAAGTTAAAAATTAAAAATAGTTAAAATTTTTTATCTTTTTTTGTAAATTAAAACTTTTATATTCGTCTATAAAAACATAGATTTTATCTATCAAAGGAAAGAAAAATTGTATCTTTTTTTCTTAAACTATATCTTGTTACATTTGAAATATTTGCATACTTCACCTTGCCAACAGAAAGATATTTTTCCCTTCCAAAAGACACCAGAATTTTTTTATAATATTCACCGTTAAAAATTCCAAGTTCTTTAAGTCCAATCTCTTTAAAAGGAACAAAATCAATTTTTTCCTTTCCCTTAATAAAAAGCCTTCTCAAATTCATATACTTTAAAATTAAATCATCAACATTTTCCTTTAAGTTCCATCCAAGCCAAATTTTTTTAGGTAATTCGTTGTTAAAAAACTGGTCAAATTTTAAATTTTTTGTTTTAACTTTCAAATCAAAAATTTCCTGACATTTTTTTAAAGATAATAGACAAAGTTTTTCAAAGCACTTTTTTGTTTTAAGTTTTTCTGGTAATTTTTTATTTGAAAAAAGAAAGAAAAAATTTTTCTGTTCTTCTGGTTTAAGATTGAAGTTGAGTTTTAAATAGATTGTTGAAAAACATGAGTTGTCAAGTCCATCAATCGCCGAAAAACTGAATTTTGCATTAGGACAAACAAAACTAAAATAATAACTTTCATTATTAATAAGATTAGTGATTTTTATAGCATTATTTATCTTTTTAAAATAAAAATAACCTTTTTTTAGTGGAAAATTTAAAGAAAATTCAATTTTTTGCTCATTTTTATTAAGATTTTTTAATTTTAAAAATATATTATTTCCATTAAGCAAAAATTCTTTATAAGAATATTCCACACCATTTTTTAAACAATTTTGGCAATCTAAAGAAAATACTTTATAAGTTGGATTTAAAATTTCATTATCAATTTTAACAAACTTATCTTTGAAAACAAAATTATAATTAGATGATGAGAAATAATTAATATTTAACTTATTAATCATGTTTAAAATTTCTAAGTTTGTATTCTTATCATCAAAAAACACACAGTTTTTTATATTTTTTAATATTTTTTCTTGTTTTTTTGTTATTTTTCCCCGATTTATTACTAAATTAAAATTTTCTTCTTCACTTGCTTTTGCAAAAGCCTTCACAAGATTTTTATTTAATTGCTTATTAAAAACAAAAACTGGATATCTTAAATCGATACCAAAATTGAAGAGTTTTGTTTTGTCAATATTTGCACTATAAGTTATTGGTGCATGAAAACGCACCCTGTTTAAAATAACCTTTTTTGCATTTAAAATATATTCTTTATCTTTCACAATATAATTGTTTCAAATATAAATGATTTTAAACATTTATTACTAATTTTAAAAAAATTAAATAAAAATCTACGAAAAAATCGTAGATTTTTATAGTTGAAATATAATTAATAATTAACTTCAATCAAGCCATATTTTCCATCATTTCTTTTATACATAACATTTACTTTTCCAGTTTCAGCATTCAAGAAAATATAGAAATTGTGGTCAAGTCTTTCAAGCGCATATTTTGCTTCTTCAACAGGCATTGGGTCAATGTTAAAAACTTTCTTCTTGTAAATTTCTGGAAGTTCAATTTCCGGCATTTCTTCCAAAAATTCAAAGCCAATAACATTGTCAGCCTTCTTTTTGGCGTCAATTTTCTTTTCACGATTTCTTATTATTTGCTTTTCAAGTTTTGGAAGTGCAAGGTCAATGTTGTTATACATATTATCACTGCTAACTTCTGAACGGAACAACAAACCTTTATTTACAACTGTAAGTTCAAGTTTTTCAATTTTATTTTGTTTAACACAAGCAACAGTTGCACTTGCTCCATCTCCAAAATATCTATCCAGTTTTTCTAACTTGTTGGTTATTACATCTTTAAATCTGTCAGCAATTTTATAATTTTTTTCTGTGAATTTAATTTTCATAATTTTCTCTCCTTGTATAATCATTATACCAAATTGATACTTAACATCAAAACAAAATTAAGTATTTATAAATATTTTTATGCTTCCATGCTAAATTCAAGTGCATTATCTTTCAATTCAACTTTAATTTTGCCATGCTCTTCAAGTTCGCCAAGAAGAAGTTTTTCAGCAATTCTATCTTCAATTTCTTGTTCAATAAATCTTCTTAAAGGTCTTGCACCATATTCCATATTTGTTCCCTTGCCAACAATATATTCTATCACATCACTTGGAACATCAAGGCTTAATCCCTTCGCTTGCAAACGCTTGTTGACATTTGCAAGAAGAATATTAGCAATCTTAACAAGGTCTTGTTTAGATAATGGTTTAAAAATGCAAATGACATCAATACGATTGATAAGTTCAGGTTTAAAGCGTTTTTTAAGTGCTTCCATATAAATTTCTCTTTCAGAAACTTCTTCTTGTGCTTCTCCGCCAAAGCCAAGTTTTTTGTGTTGCCTTATTTCATTTGCTCCAATATTGCTTGTCATTATAATAATGGTATTTTTAAAACTTACTGTTCTGCCTTTGCCATCGGTAAGTCTTCCATCATCCAAAATTTGCAAAAGTGCATTCAAAACTTCTGGATGTGCTTTTTCAATTTCATCAAAAAGAACAACACTGTATGGTTTTCTTCTTACTTGCTCTGTAAGTTGTCCACCTTCATCAAAACCAACATATCCCGGAGGAGAACCAATAAGTTTTGAAACAGTATGACTTTCCATATATTCACTCATGTCAATTCGTATTATGTTATTTTCGTTATCAAACATCGCTTCGGCAATTGCTTTGGAAAGTTCAGTTTTACCAACACCAGTTGGACCCATAAACAAAAAGGAACCAATTGGGCGCTTGCTGTCTTGAAGACCAACTCTTGCTCTTCTAATTGCTTTTGAAACAGCATCAACCGCTTCTTCTTGACCAACCACACGCTTATGCAAAATTTCTTCCAAATGAACAAGTTTTTCTTTCTCGCCTTCAGTAATTTTAGTCACTGGAATACCCGTCCATTTTGCAACCACTTCGGCAATTTCATTTGCTCCAATTTGGTTGGTAGAATTTTTCCTTTTAATAGATTGGTCATATTTTTTAAGTTCATCTTCAAGTTTAACAATTTCAGATTGTAATTTTGCCGCCTTTTCATAATTTCTTTGAAGAGACGCTTCATCTCGATTTGCAGATAAAGACTTGATTTTCTCTTCCAAATCTCTAACTTTCTGAGGTTTTAAAGTAAAGTTTACTTTTGCCCTTGAACATGCTTCATCAATAAGGTCAATAGCCTTATCTGGCAAACTCCTGTCAGTGATATATCTGTCCGACAAAGTTGCCGCAGCAACAATGGCATCATTTGTTATGATAATTTTGTGAAAGGCTTCATATGTGTCTTTAAGCCCCTTCAAAATTTCAATTGTTTGCTCAACTGTTGGTGGGTTTACCATGACTGGTTGAAATCTTCGTTCAAGTGCCTTATCTTTTTCAATAAACTTTCTGTATTCATCAGTCGTGGTTGCACCAATTGTTTGAAGTTCACCCCTTGCAAGATATGGTTTTAACATATCAGCAGGACTTGTTTCTCCTTTTTCACTGCCCGCTTGTGCAAGAGTGTGGATTTCATCAATAAAAACAATGATGTTTCCGCTTTTTATGATGGTTTCAATAACATCTTTAAGTTTTTCTTCCATCTGTCCACGATATTTTGTTCCAGCCATAAGCCCACCAATTTCAAGAGAAAAAATTATTTTGTCTTTAAGTTCTTCTGGAACATCACCGCTGACAATTGCCTGCGCCAAGCCTTCAACAACTGCTGTTTTACCAACGCCTGCTTCACCAATAAGCACAGGGTTATTTTTTGTTTTACGGCAAAGAATTTCAATTATACGCTGAATTTCTTCTTCCCTGCCAATCACAGGGTCAAGTTTATGTTGTTTTGCCTTCAAAGTTATATCACTTCCCATTTCCAAAAGTTTGTCAGGAAGTTCACTGCCAACTTGCCCACCTTTTTCTTCGTTAACACTTCCATTTGAAGAATTAATTTGCATATTAGATAAAACTTGACTTCTAAGTTCATCAACATCAACATTAAAAACACTCATCAAAATTTTTGTTGCATAGCAAGATTTATTTCCAATCATGGCAAGAAGTAAATGTTCAGTCCCAATAAAAGAATGGTTGAATTGCATAGCAATTTGCTGTGCTTGTCTAAACAAATCTTTTGTGCGTGGAGTAAGTTCAACATTTCCAAAAAGAGATATACCTGTTGAAGATTGCTCAAATAAATCAAATAAATCGCTTTCTGTTACTCCATTATCACGAAGAAGTTTAGATGCCAAACAATCAGGAATGGCAACAATACCATATAAAATATGTTCTGTGCCAACAAGTTGGCTACCAAAACGAAGGGCTATTTTAGATGCATTTTTAATTACCTTTTCAATATTATCAGAAAATTGAATATTATTATTGTATCCCATAAATACCTCCTTTTAACTAGTCTTTATGGACTAACTCAGCAATCTTCTTATTTATATACTCGGCTCTTGCCACTTCTTCCTTCTTAAAATTCAAAAAATTTGTCAATTCTTGCAAATTTGCAGTTGCGCCTTCAGTAAATAACTTTTCAAATTCTCTTTTGTTAACCTTTAAAAAGCCAAGTTCTGCACCAAATTTGACAAGCGATAAAAGTTTTATCATTTCAACTTCGTTAAGAAAAGCACATTCTTTCAAAGTTCCATAGGCCCTAAATATTTCATCTTTAAGTTTTATGTGGTCGCTTGATAATATGTCTTCTCTTGCAGATACTTCCATTTCACAAATGCTATAAATTTGCTCCAAAACATCGTCCAAAATTTCTTCTTCGCTTTTACCAAGGGAGTTTTGATTGGATATTTGGTAAAATCCACCATAATTTTTACTGCCTTCGCCATAAAGTCCACGAATTGTGCAACCATTTGAAAGCACTTCTTTTTTCATTATCTCAATTTCTCCGCGTCTGTCAAGTGCAGGTAAAAACAGCATAACAGATGCTCTCATTCCTGTTCCAAGATTGGATGGGCTTGCTGTAATAAAACCCAAATTATCGTTATAGGCAATGTCGATTTCAGATAAAATTGCTTCATCTAACTTTTTAATTTCTCTATATGCTTTATACAAGTTAAACCCAGCATAAATTGATTGTTCCCTAATATGGTCTTCCTCATTCATCATAACAATAAGATGTTCATCACTTGAAATTGCAACCGCTGAAATATCTTTATTTTCAATAAGTTCCTTGCTTATGATATGTCTTTCCAAAAGTGAATTGCATTCGTTAAGTGACAACTTTTTAAGTTTTATAAAATCAAAATCGCCAAAATTAGATAATATATTTTCAATGCTCTTAACAATAAATTCTGCATCGCTTTCATTTGTTAATTTTGTGAAAAAGTTAAAACCAGCAACATTTCGTGCCAGTCTAACTCTTGATGAAATTGCAACACTTTCAAATTCGTCACTCATACTAACAACTTACCTTATGCTTTTTGCCACCATACATTTTATCAACCGCTTTTTTTATACTTGGAAGTTCATAGCATTTTTCACACCCAACAAAACCTGTTTCCAAAATTTCTTTCGCAGTTGTTCCACATTTTGGACATATTTCCATTATAACACCTTTAATTATTTTCTTCTTCGTTTTCCACGCCTTTCATAGTGAGAGAAATACGCTTTTTGTTTAAATCAACGCTCATAACTTTAACCTTAACTTTGTCGCCAACTTTAACAACTTCGCTTGGATGTTTAACATATCCATCTGAAAGTTGAGAAATATGAACAAGTCCATCTTGATGCACACCAATATCAACAAAAGCGCCAAAGTCAACAACATTTCTTACAACACCATCAAAAACCATGCCTTCTTTAAGGTCTTCCATATGAATTACATCACTTCTTAAAACTGGTTTTGGCATACTTTCACGAATATCACGCCCTGGCTTTTGAAGTTCGCTTGTGATGTCTTTAAGAGTTGGAACGCCAATTCCAATTTCTTTTGCAACCTTTTCTTCTCCCTTTTCTTCAATAAGTTTAGGCAAAAGAACAAGATTATGATTTTTAACATCTTCTTCTGTCATATTGAAAATCTTTAAAAGTTTTCTTGTTGCATCATAACTTTCTGGATGAACTGCTGTGTTATCCAAAATATTTTCTCCGCCAACAACACGCAAGAAACCTGCACATTGTTCATATGCTTTTGGTCCAAGTTTTGGAACAGATAAAAGTTCTTCTCTATTTTTAAAACCTTTCACTTTGGTTCTGTATGCAACAATATTTTTAGCAATTGACATATTAAGACCAGACACATATGAAAGAAGGCTTGGAGAAGCAGTGTTAAGGTCAACACCAACACTGTTAACACAATCTTCAACAACTCCTGTTAAAACTTCTGTAAGCCTATTTTGTGGCATATCATGTTGATATTGTCCAACACCAATAGATTTAACATCAATCTTAATAAGTTCAGCAAGTGGGTCTTGTAATCTTCTTGCAATGGAAACTGCTGAACGCAAAGAAACATCATAATCTGGAAATTCTTCTGCACCAAGTTTTGACGCAGAATAAACAGATGCTCCAGCCTCACTTACAACTGCATAACTTACTGGACGATTGACATGCTTAATAAGTTCTGCGGCAAAAATTTCAGCTTCCTTAGAAGCAGTTCCATTTCCAATTGAAATGATATCAACATTATATTTTTCAATCAATGCTTTCAATTTTTCAATGCTTTCTTCAGTTTTAGATTGTGGTGGGGTTGGATAAATTACAGTTGTATCCAAAACTGCACCATTTTTATCAATAACTGCAATTTTGCAACCTGTTCTATATGCTGGGTCGAGCCCTAAGATGATGTTATTTTTAAGTGGAGCTTCCATTAAAAGTGGTTTAAGATTTACTTCAAACATCTTTATTGCTTGTTCATCTGCTCTTTCAGTTAAATTGTTCCTACATTCTCTTTCAAGAGATGGGAATAAAAGCCTGTCGTAACTATCGCGAATAGTTTCTTCCATAACTTGGTCAGTATCTGGGTTATTCTTCTTAAAATATCTATTGATAACATCAAACATAAGTTTTTCATCAATAGTAATTTCCACCTTCAAGCACTTTTCATTTTCGCCACGATTGATAGCCAAAATTCTGTGGCTTGGCAAATTCTTAACTTCTTGCTTAAAACCAGCATAGGTTTCGTATGTCAAATTGTTTTCATTTTCAAGAAGAGTGCAATTGATAACACCCTTTTCCGCCAAAATTTCACGAAGTTCCTTTCTAAGTTCCGCACTATCTGAAATTCTTTCTGCAACAATATCCTTTGCTCCTTGAATCGCTTCTTCCACAGTTGGAACATCTTCCTTAATATATTTTTGGGCTTCTTCCAAAAGAACAAAACTTTTGCTTTGTGCTTGAAGAACATCTGCAAGTCCTTCCAAACCTTTTGCAATGGCAACAGATGCTCTTGTCTTTCTTTTTGGTTTATAAGGCCTATAAATATCTTCAACTTCTGTGAGAGTCATGGCATTTGAAAGTGCTTCTGCAAGTTCATCTGTCCATTTCCCTTGTTCAGTAATAACCTTTTGCACCTTTTCTTTTTCTTCATTAAGATTTCTTAAATATTTAAGCCTATCAGCAAAATCTCTTAAAACTTGGTCATCGCAAGAGCCATGCATTTCCTTTCTATATCTTGCAATGAAAGGTATTGTGTTACCTTCATCAATAAGATTGATAATGTTTTCAGCATAGTCCTGTCTTAATCCAAATTCGCTTGCAAGTTGTTCTTTAATTTCCATTTCTTTTAAACTCCTTAAATCATGTCGCATTACTTTTAAGAAATTTGTCGATAGTATAAAAATTTTACAGCACCTTTGTAACAAAGTTCCTTTAAGAAGCCAAAGTATGCAACAATATCCTTATTTTATTTTGCTTCTTAATGCTATTTTAGCATAATCCTTTGTTTTTTCCATAACAAAAACACCATTTTGTTGAAGAATTTTTCCATTTTTTACAGTGTATAAAACATCATTTTTTGAAAGTTCAAACAAAATAGCCTTAAAAATATTATCTCCCAAAATATTGTTACTGTTTAAAACAATAAAATTGGCAAAATTACCTTCTTTAATTTCTCCATCAAAACCCAAAATTTTCGCCCCATCAATTGTTGCGATTTTTAAAAGTTCTTTTTCACTTAATAAATTTACATTTTCCATAACAAAAGAGTTATAAGATAAAATTTGTCGCATAAAGGCAAAAAAATCAATTTCCGCAAAATCTCCACTTCCAAGAGCAAAAGGTATATCATATTTTTGCAAAGAATTAATATTTGCAAACCTTCTTCCACTTCTTGCATCATCATTTGGCAAAAGCACAAACTGAGTGTTATAGGAAGCAAAAAGTTCTAATTCATCCTTTTCAAAACAATTTCCACCAACAATAATTGTGCCCTTATCTAAAAAGCCAAAACTCTCCAAAAATTCACTTGGCATTTTTTTAGATAATGAATTTAGCTCTCCCATTTCTTTCAAGGTTTGACCAATCTTAATATAAATCTTACTTTTCGCACTTATTGAAATTTCATCAAGTTCGCTTTCAGAATAAGACAAAATATCTTCAATAAAACCTTCTTTTTCAAAAGAAAAATCTCGTGAAAAACAGACACCAGCCAAAGCATTTTTCTTTTCTATATATTCTTTAATTATATTGTAATCTTTTTTATCAATCTCTCTTTCATTCAAATAACTATTTTTATAACCTTCTATGGAACGATAAAAACAATTGGCAAATGCTGGCATAACAATGTTATTTTTTAAATCAATAACATCATCATATTTTTCATTTGACAGATTTTTGTCTATCTTTTTAATTTTGTCGCCATCAACTAAAATGTCAAGTTTTATTAATTCTTCTTTATCAAAATCTAAAAGAAAACCATTTTTAAATAAAATACTCATATTTTTCTCCAAAATTCAAATATTAATTTTAATAATTTTATCAAAATTCTGGAGAAATAGCAAATGAACAATAAAAATATAGAAAATGAAAAAATAATACTGCACTCTGATGTCAATAACTTTTTTGCTTCTGTTGAATGTGCAAACAAAAAGCAACTTCAAAATAAACCAGTGGCAGTAACAGGAAATCCAGAAAAACGCAATGGAATAATTTTAGCAAAAAATGAACTTGCAAAAAAGCAAGGTGTTAAAACTGGCGAAGCAATTTGGCAGGCAAAGAAAAAGTGCCCAAACTTAATTTGCCTACCACCACATTATGACCTATATGAGAAAATATCAAAAAAACTTCATGAACTATATTTAGATTACACCGACCTTGTTGAACCACTTGGACTTGATGAGTGTTGGCTTGATGTAACAAATTCAATAAAATATTTAAATAAAACAGGAAAAGAGATAGCAGATGAGATAAGACAACGAGTTAAAGAAGAATTTAATGTCACTGTTTCGGTTGGAGTATCTTTTAGCAAAATTTTTGCCAAACTTGGTTCAGACATGAAAAAACCTGATGCCACAACCATAATTTCCAAAGAAAATTTTAAAGAAAAAACATATAATCTTTCACTTAACAGCATTGTTGGAATAGGCAACAAACTTGAAAAGAAATTTGAAAAAATGAACATACTGACAATTGGAGATTTTGTTAATCTCGACAGTGAAATTATAAAATCAATCTTTGGAAAAACTGGCATAGAATTGCAACAAAAATTGAATGGTTCCTTAGTTGAAGAAGTCCCTTGCTATTATAACCTTGCTCCGCCAAAAAGTATTGGCAACGGCACAACCACAATAATGGACATACAAAAAAGAAATGATATAAAAAAAGTTGTTGCTTTTCTTTGTGAAAAAATTGCTGTTAGAATGATAAAAAGCAAATTTGAAGCAAGAACAATAA
>CALWFX010000056.1 GCA_944377765.1 uncultured Clostridia bacterium
GACTGTGCCAAAACTAAGAAAACTTAAATTGGCTTGCCACCTGTTGTTTGTTTATGCTTAAAGTTAAGCATATGTCTCCGACAACGAAACACGATATTAATTATACATAACTGTCCTATCGTTGTCAAGCATTTTACAAATAAAAATTTGATTGTTTTTACAAAAATAAACTTGCACTTGGCAAGTTAAATTTTATAAATGTTAATTAGTTATAGAATGAGATATTTTAGCAGGAACAACAACAATCTTTGTTTTACCTGCTATTTGCACAGGCAAAACTTTAAGCCAAAATTTATCAGCTGGAGTTTTTTCCAAATACCACTTACATTTTTTATTCATACATCCCCAACGAGGTTCTCTGATATTACCTGTAAAAATAAGCTTAATACCAGTGCTAGCCAAATAAGATATTGCACTATCTGTATTTCTTAAAAGATCAGATTCTGAAACTAACATTTTCTTACACTTTGGACATTTTGGGATTAAATCTAACATATTATTCTCCTGAATTTATTAAATATAATAAACAAATTTCTAACTTTTGTCAAACTATTCCTTCATCATTTCTAAAATTTCATTTTCACTTATAATTTTAACCCCCAAAGCCTTGGCTTTATCTAACTTACTTCCCGCTTCCGCCCCGGCAAGCACATAAGATGTGTTTTTTGAAACAGAACTTGCAACCTTGCCACCATGCTTTTCAATAAGTTCACTCATTTCAGGTCTTGAATAATGTTCAAGTGTGCCTGTAAGCACAAATGTCAATCCTTTCAAATTTTCGCTAAGTGAAAAATCTTCTTGTTTTAAAATTGTAACACCCATGTCAAAAAGTTTTTGAATTTCCTTATCATTTTCTTCATCTTCAAAATAGTCAACAATGTTTTGAGCAATAACTTCGCCAACATCTTCAATTTCTGTTAAATCTTCAACTTTTGCTTCTTTTAAGCTTTCAATGGTTGGAAAATTTTTTGCCAAATCTTTTGCTGTTTTAATTCCCACTTCGCTTATTCCAAGTGCATACAAAAACCTGAAAAACTCAATATTTTTTGAATTTTGAATTGAATTTATAATGTTATTTGTCTTTTTATCCTTAAAGTTATCAAGTTTAATTAAATCTTCACTTTTAAGATTGAATAAATCGTGAAATTCGCAAACGCCAAGAGTATGATAAAATTGAAGAAGAGTTTTTTCTGAAAGCCCTTCAATGTTGAAAGCTTCACGACTGACAAAGTGAGTTAACCTTGAAATAATCTGCTCTTTGCAACCATCTCTATTTTTGCAATATAAAAGTGGTCCTTTTTTAACAAGCACACTGTGGCAACTTGGGCAAAACTTTGGCTCTTCAATGGCAGTTGAATTTGGTAGTTTTTCAGCAAGTCCCAAAACTTCCGGAATAACTTCATTTGAGCGACGAATAAACACCCTTGAATTCTTTAAAACACCCTTTTTTCTTATATCTTCAATGTTGTTTAATGTTGCCCTTGAAATTGTTGCACCAGCAAGTTCCACCGGCTCCAAAATTGCGGTTGGCGACACTTTGCCAGTTCTTCCCACCTGCCAAACAACATCTTTTAAAAGAGTGGAAGTTTCAAGTGCTTCAAACTTAAACGCCATTGCCCACTTTGGAAATTTATTTGTGAAACCAATTTCATCTCGGTGTGCGGTTTCGTTAAGTTTAATGACCATTCCATCAATCATGACATCAAGATTATCCTTAACCTTATCCACTTCTTCAATATATTTTTCCGCTTCCTGTGGAGTTTTGATAATTTTAAAGTAATCGCCTGTTAAAAAGCCGTTTTCTTTCAAAAATTCGTGCATCTCTTGTTGAGAAGAAAACTTTTTACCTTCAGCAAGAAGAATTGAATAACAAAACCAATCTAAATTTCTTTTTGCAGTTTCCTTTGGGTCAAGGTTACGAATTGCCCCTGCAACGCCATTTCTTGGGTTTTTAAGCGGTTCGCTTGCAGTTTTATTATACCTTTTAAAAGCCTTCATTGTCATCATGCCTTCGCCCTGAACGATAAGCCTACCTTTAAAAGGGATTTCAAGTGGCACACTTTTAATGGTTTTAACCTGTTCTGTTACATCTTCGCCAATTTCCCCATTGCCTCGAGTGGTAGCATTTTTATATTTTCCATTTTCATATTCCACAACAACAGTAAGTCCATCAAACTTATACTCCAAACTGAAAGTTGGATTTTTTTGAAACTTTGCCATATCATGCATAAAACTTGCAAGGTCTTCAAAACTGCGAACCTTGTTCATGGAGTAAAGGCGAACATCGTGTTTTTTCTTTTTAAACTTATCTAAAACATTTCCACCCACCCTTTGAGTTGGAGAGTTTGGCAATATAATGCCAAGTTCTTTTTCAAGGTCAACAAGTTCATAGTAAAGTGCGTCATATTCCTTGTCGCTAATTGTAGGATTGTCAAGTTCATAATAATTCTTATTATGCTTGTTAACTTCTTCCACCAAGAATTTCATTCTTTCTTGTTTAGTCATTTTCTTCTCCTTTTTCAAGATTTGCCATGTT
>CALWFX010000057.1 GCA_944377765.1 uncultured Clostridia bacterium
AACTTCTTCGTCCAGACCCTCAAGTTATTTGGCATGCTAAAGAAAATCTTTTTAAAAGAAAGGATATTGACGCTTTTTATGAAAAAAAAGAAGGTGGCGGGCTTTGGCATTTTAACAAAAAAATTCCAGATGAATGGCAAATATCTTGGAAGGGTTTAAAATTTATTGTTAAACCTATGGGCTTTAAGCATACTGGAATTTTTCCAGAGCAAGCGGTCAACTGGGAGTTTATGCAAGACATAATAAAAAAATCTGGAAGAAGTCCGAAAGTTTTAAATTTGTTTGCATACACTGGTGGAGCAAGTGTTGCTTTAAGCAAGGCTGGAGCACAAGTTACACATGTGGACGCCAGCAAAGGTATGGTGGAAAGGGCAAAAGAAAATGCTCGCCTTAATGGAATAACAAATATTCGCTTTATTGTTGATGATTGTCAAAAGTTTATTGAAAGAGAAATTAGGCGTGGAAATTATTATGATGCCATAATCATGGACCCACCAAGTTATGGCAGGGGACCAAGTGGTGAGATGTGGAAACTTGAAGATAATTTAACTGATTTTGTGGAACTTACAAAAAAAGTTTTAAGCGAAAAACCTCTTTTTGTTTTAATTAATTCATATACAACAGGACTTCAACCAACTGTTATTGCCAACATTTTAAAGTGCGTTTTTGGCAATCAAGATGTTGAAGCGGATGAAATTGGTTTACCAACAAGCGAAGGGCTGGTTCTTCCTTGTGGTGCAACAGGAGTGAAACTATGGAAAAATTAACTGTTCTTTATGAAGATAATCAAATTGTTGTGGTAATTAAACCGCAAAATATTCCAACGCAAAGTGATAGTTCAAAGGATGTTGATATGCTTTCCATGGTTAAAGCCTATGTTAAAGAAAAATACAACAAGGAAGGCGAGGCTTTTATTGGGCTTGTTCACAGACTTGACAGACCAACAGGCGGAGTTATGGTTTTTGCAAGAAATTCAAAATCTGCAAAAAGGCTTACAGAGCAATTTCAAAATCACACCACTGAAAAAGTTTATTATGCAGTAACAAATGGCGTTTTAAGATATAAAAAAGATACGCTTATAAATTATCTTGAGAAAAATGAAAAAGAAAATATGGTTAAAGTTGTGCCTATGGGTGTCAGCGGTGCAAAAAAGGCAGAACTTGTTTATGAAGAACTGGAAAATAATGGCAAAGAAAGTTTGGTTAAAATTCAAATTTTAACTGGCAGAAGTCATCAAATTCGCGTGCAAATGGCAAATATTGGTTTTCCTTTGTATGGAGATAACAAATATGGAAAAGATAAAAGTGTGGCAACAAAAAATTTGGGGCTTTGGGCTGGAAAATTATCTTTTATTCATCCAGTAACAAAAGAAAAAATGGTATTTATGGCAATGCCAGATACAACTAAGTTACCTTGGAAAAATTTTAACATGGAGAAATATTTTGTGAGGTAATATGAAAAAAAGAAGCGAAATTGAAGAAAAATATAAATGGGACTTATCTAAGTTTTGCAAAAGTGATGAAGATTTTTATAAAAGACTGAAAAAACTTGATAAAGAGATTGCAAAGATTTCTAATTTTGAAGGACATCTTGCAGAAAGCAATGAAAAACTTTTTGAGTGCTTGGAACTTAATCAAAAATTTGGAAAAGAGCATGGCTTTTTATATATTTATGCCAATTTAAAATTAAAAACAGATAATGCTGACGAAAAAGCAAATGAGATGTGTGAAAAAATTGGTTTGTTCACAACAAAATATGCCACTCTTACTGCATATATTGATGTTGAAATTTCAGCATTTTGTGATGACAAATTGAAAGATTTACAAAAAAATGCCAAGTTTAAAAATTATAAAAGATATTTTGAAGCAATTTTGCGTGATAAAAAGCATATTTTATCAAAAACTGAAGAACTATTACTTTCAAAATTGAGTGATTTTATGGGCGGTTATAGTGATAACTTTGATAAGTTTAGTGATGCTGATCTTAAATTTGGAGAAATTGAAGATAGTAAAGGTAAAAAATATCCACTAAATCAATCTAATTACATTTTGTATGCAGAAAGCAAGGACAGAACATTAAGACAAAATGCTTTTAAGCGTATGAATGGCAAGTATGGGGAATTTATAAATTTTCTTGCAAATAACTATATAAATGATGTTAAAGAAGCGTGCGTTTTTGCAAAGGTAAGAAAATATTCTTCTGCTCTTTCACAAGAACTTTATGAAGAAGAAGTGAGCAAGAAAGTTTTTGACCTTTTAACAACAAAAGTGCGAAACAATATTTCGGTTATTGAAGACTTTTTTGAAATTAAAAGAAAAATGCTTAAACTGGATAAGATTGCAATATACGATACTTTTGCGCCAATTGTGTCTGACCTAGACTATAAATTCACATATTATGAAGCTATTGACCTTATAAAAAAGGCTCTTGCTCCACTTGGAGAAGATTATATTAATTTAATAGACAGGGCAGTTAAAGAAAAATGGATTGATGTTATGCCAAACGAAAACAAGGATAGTGGGGCGTTTTCTTGGGGGTGCTATGGTGCTACTCCTGTTGTTTTAACAAACTTTGAAGGAAATATGCAATCTGTGTTTACCTTGGCGCACGAACTTGGACACGCAATGCATAGTTTCTATTCAAATGAAAAACAACCAATTCAAACAGCAGGATATGTTATTTTTGTTGCAGAAGTTGCAAGTATAACAAATGAAATGTTGCTTTTAAATTATCTTCTTGAAAATGCTAAGAGTGATAGTGAGAAAATATATTATTATAATTATTTTCTTGTGGAAGTTCGTTCAACCATTTTCCGCCAAACAATGTTCAGTGATTTTGAAAAGTTCACGCATGAAACTTTTGAAAAGGGGATACCATTAACAAGTCAACTTCTTTGCAAAAAATATGCCGAACTTAATAAGTTTTATCATGGCGAAAAGGTTGAGCAAATTGACGAAATGCAATATGAATGGGCAAGGATACCACATTTTTATTCTCATTTTTATGTGTATAAATATGCAACAGGCATGATTTGTGCAGTTAACATTGCAGATAAGATTTTAAAGGACAATGAAACCATGGTTAAAAAGTATAAAAACTTTCTTTCGTCAGGTTGTATACAAAGCCCTATAACACTTTTAAAAAGGTGTGATTGCGACTTGGAGAAGGAAGACATTTACAACAATGTATTCTCAGTTTGTAAAGATTTTATAAATAAATGGAAAGAACTTATTTAAGTTCTTTTTTCATTGCATACCACCTTGCATACTATTATTATATTTATACAAAAATAGGTATAAATATAATTTTTTTATTTATTTTTAAAATATGTAAGTAGGTTCTAATAAAATTGTTTTAATATGGTTTACTAAAAATATATAAACTTTAAAAAATTCACAAATTTATTCCATATTTATATATTCATAGGAGCCATATTTTTCAAAAAAATGAGTTAAAATATAAATAAATATTAAAAAATACCACAAAAAAGTTGACTCGGGGGGGGTATTTGCTAAAATGATTTTGTAAACAAACAGAGTTTGTGCCATATGATAGTGGAATAAGTGGATATGTCAGTGTAAGCACACAAACCAAATGGTCAAGCCTTAAAGGATGGGTGCATTTTGCACTTGTGTTTGATGGAGACTATGCAATTGGATATATAAATGGCGAACAGGTTGGAAAGTCATCCAAGTTTACAGGTGATATTGGCTATCATGCTTCAAATGGCATATTTATTGGTGCAGAATCTGGGACAAGTGCAACCACGCCACTTTCTGGTTATAATTTTAAAGGAATAATAAAGGATGTTGTCATTGCTCATGACGCGCTTACAGCGGAAGAGATAAGAAACTTAGGCAATAACCATATACAAAATATCTATAACACAATGGATGTTTCAGAGATAAATTACTTGGTTAATTTCAAAGGAACAGAAGAAAGTTATTCAAATACTGGCATAGTGGAAACAAGTAGGCAAGGAAACATCTTTATCTCGTCAGAAGAAGAAATACAACAAGTTGCAGGGAGTTACGAAGTTAAGTTTTCAGATTTGGTTAAGGATATATTAGGAATAACAATATACTTCACTCGTGATATGGGAACAAATATAAATAACATAACTTGTCGAACAGAGTATGGCGGACTGACACAAAAATTCGCAACATCAGTTCAAGGCTTTCAATTTACAATTAAAGTATCAGAATATGGATGTGTGTCATAAAAATGCTACTGCATTTTTATGACAATGAAGAGCAAAGTAAAACTTTGCGTTAAGAGTTCGCTTCGCTCACATGAAGAGCAAAAACAAAGTTTTTGCGTGAAGAGCGAATTGAAATTCGCATTGTGGACGATTTTAGTAAGTGGTTAAACAGCAAACTTAACAAAAAATACAAATAAAAAAGAGTTTTATTACTAATAATAAAACTCTTTTTCTTTTTTATTCCGCTGTTTTAAAATGTTTTTTAATTGAAATATATTTATATTATCAATAAAGAACCATAAAACATACCACAATGCAAGACAAAGTCTTGCTCTTCATGAAATTGCCTTGCAATTTCTCTTCATGGCGACGTTGTCGCCTCTTAATGTTGCGTTAGCAACTCTTAATGTAAAAAATTAGAATGACTTTTCATTCTCATTTTTTATTCCAAATATGGCAAAAGCCTATCTATATTGTTGCGTTCAAATTTATATAGCCTATCTAATATCTCGTCTAATTCTTTTGATATCCCTTTGTGGTCGCTTTTATCTTTTATGCAGGATATAATTCCCATAAAGGTGCCAATCAGCATTAATTCTGCAATTTTACGATTGGAATTGTCGGTTATTGTTGACGTATTTATGCTTGTCCATAGTCTTGCTTTTTCCATCCAGTTATTATCCTTTATTCCTTCAATTTTTTCTGCTTTTGCAAAACCTTCACATTCTTTTGCCAAAACAAGATAACCATCTTGTTGTTTGCTTAATTCACTGATAAAATTGTCATCTTCCACTTTTTTTTCAATGTCTTCAATTGATTGGATTGCTGTTCTTATGTTTTGATAGATTGTATTTAAGTATTTTGTGATAAGTTCTTTTTCTTCCATATTTTTCTCCTTTAATATATATTCTCTCTTTTTCGACATTTTATGCAAAAATTATATGTATTAAAGCGGTGTTTTTTCTCAAACTATTTGCATGAAAAACAAAATTTTATTAATTATTACAATAATTCTGTTCCTTCCAAATATCTTTTTAATTAGGTATTTGGTTGAAGGTATTGTGCCAAATGGCGAAGGCTTTTCCTTCAATTTTTCTGCTTTGTCCTATGTTGCCCTTGGTTTTTTGGTTGCATTTTTAGTTTCCTTTATCATATTATACATTTCTTTACTTAAAAGCATGAATTTGTCGAATATGATTTTCTTTTCGGTTTTGCCACTAACTCTTGTTTATGGCGTTTTTGTTGTGTTTGTTACGCAAGTGGGGAATTTAACTGATGTAACTTCTGAATCTGTGAAAGCAACTTTAAAATTAAATGCAACAGACAATTACAATAGTTTGTTATGGGTGGCACTTGCAACAATTTTATATTTAGTCCTTCTTTTTGTTTTGATTATTTTTGCCTGCAAACCAATTAAAAGTGTTAAGCGAATAATACAAAAATTGGGTGATGGCAGGGCTAAGTTTGACGATTTTAAAGTTGGTGGCAACAAAGATTTTCAAGAGATTGAACATTCTTTAAACAAGATAAACTTTATTTATAAAGAAAAAGACAACAAAATTAGAGTGGCAAATTTGGAAAAAGAAAAGCGTATTCCAAAAGAACTTTTAAAATATTTTGGCACTAACAGCATTAAAGAATTAGAGATTGGTGGTAAAGTTCAAAAGCAGGGAGTGGTTCTTGCTTGTGATTTAAAAACCAACATTTCAAGAACTTTGAGTTTGGAAGAAAATTTCAACTATATAAACTCTTATCTTAAAATTGTTTTGCCTTTGGTTCGAAGATATGATGGTTTTGTTGATAAATATCATGGGGATGGTATATTGGCAGTGTTTTCCAAAGGAGAAAATGCAATTGGATGTGCTCATGCAGTTTTGAAAGCACTTGATATTAAAAATAAAAAAGAGAGTTTTAAAGTTGATGCAAAAATCAGCATTCATTTTGATAGTTTGACATTTGGAATTGTTGGAGATGAAGAAAATAAGATGCCAACAATCATTTCTGACACTGAAAATTTTATTAGTAAGATGCAAGATATTAATGAATATATTGGTTCCAATCTTCTTATTTCCAAATCAGTGCTTGATAATTTGTCACAAAATTTCAATTTTGATTATCGTTACACTGGGGCTTTGACTTATGATAATGCTCAGATTTCTTTGTTTGAAAGTTTAGATTATTATGCTAAATCTAAGAGAGAAAAACTTAAAAAACTTAAAAATAAATTTGAAAATGGTGTTCGCTTTTATAACGAAGGGAAGTATTTGGAAGCAAAGGAGTGTTTTGAACTTGTTTTACATTATGTTTCAGATGACAGCGTTTCTTATGTTTATTTTAATAAGGCAAATGAAAAATTAGCAGAAGCAGTTTAATAGATTAATAAACTTGAGTAAAAAATTTTTATATTCTCTATTTCTTGTTTAATATATTTTCTTGACTTTTCTAATGAATAATTATATTATATTAACGATGAGAATAAACAAAAAACCATTTAAAAGATGTCCAAGATGTGATAATAAATGTTTGCAAACCGCCACAAAATGTGGGGAGTGCGGACTTATTTTTTCTCGCCTTGATTATGCCACAAACAAAGCAGCAAAAGAGATGATAAAAAAGGGAGATAGAGATTATATCCTTTACACTTCACAGTTGCCAAAAGATGTAGATTACACAAAACTTCTTTTATATACCCTTTTCCTTGGGCTTTTCGGCGGACATTATTATTATGTTGGTAAATATATCAAAGGTATTTTGATGTCTGCCATGATGGTTTATACGATTGTTTGCGTTGTTTTTAATGCTTATCTTGTTGAAGCACTATCAGTCCTTTATGTTCCAATTGGAATTGGGGTTATTGGCTGGATGATAAGTTGTATCTATGTTATATGCAAAAAATTTAAAGTGCCAGTTTGCATTGAAATGACCGAAACTGGTGGCTTTAAAGTTTAGGAGTTATTTATGAGAGTTGTTGTTGGAATAAGTGGTGGAGTAGATTCAAGCGTTGCTGCCTATCTTCTTAAAAAACAAGGGCATGATGTTATTGGTCTTTTTATGATTAACTGGGACGAAGAAGATGGCGAATGCACTGCAAGGGATGACTATGAAGACGTTAAAAGAGTTTGTGAAAAAATAGGTATTCCATATTACAGTGTCAATTATGCAAAGGAATATTACGACAGAGTGTTCAAATATTTTTTAAGCGAATATAAAAATGGTAGAACGCCAAACCCAGATGTACTATGTAATCGTGAAATTAAATTTGGTCCATTTCTAGAAAAGGCAAAAAAACTTGGTGCAGATATGATTGCAACAGGGCACTATGCAAAATCTTTCACAAAAGATGGGCTTACATATCTATGCAAGGCAAAAGATTTAAGCAAGGATCAATCGTATTTTCTTAATCAACTTTCTCAGTATCAACTTTCTTCTGTAATTTTCCCACTTGCTGATATGGAAAAGAAAGAAGTTAGAGAAATTGCAAAAAAACTTGGACTTTCCACTGCTGAGAAAAAAGATTCAACAGGTATTTGCTTTATTGGAGAAAGAAATTTTAAGAAATTTTTAAAACAATATTTGCCAGCACAAAAGGGAGAAATTAGAACTCTTGATGAAAAGGTTGTTGGTACTCATGATGGACTTATGTATTACACAATTGGTCAGCGTCGTGGGCTCAATCTTGGTGGAACACATGATGGCAATGGCGGAAGATGGTTTGTTTTGAAAAAGGATTTGAAAAACAATGTCCTTTATGTAAGTCAAGGGGAATGCGAAGAACTTTTTTCAAATGGGCTTTATGCTGACACAATGAATTGGATACCAAAAGTGCCTGAACAAAAAGAATTTGAATGCTATGCAAAATTTAGATATCGTCAGCCAGACCAAAAAGTTAAGGTTACAATTTTAGACGATAAGCACATTAAGGTTGATTTTGCTGAAAAGCAAAGAGCAATAACAGAAGGCCAGTTTGTTGTTTTATATGATGAAAATGGCATCTGTTATGGTGGGGGAATTATCCATTCTAAATTTTAATTAATTGGCGCAGAAAGAGGGATTCGAACCCTCGGTGCGATTTCTCGCACACAGCCTTTCCAGGGCTGCACCTTAAACCACTCGGACATCTCTGCACAATAAGGTTTAATTAAAGCGTTTTTATTATATCAAATTATTTTCTAAAAATCAATTAAAAAGCGTATAAATTTTTAAAAATTGCCTGCATTGCATACCACACAATATATGGTGTATTATGCAGTTTTAAATCATATAAATTGTATTTTAAAATTCTAAATTTGGTTTATGATTAAGGTTAAAAAATATATCAAGGGAGATGTTTATGGCAAGTTTTGAAGATTTTTTAAAGTTGGATATTAGAGTTGGAACCATTGTTAAAGCGGAAGTTTTTGAAAAAGCCAAAAAGCCAGCATATCAACTTTTGATTGATTTTGGAAAAGAAATTGGAATTAAAAAATCTTCTGCTCAAATAACTGAACACTATAAAATTAACGAACTTGTTGGCAAGCAAGTTTTGGCAGTTGTGAACTTTCCACCAAGGCAGATTGCCAATTTTATGTCTGAAGTTTTGGTGCTTGGAACATATTCCAAAGATGGAGTTGTTTTGATTAAACCAGACTTTGAAGTTGAAAATGGCGATAAACTTGGTTAATATGTTTTAGTTAATGTTGTTGATAAAGGAGATATATATTGAAATTTAAAACAACTTATTTAAACTTAGTTTTAGTTATAATTTTATGTATGCTTTTCGGAAGTTTCTTTTTCTTTACTCCAAAAGTGGCATTTGCATCGATTAAGGATGACAACATAGTTTATAATTCGGTTGAAAAGGTTATTAGCATTAATGAAAATAAGGTTTGTGACATAACTGAAACAATCACTGTAACATATCAGAATGCTGGAATTAATGTTGGTTTAACTAGAAATATATCCAAAGTTAATACAATTACACGAATAATTGATGGCAAAGAGTATTCAAAAACATATATAAACGACCTTGAACTACATTCTGTTACAATGGATGGAGAAGAAGAATATAATTTTTTAGAAGAAGATAGTGAATATTTTTATATAAATACTGGTGAAGATAATGATTTTAAAGTTGGTCAGCATATCTATGAAATCAAATATACCTATGATATGGGCGAAGATTTTATTTCTGGTTTTGATGATTTTACGTTTGATATCATGGATTATGGTTTTCAAAGCGAAGTGGAGAAATTTTCAGCAACCATTATTTTGCCAAAAAGTTTTTATGACAGCAAAGATGAATTAAGTGAAATACTAACTTTTAGAACAAACAACAAGGAAAGCATTGGCGGAGAATTATTGAATTTAGAGATTTTAGATAATTCAATTAGTGTTAGTTATGAAAATTTGTCTAAAGAAATGGGCTTTACAATGCAGTTAATTTTGCCAAATGGTTATTTTGATACCACATATATGCCAAATGCTCTTTATTTTGTGGTTATTGCAATTTTAATTTTGTCAATAATTGGAATTATAATCATTTTATGTCTTCATAAATTTCATAGAAAAACGATTATCACTCCAGAGTTTTATCCGCCTAAAAATTTATCTACAATTGATGTGGCAAGCGTTTATAGGGGAAAGCTAAGAGCCAAAGATTTTTCCGCACTGATTATTGAATGGGCAAGTAAAAAATTAATTTCAATTGAAATATTAGACAAACGAAATATCATTTTAACAAAACTGAAAGATTTTCCAACGATACCGAAAAGCAAAGGGCAATTTTTTATATCAAAGGTAAATGAAAAGAATTTGTTTAATGCATTTTTCGCTTATGGCGATACTTTTGTTGTTGGCAATCAAATTGTGGATAGAAACATTAATGTTGCTATAAGAAATTTATATAAAAGACCAGAAGAAGTGAGCAAAAAAGTTTCAATTTTAAGATATGTAACTTGCTTTTTGGCTGTTTTACCAATTTTATTGTTTATTATTTGGCGTATTGTTTTGATAAATGAATACTTTTACTTGCTTTTCATTCTCCTATTTCCTGTGATTGGAACGCTGGTCTTCACATACTTTTCTATGCCAATTGTTTTTAAGATTGTTTGGTGCACTTTTTTTGGCGGTTTTCCACTTGTCATTTTAATTGGTGCTGGATATTTTCTTCCTTACGATATATGTTACCTAAGTATTATAACAGCAATTATTATGATTGCAGGTATTTATCTTTCTAAGCATATCAAACTTTACACTAAAGAAGAATTAAAACTCAGGGGGAAAATTTTAGGACTAAAAAATTTTATTGCACTTGCTGAAGTGGAAAGATTGGAAATGCTTATTGAAGAAGACCCAGAATATTATTATAAAATTTTGCCATATTGTTACATTTTTAATTTGACAGATAAATTTGAAAGTAAGTTTAAAGCATTAAATCTTGAAATGCCAGATTATTGTCAAGGCTTTTCTGCAACTGAACTTGGTGTTTTTATTACAAGTGGCATTATGTCGCATTATTCTGGTTCAACTTCAACATCAAGTAGCATAGGACGAAGAAGCGGTGGTGGCTTTGGTGGTTCTTCTGGCGGAGGCGGTGGCGGAGGAGGCTGTAGTGGAAGATAAAACTGGCCTTCAGGTTTTTATATGAAAGTTATTACCAGTTTTGAAATTTGATATTGACTTTTTAATTATGTAAATTTATAATTATCACGAGAAAGGAGTGAAAATGAAACGAAGGAAAATATATAAATACAAAAGTGGACTTGTTTTTATTTGGCATAGATTAAAAAGTGTTAATGGTGTAACTTTTCGATTGAATTTTAATGCTGGTTCTTATAATGACCCTAAGAATAAACAAGGGCTTGCTCACTTAGTTGAACATATGTTATGTTCTTTTTCAAATAAAAAGTTTGACAGAAAAAATTTATATGAATCTTTACAAAGATTTCCTATGAAAAATGCTTTTACAAGTTTTCGTGATATGGCTTTTGTTGGAACTGCACCAAAAGAAAAGTTTGAAAGTTTATTAGATTCTTCAACATCTTGCTTTTTAGGGCTTACAAATGCTGTAAAAGAATTTGAAGATGAAAAGGAAATTGTAACACAGGAAGCTGTGACCTTATCAAGAAGAAATGCTGGGCAAAGAACATATTTAGATCTGTCAAAACTTGAAAAAGATAAATTTCATAAAAATTTAAATGAAGGGAGAATGGCAGGCACAAAGGAAAGTATAAGTAGGCTAACCTTGAAAGATGCTCAGAAGTTTATTGATGATTATTTTTGTCAGAACAATGCTGTTATGTTAATTACTGGTAATCTTTCTTTTAGAAAAGCAAAAAAACTTGTTGATGAATATGTTGTTGCAAGACTTAAAGAAAAAGGGAAAGTTGGCTATGGCTATGATGATTATGGCGGTCTAAAAAGCGGTCAATTTATCACCGAAGAGCCTTGGGAAGAAAAGAAATCTATGCTATACATAAATTGGGAATTTTGCAAGCGAGATAGATATATTTCGCGTAAAGAAAACTTTATTGGAATATTGGCAACTAATATCATTAATGATATGGCATTTAAAAAGTTTAGAATGGATAATAAATCTTGTTATAGTGCATATTTTGGCTTAAATAATAATTATAAAATTAAAGAGTTTGAATTTATTGTGGAATGCGACCACGATAAAGTCGAGTTAAATTATGAAATTTTTAAAGATTTTATTAAAGACATAAAGCAAAATGGCATTGACAAAGAAACTTTTGAAAAACAGAAAACAAAATATCTTGATAATTATAATTTAGATTACAGTACAATTCGTGCGATATTAGATAGAGATTTATCTCAGTATACTGCATATGGCAATTTAATGAATAAGAAGGAAATGAAAGAAAGTCGTAAAATGAAGGAAAACATTACTTATGAAGAAATTAATGACTATGTTTTGAAGGCACTTGTTGGAAAACCTAATATTATTCTTCTTATTAAACCTGAAATTGCAAAAAAGATTGACATTAAAGATATTAAGAAAATTGTGAATACAAAGGCAGAGAAAATTAAAGAAACATGAGTGTTTACTCATGTTTTTATATAAACTTAATTTAAAATTACTATTGACAAATTTAATATATATGTTAAAATAGCATCATAGGGGGATGGTATGAGTGCTAGTTATTTTAACATGACTTATAGCGATGTTGTTGAATTCGCAAAAAAGTATTTTCTTATGGAAGAAAGTGATGTTGCAGAAACTATTAAAACAAAACTTACTTTTGGCACTGATAAATATAGATTGGTGGCAATTTTGGGTGCCTTAGAACCTTGGCTTGATAAATATAAAGATATTACCGAAGATGACCTTAAAAGAAAGATAGGAAGAGTTATTTTTAAAAAGTTAAACTATTCAAGCTTCAATGAGTTTGAAAGTCCTTCTGCAACAAGAACAAGACTTTATAGTCTTTTTGAAGCAACTACAAAGAAAGGCATTAACCCATATGAAATTCTTTATGTTACAGTGTTAACGCAAGGGGAACTTTTTCTTAATGATTATGGGTATTTTGATAGCGATAAAGCAAGAATAGGACAGTTTGATATTGTTTTTGCAACTTTAAAAAACAAACTTAAACTTGAAGATAGAAAAATTGTTTCCATGTATGAAAGATGTTCTTCACTTATTTATAAAGTTAATACCTTAAAAATAAACAATAATTTTGATACTGTAAGAGCTTTTCATCTTGTTCGTAGAATTCCATATCAAAATGCTCTTGGCTATAAAGATGAGAACATTTACTTATTTAATGAAAGTGAAGTTGTTGAAATTTTCAGAAATAATCCATCACTTTTTACTTTAACAAATAACAGAATTATTGAAGCATATAAATATGTTGCAGAAAAAGCAACAAATTATATTTTGGAGCATCGAAAGAAAGGTGAAAATTACAGAAAAGTAGATGTAATGCATGACTGGATTTTAAATAATTCTTCTGTTTTAACAATTAAGGTGGAAGAAATGAAAAAGAAAGAAAGTGCACTATATAACGAGCTTAGCAAATATTTTTCCAAAGAAGATACAGAAGAAATTTTATCATCTCTTTTTAACAATCCAACAAACATAAGTTACATCAACAAAATCTCTGCTGAAAACTTTTTTGGGAAAGTAGATAATTACCAAAGTAACTATCAAAAAGTTATAAATTTGATTGTTGAAAATTTGGGAGAAGAGCAGGCAAAAGGGTATTTTAAAAATGTTAAAACCATTTATGGTGTAAATTCTGCAAAACTTGAAAAGTTGTTTATCAATATAAAGGGACTGGATGCATTGCAAGGAACTAATCTTTTTCAAAAATTTATTTCATCTGGCGATGCCATTGTTCCATATCTTGAAACAAATAAGACAGAAGATGTTATTGAAAAACTTAAAACAAACAAAATTCTTGAACCTGTTAAACTTTATAACATGACAAAAAGAGAAATTGCACAAGAGTTTTATCGTGTTTTTGCTGGTAAAAAGGCTGAGCAAGGGTTTAATGAACTTGAAAGACTTTTAAACATCAATTATGAAAATGAATGTCTTATTAAAAGTCTTAATGATATATATAAAAACATAGATATGCTTGCAGAACTTTTTGGCGTTAAAGAAGTGGACGAATATGATAGACATATAAGAGCATCTGTGCCACAAATTAAAAATGATATTGAACTTCAAGGCAAAATTGTCAATCTTGGAGATAAAATTCTTGGACTGTTGCATCTTTATGCTGGAAAAGTTAGAGATGTTTACAAAAAATATGAGCCAGATGAAATTGATTTGGCAATGAAAAAATATGAAGATGATATTAAAATGCTTAGGCAGGAAGCGGATGATTATATTGCTCAAAACATGGTAGAAGCAAAGAAACATTATAAAAATCCAGAAGAACTTGCAGAAACTTTTAAAGCAAACACTGCCGACAAAATAAAGCTTTCTTCTTCTCCAAGACAACAAATTAAAGGGTTTGTTAAAAAATTTGGTAAAGACCTTTTAAAACCTGTCACAACTTCTTTAATGAGAATGGAAGAACAAGTTTTTCAACCAAGTCTGTTTGACTTTGGTTTGTTGCAAGAAGAAGACAGTTCTTATGTTTGCGATGTTCAATTTCCAAGTGCGACTGATGAGAAATATGCAAAATTTTTAAAGCGTATTAAAAAGCAATATGGCGAAGTTGCCAAAATTGTTAAAAGTTTAGGAAATAAGGATGATGAAATCATTATCAGGTAACAAAATTTGGAAGATTTTTTCTTCCTTTTTGTTTTTTTCTAATATTTGTTTGCAAATATTTTCATTTTAAGATATAATCTTATCCATAAGGAGATTTTTATGAACGAAATGGTTGATGAAATTTTTTCATCTTTAAAAGAAGACCTTGAAAAAGCATATTCTCACCAACAAAACGAATATCTTGTTATAAGAGCGGGCAGAGCAAATCCGCATATATTAGATAAAGTTATGGTTGAATATTATGGGGTTATGACACCAATTAACCAAATGGGAACAATTTCTGTTTCTGAAGCAAGAATATTAAATGTTAACATTTGGGATGCTAGCCAAATTAAAAATGTTGTTAAAGCAATCATTCAAGCAGATGTTGGAATAACTCCAACCGATGACGGCAAAACAATTAGACTTGTTTTTCCAATGCTCACAGAAGAAAGAAGAAAGGAAATTGTGAAGCAAGTTAAGAAAATTTGTGAAGAAACAAAAATCACAATGCGTAATGCTAGACGCGACAGCCTTGATATGTTAAAAGACATGAAAAAAGACAGCACTCTTTCTGAAGATGAATTTGCTCAGGCAGAAAAAGATGTTCAAAAGATGATTGATAAATACACCGACCTTGCAGATAAACTTGCAAGTGAGAAAGAAGACGAGGTTATGAAAGTTTAAAGTAAGGAGTTGTATGAGAAAATTATCTAAGTATCCAACTCACATTGCCTTCATTATGGATGGCAACAGGCGATGGGCAAAAAGACGAGGACTGACAAAATATGTTGGTCATGAAAGGGGTGCTCAAAGACTTGTTGATGTCATCAAAAATTTAAGTGAAATTAAAGAAATTAAGTTTGCATCTTTCTTTGCCTTTTCAACAGAAAATTGGAACAGAGAGAAAAAAGAAGTTGACGCAATTTTTAACTTAGTTTCTGATATGTTCAAAAAAAATGAAAGCGAATTTGAAAAATATGACATTAAGTTTGTTTGCATGGGCGATATAAGTCGTTTTCCAGATGAAATGCAAAAAATTATTATAAAAGCAGTGGAAAAGAGCAAAAATAATTCTGGCTTGGTTGTTAATCTTGCTCTTAATTATGGCGGAAGAGCTGATATTGTGCAAGCAGTTAACAAACTTATAGAAAAAGGTGCTAAAAAAATTAATGAAGAAGATATTTCAAAAAATCTATATTCATATCCAGCACCAGACATTGACCTTGTGATAAGAACAAGCGGAGAGCAAAGGGTTTCAAATTTTATGCTCTATCAACTTGCTTACAGCGAATTTTACTTTCCAAAAGTTCACTGGCCAAGTTTCAATAAAAGGCAACTTTACAAGGCGTTAAAAATTTATTCTAAGCGACACAGAAGATTTGGAGGAAATTAATGAAAAAAAGAATATACTCATCAGTGCTTATCGTTTTAATTTTGGCAATTCTTTTTGTTTTAAAGATTTTTGTCAGTGACTATTTCTTTGATGCTTTCTTTGGTATTTTGGCTTGCATTGCGTCTTATGAAATGTCAAAACTTTTATCAAAAACAAGATTATATAATTTTCAGATTTTGTCTGTAATTTTTCCAGCATTAATGCTTGCTTGTAATCTTGTTTGCGTGTTCTACGCAGGCTCAACAGCAAATATATATTGGATATTGTGGGCAATTTTAATTGACTTTGGTTTAATGCTTATAACACTTCTTGGAACATTCTTAATTCAACTTATAAGAAAGAAAAAAGTTATTGATGAAATGGCAACAAGAGGCGTTAAGAATATGATAATTGCCAAATTTGCTTTCAAAAAATGTTTGAACACTCTTATCATTTTTGTGTATCCAGCATTTTTCTTCCTATTCTTTGTATTCGTTAACCATATGGGAGAACTTCCACTTGATAAGTTTGTTGATTTACCAAGTGATATTTCCATCTTTATCTTGTTTACCGCTTTTCTTATTCCAATGTTCACAGACACTTTTGCAATGCTCACAGGGTCAGTTATTGGCGGAAAGAAACTTTGTCCAAGAATAAGTCCAAGCAAAACAATTTCAGGCACTGTTGGTGGTGTTTTATGGTCAGTTCTTTTAATGGCTTGCGTTTGGCTTATTTTTGCAAACATTGCAGGGTTTAGTTATTTGTGGTCTAGTTTTCCAATTTGGGCATATCTTATTATTGTTCTTCTTGGAACTGGCATTGCAATTGCAGGTGATTTGTTTGAATCAATCATTAAGCGTAGAGCAGATGTCAAAGATAGTGGCAGACTAATTCCTGGACATGGTGGACTTTTGGATAGAATTGACTCATACATTTTTATCGCTCCATATATCATGCTTGCTTTTTGGATTTTTGCTTTATAAGACTAAAAAATAGCGTAACCAAAGACTGAAAATTTGTAGTTTTGTGGGAATTTATTTATGATGACTTTTTTATATATTCTTCTTGCAATTGTTGTGCTTTTGTTTATGGTTTTGGTGCATGAACTTGGGCACTATATTGCAGGAAAAATTTTGAAATTTAAAATTACAGAGTTTTCCATTGGATTTGGCAAGGCTATTTTTTCTCATACATCCAAAAAAACAGGCGAAAAGTTTTCTTTTCGTCTTTTTCCATTGGGTGGCTATTGCTCTTTTTATGGCGAAGATGAAGAAGGCAAGGGAGATGAAAATTCTTTTAACAACCAAAAACCTTGGAAAAGGATAATTGTTTTTCTTGCTGGTGTTACAATGAATTTTATTACTGCCATTCTTTTTTCATGGATACTTTTATGTGCAGTTGGATATGATATTCCGCAAGTTGTGAATTTCAGTCAAGAAATTAATGTGGGGAAATTAGATCGGAAGAGCGTCG
>CALWFX010000058.1 GCA_944377765.1 uncultured Clostridia bacterium
TCATCACTTACCTGATTTGTAAGATTGGATCTTTTGTCTTTCATTGTCATAACCACACCTTCAACATCAATAGAAGGATTTAAGTGGAACTTTATAAGCCTGATTGTGTTCATGAGTTGCGTTATACCCATCAAAGGGTAATATTCGCACTGCATTGGTATAATTACGCTGTCACAAGCGGTTAAAGCGTTCACAGTGATAAGTCCAAGCGATGGAGGGCAGTCTATCATAATGAAGTCGTATTTCTCTTTTAACGGCTCTAAAATGCCTTTCATAATCTTTTCTCTTTGTGGCATTTGAACCATTTCAAGTTCTGCTCCCGCTAGATCTACGGTAGATGGAAGAATATCAAGCCCATCAACCAAAGTTTGTTTGACAACCTCTTCCACTGTGCAATCGCCTGAAATAAGATCATAAACCGTTTTCATATCACTATTTTTGTCAATTCCAAGCCCGCTTGTTGCATTGCCCTGTGGATCAAGATCTACAACAAGCACCTTCTTTCCCATTGCTGCAATGTATGCAGAAAGATTGATACAAGTTGTTGTTTTTCCAACACCACCTTTTTGATTTGCAAACGCTATAATTTTTCCCATGTTTTACCTCGCAAGTTAATAATTTATTTGTCTAATTATATAATAACATAAAACAGCAAAAAATTAAAATAATTTGCTGTTTTTATTTATATTTTTAATAATTTTTAATTATTTTTTTATTTGTTTTTTTGAATTTATTTTTTATAAGGAAATATTAAATAAAAAAATATAAAAATTTTATTTATTTTTTATTATTTTTTTGAAATAATGAAATAACTGGCAAATGGTCACTATAAGGCAAATCAGGCATTTGGCAATCTTTTAAGATGTATCTTTTGTCGTTTGAAATTATGCAGTAATCAATTCGATATTTATAGAAGTTTTTGGTATATTTTTGCATCTCTTCTGGCAAACGAGAAGAATAACTTCTCCAACTATATTCTCTCTTTTCTGGATACAGCGTTCTAAAAACATCTAAAAAACCTAAATTCAATATTTTTTCAAATGCTTTTCTTTCAATTGGCAAGAAAACTGACTTGCTTGCACATTGTTTAGGGTGGGTGAGGTCAATTTCGTTATGAGCAATATTGAAGTCTCCAACACATATAACCGTATTTTCTTTTTTCAATCTTTCCAAATGTTTTGTCAAGGCGTCAAGATAAGCCATTTTGAAGTCTAATCTATTGCTTCCGTTTGGAATATATGCGTTTACTACAACAAAATCTCCAAAAAAGGCGGTTGTTGTTCTTCCTTCATTATCTTTCCACAAATCGCCCATATCATAAAGCACTTTTTTTGGCTCTTCCCTTGACATAATCATTGTTCCTGCATAACCTGGAATATTTCCACAGTTGTAAATTTTGAAATAGTCGTCAAATTTGCTTTTTTGTTCACTGAAAAAGTTTAATTGTCCGCCACCGAATATACTTTGACAAACTTCTTCATTCGCTCGAACCTCTTGAAAGCAAAATATATCTACATCGCTGTTTTTAATCCATTCAATAAGTCCTTTTTTGTATGCTGAACGCACGCCATTTATATTGTAAGAGACTAACTTCATCCTTCCTCCTATAAAATCGGCTTAGTTTTTGGCAAATTCTTACCTCTAGGATATTTTTGCGGTGTATTTTGCACTTTTTTTATAATAATAAAGTTTCTTTCAGCATCAATTTCATCAATTCGCATTTTTATCACATCTTCAACTTTTCCACCAAGCACTTTTATTGCTTTTTCGCCAGAGCAAAGTTCTTCTTCCACCTTTTGCGATTTATACATAATCACTTTTCCGCCAATTTTGACAAATGGAAGAAGATATTCTGACAGCGTTGGCACTTGTGCGACCGCTCTTGAAAGTGCAAAGTCGAACTTTTCTCTATTTTTAACTGCAAAATCTTCTGCTCTTGCATGATGAGCCTCAATATTTTTAAGTCCCAACATATTTATTGTTTGATTTAAGAAATTCACTCTTTTTTGCAGGCTATCAACCATGCAAACAAAAAGATCTGGTCTGACAATCTTTAATGGGATTGCTGGAAAGCCAGCACCAGTGCCAACATCAATGCAAGAGGCATTGGATGTTATATATTTTTCTGGCAACACACTATCCAAGAAATGTTTGAAGACAACATCCTCTTCATCTGTTATAGATGTAAGGTTGTATTTTTTATTTTCCTCAACTAAAAATTGATAATATTTTTCAAATTGCAAAAGTTGATTTTCATTTAATAAAATTTTATATTTTTCGAATATTTTTTTTAATTTTTCTTTCATTTTTTTACCTTTTTTATTTTAATATTTTTTTATAAAAATTTTTATTTTTTTTAATTATATAATTTTAATGAAAAAATGTCAATTTTTAATAAAAAAGACAAGATTATTTCTTGTCTTTTTTTTCTTCATTAAATTTTTTCACAAGCACTGACAAAACGGCTATATCCGCCGGAGAAACGCCAGAAACACGTGATGCTTGTCCTATGTTTAATGGCCTGATTTGCTCCAATTTTTCCACCGCTTCCAGTCTTAATCCATGATATTTTTTATAATCAAAATCTGATGGAATAATTATTTTTTCATTTTTTTGAAATTTTTCAATTTCTTCACGTTGTTGTTTCAAATATCCTTCATATTTTATGATAATATTCATTTCGTTTATTATTTCATATGAAAATTCATCAAAAACATGCAAAAGTGTGTTAATTTTGAAAGCATCAATCTTTGGTCTTTTCAACATTTCTTTGATTGTCACGTTTTCTCTTGGTGGATTTTCGCCATTTTGAATATAAAAGTCTTTTATGTTTTGATCAACTTTGACTTTTCTGTCAAGAAAAGAGAAAATCTTTTGCAGATCTTTTTCTTTCTTTTTGAAAATTCTATATCGTTTGTCACTTACAAGTCCAACTTGTCTTCCAATTTCAGTCAGACGCAAATCGGCGTTATCCTGTCTTAATTGCAACCTATATTCTGCACGTGACGTCATCATCCTGTAAGGCTCGTTTGTTCCTTTTGTCACAATATCGTCAATGAGAACGCCAATATATCCATCACTGCGTTTCAAAACAAGTTGTTCTTTGCCTTGCAAATAGAGACTTGCATTAATTCCTGCAATTATTCCTTGTGCGGCTGCCTCTTCATAACCACTCGTGCCGTTTATTTGTCCTGCAAAGAAAAGTCCTTTTATTTTTTTATATTCAAGGGTAGGCAAAAGTTCGGTCGGATCAATGCAATCATATTCAATTGCGTAACTATCTCTCATTATTTCCGCTTTTTCAAGCCCTGGAACAGAATGAATCATCTCTTTTTGCACATCTACTGGCATAGAGGTTGAAAAGCCTTGAATATAAACCTCTTTTGTTGACAAGGCTTCTGGTTCCAAGAAGAGTTGATGTCTTTCTTTATCGGCAAATCTGACTATCTTTGTTTCAATTGAAGGGCAGTATCTTGGCCCAATTCCCTTAATCATTCCAGAAAAGACTGGCGCTCTATCAAGATTCTGTTTGATAATTTCATGCGTTTTTGGTGTGGTATAAGTCAAATAACATACGCCTTTATTGTTAGGCTTTCTTTTTGTAAGATAAGAAAAGTTTTGAATAAACTCCTCACCTCGTTGAATTTCCAGTTTTGAGTAATCAACACTTCTTCCATTAACTCTTGCAGGAGTTCCCGTTTTGAAACGCAAAAGGGTTAATCCTAGTTTTTTAAGTGCGTCTGACAGGTGTTGCGCATTCATAAAGCCATTTGGCCCAACTTCTTTTGTGTAATCTCCAATGATAATTCTGCTTTTTAGGTATACTCCCGTTGCAAAAACGATCGTTTTGCAAAGATACTCTTCTCCAACGGCACTTTTCACCACTTTATCGCCATTGTCGAGCACGGTTATATCAACCGCTTCACCTTGTCTTAAATAAAGATTTTCAGTGTTTTCAATCGTCTTTTTCATCTCTTGATGATAACGATGCTTGTCCGCTTGTGCCCTTAAACTTTGCACCGCTGGCCCTTTTCCGCTGTTAAGCATACGAAGTTGAATGAGGGT